>VBNH01000027.1 GCA_005878095.1 Gammaproteobacteria bacterium | reverse complement strand
TGGTTCGGTACCAGGGTGTCCACGCCGTCGCGGTCGCGCACCACCACGTAGCGGCCGCGCAGTTCCTGCACCCAGCCGAAGTTGCCGGCGCTCGCGCCGCTCGTCCCGGTGGCGAAGCTGATGACGTCGCCGGGCTTGATGGACTTGTCCATCAACAACACGAAGCCGCTGACGAAGTTGCTCGCGACCGACTGCAGACCGAAGCCCAACCCCAGGCCGATGGCGCCGGTGAGCACGTTGAGCGTGGTCACATCAACGCCGGCGGCGTTGATCCCCAGCAGCATGCCGAGCCCCAGCAGCAGGAAGTGGGCGAACTTCGAGACTCCGACCCGGGTCGACACGGCCAGCTGCTCGAGCCGCATGACGTGGCGCTCGATGGCGCGCGCGACCAGGCTCGTCACGACCAGGAAGGCGGTGACTATCACCAGGCCCTTGAGCAGGCCCCACAGGCTCAACTGCGTTCGTCCCGGAAGCAGGCTGACGCGGTTGAGGGCGGCCTCGAGCGTATCCAGCCAGCCGAGCAGCGCTACCCCCGCGATCACCCACAAAACGAACGTGATGCGGTTTTCCCGAGTGCCGACCCAGGAACCCGGGCCGAGCATCCGCCCGAGCAGGTAGACGCCGAAGCGCAGCAGCGCCAGCGCGCCCACCATCTTGACCGCGCCGTCGATGACCGCCGTGGGCGTCGCGAACGCCGCCAGCGCCGCGTGCCCGGCCAGCAGTGTGGCGAACGCCGCCACCAGCGGCGCCAGGATGAGCGCCCCCTCCAGCGTATGGTCCAGCCAGTGTGGCGGGTGCTGCGCGGCCGTGGCGCCACGCGACCGCCGCATGCGCAGCGCCCGCGCAACCAGCAGCGCGATCACGCCTGCGACCAGCAGCGCGAGCACTGCGCCGAGCACTTGCGGGGACGTCAGCCGCAGCAGGATCGCGCTTGCGGCGCTGTCGGCGCTATTCATCAGGCATTGAGATCCGGGATCAGCTGGCTCTCCAGGCGCGCGATCTGATCCTTGAGCATGAGCTTGCGCTTCTTCAGGCGCTTCAGCTGCAGCTCATCCACGTGCAGGTCGAGTGACAGGCGGGAGATGACCTCATCGAGATCACGATGTTCGATGCGCAACTGACGTAGTTTCTCCACGTTGCGGAATAGCTCGCGGTCGACGTTGTCTTCGATTTCCGCCATACGGGAACGGCCCACGATCGGATGCTGAATGGGCTTTGGACGGCCTGGGGCTGCTGGCGGCGGCCGCCAGAAGGCAGAGCTTAGCTCAAGCGACGCCCTGAGTGCCACGGCGGCACCGCCCGCCCCGTGGCCGTGGCTTCAGCGACCCCGTCCGCGGTGCGACCGGCCCGCGCGCGGCCCCTTGTGGCCGCGGGGGCCGCCGGCGCGCGGGCCACCGTGCGAGCCGCCGCCGTGACGGCGGTCCCCGGGGCGGTGGGGCCGGTGTGAATGCACCGGTGCGCCCGCCACCACGCCGGTGGCCAGCAGCTCCGGGGCGATCGGGGCGAAGGGGATCTTATGCCCGACATAACTCTCGATTTCCGGCAGCGACACCGCGTACTCCTCGCACGCGAAACTGATGGCATCGCCCTCGGCGCCGGCGCGGGCGGTGCGGCCGATACGGTGCACATAGTCGGGCGCGTCCTGCGGCAGGTCGAAGTTGAACACGTGGCTGACGTCCGGGATGTGCAGGCCGCGCGAGGCCACATCGGTGGCGATCAGGACTGCGAGTTTTCCGTCGTGGAAGTCGCGCAGGAAGCGCAGGCGCTTGTTCTGCGGCACGTCCCCGGAGAGCGCCTGGGCACTGAACCCGTTGGCCTTGAGCGTGCTCTCGAGCCGCTCGGCCATGCGCTTGGTGTTCACGAACACCATGGTGCGCACCGCTTCGCTCTGGTGCAGCAGTCCGATGAGCAGCGGCACCTTCTCCTCCATGGAGGGGTAGTACATGAGCTGGCGCACCTCATCGACGGTCATCTTGTCCGGCTCGATGCGCACTGTTTCCGGGTTGTTCATGTGCTCGTAGGCGAGCTCGAGCACGCGGTGCGAGAGCGTGGCCGAGAACAGCATGGACTGGCGCCGCTCGGGATGGGGCAGGCGCCGCAGGATGTAGCGGATGTCGGCGATGAAGCCCAGATCAAACATGCGATCGGCCTCATCGAGCACCAGCACCTGTGCGTGCCGCAGGTCGTACACGTGCTGCTTGAAGTAATCGATCAGCCGCCCCGGCGTGCCGATCAGCACATCGCAGCCCTGGCTGAGTTCCAGGCGCTGCTTCTCGTAGTCGATGCCGCCGAACACCACCAAGTGCCTGAGCCCGGTGTGGGCGCCGAGGGTGAGCGCATCGTGATGGATCTGCACCGCGAGCTCGCGGGTGGGTGCGACGATGAGTGCGCGGATGGAGGTGGGGCTGCGATTCGCTGCCGCGGGACGCGTGAGCAGCGCCTGGTACAGCGCGACGAGGAACGCAGCCGTCTTGCCGGTGCCGGTCTGTGCCTGGCCGGCAACGTCGCGGCGCGCCAGCGCAATCGGCAGCGTCTGCGCCTGGATCGGAGTGCAGTGAGTGAAGCCCGCCTGCCGGATGCCGGCCATGACCTGAGGGAGCAGGCCCAACGAGGCGAATTCGACCGAACCGGAATGTGAGTCAGTCATCAAATAGGTCCGGAGTGTGAGCGGGAAACGCGCCTGAGGCTTGCAAATGCGGCCCGGAAGCGCTACAAAGTATCTCAGTCAGCGGGCCAACAGGCTCCGCACCTGCCGACCCGGTTTTCCTTAATTCCTTTAAGGTTCATACTCAATCACGAGTTATTAGTGTAACCGTTTGGCGGGTGTTTCTGGCATCGCTTTTCGGGCGCCTATTGCCAACCCGCTCGTGGATTCCCAATTTCCAGGCGATTTATTGCGCTCTGCATTGACGGAGGTTGAAACCGCGTGAGTAGCCCGCACATTGTGCATACTACGGACGCCACGTTTTCCCAGGACGTCCTCAAGTCCGACAAGCCGGTGCTGCTGGACTTCTGGGCCGAGTGGTGCGGCCCGTGCAAGATGATCGCCCCGATCCTGGATGAGATCGCCAGCGAGTACCTCGATCGCATCAAGGTCGCCAAGATCAACATCGACGAGAACCCGCAGACACCGCCCAAGTTCGGCATCCGCGGCATCCCGACGCTGATTCTGTTCAAGAACGGCACGGTCGAGGCGCAGAAGGTCGGCGCCGTATCCAAATCCCAACTTTCGGCATTCCTGGACAGCAACCTGTGAGAGGCTATCTCGGCAATCAGGGCCGCAACCGGCCCAACAAGGGACCGCGCCACAATCGTGACGGCAATCGTGGCAATAATGGCGGACGCCCCGATGAGATGATGCAAGAGCCGGAGGTGTTCGACGCCGACGACTCCGAGATCATAAGCCCGGCGGAGCTGACGCAGTCGCGCAGCTCGATGAACCTGACGGAGCTCAAGTCCAAGCCCATCCATGAGCTGGTGAAGCTTGCCGAGTCCATGGGGCTCGAGAACCTCGCCCGCTCGC
>VBNH01000168.1 GCA_005878095.1 Gammaproteobacteria bacterium | reverse complement strand
TACAGTGCGTGCAGGCTGGCAGCCACGGCAGGCTCTGCGCGCCCCTCGGGCAGGATCTCGCGCAGCCAGTCCTCGAAGCGGTAGCCGCCCGCGCCACACAGGCAACCGGCCAGCGTGCCGTGCGCCTCGGCCGCGTCGGCGTGCGAGCGCGCCTGCGTCAGCAGTTGCTGGATGTGGGTGTAGTCGGGCTGATTCATGCGCGCACGGCTCATTATAATTGACCGTACGAAGAGCGCGGCTCTATAGTCCCCGCCATGAGCGACATGACAAGAACACAACTCGATCTCGAGCTCACCCGGCTCACCAAACGCATCGAAGAGCTGATCACGAGCCTCGAGCACCTGAAGGAGGAGAATCGCGCGCTGCGGGCGCGGCACGAGTCGCTCGCCGGGGAGCGCGCCGCGCTCGTGCACAAGAACGAGCAGGTGCGCACGCGCGTGGAGGCCATGATCGGCCGCTTGAAGACCCTGGAGCACGGCGCATGAGCCACCAGGATCAGGCGCGGGTGAGTGTCCGCATCATGGAGAAGGAATACGTGGTCGCCTGCCCCTACGAGGAGCGCTCTGCGCTGCTGGATGCCGCCGAGTTCCTCAATGCGCGCATGCGTGAGATCCGCGACAGCGGCAAGGTCGTGGGCCTGGACCGCATCGCCGTCATGGCCGCGCTCAATCTGGCGCACGAGTACCTGCGGGTGAAGGATCGCGAGTCACGGGTTGACAGCGGTGTGGGCGGCCGGGTGCGCGCGCTGCGCGAGCGCGTCGAAGGCGTGCTCGGCAAGGGCCAGCAACTCGAGCTGTGACGCAGGCCGCGGCCCGCCGCTTACCTTAGGCGCGCCACCTATCCTTGGTGTAGAGTGCTCCTGGCGTCGCCTGCGGTGTTCGACAAGTGGGCCGGGTTACCTCGGACCCTAATTGAAACACCCTCGGGACTTCCGGCTTGCGCGCAGCGCTGTGCAAGTCCGCCTTTGAGCGGAAAGCCTTACCTGCCGCAGCTCGTCCCACTTGTTGCTCTGGTTCGAGAGCAACGGCCCGCACCGGCACATGCGGGTGGCGCTACCTGAATCCTCACCAGGGGGCGCTCGCAGACAACTGCGGGCGAGCCTCGTGGCCCGGCGCCGCAGCGTGCCGGCGCGCGAGCGCCAGCGCGCTTCGCTCCTCGTGGCGCGCAACGTCGACCGGGCCCTGCGGCTGCGCTCGCACTGGCGTATCGCGGTGTATGCCGCACTGCCCGATGAGCTCGACACGGCCCCGCTCATCGCACTGGCGCAGGAGCGCGGCTGCCGCCTCTACCTGCCGCGCATCGACCGGCGGCGTGCTTCGCGCGCCATGCAGTTCGTGGAAATGCGCGGCCCGCTGCGGCCTAACCGCCTGGGGATTGCCGAGCCTGCAGCGGCGGCCACGATCGGCGCGCGCTGGCTGGACGTGGTGTTCCTGCCGCTGGTGGGGTTCGATCGGCGCGGCGTGCGCCTCGGAACTGGCGGTGGCTATTATGACCGCGCGTTCGCGTTCCGGCGCTGGCGCAACGCCTGGTACGCGCCGCGCCTGGTGGGCCTCGCCTATGGCTTCCAGCAGCTCGAGCACATCACGGCCGCGGCCCACGACGTGCTGATGGATGCGGTGGTGACCGAAGAGGGGATCATCCGATGCGCTACTGGCTTATGAAGACCGAGCCCGGCACGTTCGGCCTCGAGCATCTCGCCGCCGCCCCGCGCAGCACCACCGCGTGGGACGGCGTGCGCAACTTTCAGGCGCGCAACATGCTGCGGGATGAGGTGCGCCGGGGTGATGAGGCGTTTCTCTACCATTCCAGCTGCGCGCTGCCGGGCATCGTCGCCGTCATGCAGATCGTGAAGCAGGGCTACCCCGATCCCACCGCCTTCGATCGCAAGCACCACCACTACGATCCCGACAGCGACCCGGGCAAGCCGCGCTGGTTCATGGTGGACGTGCAGTTGAAGCGCCGCCTCGCGCGTACCATCACGCTCGAAGAACTGCGAGCGCATGCCGGCAAGGAACTCAAGGGTATGGTGCTGTTGCGCCCGGGCAATCGACTGTCGATCACGCCGGTGGAAGCGGCGCACTGGAAGTTCATCCTCTCGCTCGAGTGACTCACGAGAGCGCTGCGCGCGGTTCGTGAGTCGTCATGCGCGGCTCGCCCTATCACACTTCACCGTGTGCTCGCTTGTAATTTCGATTCGCGTGTATATACTCGGACCCCGGACTAACCCGTCAATTGGAGAGCCAACATGGCGAAGGCAAAGAAGAAGGCCAAGAAGAAAGCTGCCAAGAAGAAATAGGCCTTAACTCGGCGGTCGCGAAAGTGACCGCCGAGTCGTATTCGAAGACCGTGCCCGCTGCTGACGCGGGCACAGTCGTCTCAAGGCACTGATGGCGACGGATGCTGAAGCAAACAAGCGGCGCGCGGCGCTGGCGGCGCTGGAACTGGTGCCCAGCGGCGTCACGATCGGCATCGGCACCGGCTCCACGGTGAACCTGTTCATCGATGCCCTCGCCGCCAATCCCGGTCGTGTGCGCAGCGCCGTGTCCAGCTCGCAGGCCAGCACCGCACGGCTGCGCGCCGCAGGTCTGGCGGTCGTCGAACTGAACGAGCTTCCCGACCTCGCCCTCTACGTCGACGGCGCCGATGAGGCGACTCCGGCCCGGCATCTGATCAAGGGCGGCGGCGGCGCCCTCACCCGCGAGAAGATCCTCGCCGCGGCCGCGCAGCGTTTCGTGTGCATCATCGACGACACCAAGCTGGTCACCACGCTCGGCCGCTTCCCGTTGCCGATCGAGGTCATCCCCATGGCGCGCACGCTGGTCGCCCGGCAGCTCACCGCGCGCGGCGGCCGACCGCTTTGGCGTCAGGGGTTCGTCACCGACAACGGCAACTACATCCTCGACGTACACGATCTCAGCATCGCCGATCCGGTTGCGCTCGAGCGTGAGCTCAACCAGATTACGGGCGTGGTGACCGTCGGACTGTTCGCGGCCCGCCCCGCGGACGTGCTGCTGGTCGGCACCGCACAGGGCGTGCAGACTCGCTAGGAGACGCCGAACCCAAGGCCACCCCGGCGGTTCTCATCCTAGTCCGTCGCGGCTCCCGGCCTGGAAAGAACAAAGGGCCCGTCAGATCGACGGGCCCTTGCGATTGGCTGGGGGACTAGGATTCGAACCTAGGTAAACGGAGTCAGAGTCCGTTGTCCTACCACTAGACGATCCCCCAGGAGGGCGGGATACAAATTCGGGCGGGCGCGCACGGAGCCGTATGCCCCGCGCAAGCCCCCGCGCTTAACGCTTCGAGTACTGCGGACCGCGGCGAGCCTTGCGGCGCCCGACCTTCTTGCGCTCGACTTCACGCGCATCGCGCGTCACGAAGCCCGCATCGCGCAGCGGCTTGCGCAGGCCCTCATCGTATTTGATGAGCGCGCGGGTGATGCCGTGACGGATCGCGCCCGCCTGGCCGGTGATGCCGCCGCCGTCGACCTTGACGGCGATATCGAAACTGCTGACCAGCTTCACCGCCTCGAGCGGCTGGCGCACGATCATGCGGCCGGTCTCGCGGCCGAAGAACTCTTCGAGTGAACGGTCGTTCACCGTGATGCGCCCGTTGCCGGGCTTCAGATACACGCGCGCCGTCGCGGTCTTGCGACGCCCGGTACCGTAGTGATTCTGCTGGGTCGCTGGCATGTACGGTCCTATTGAATCTCGAGTGGCTTCGGCTGCTGCGCCTTGTGGGGATGCTCGCCGCCTGCAAACACGTGCAGCTTCCTGAACATGCGCCGGCCGAGCGGGTTCTTCGGCAACATGCCCTTGACCGCGAACTCGATCACGCGCTCGGGGTGCTCGCTGAGAAGCTTCTCCAGAGCGATCGACTTGATGCCGCCGATATGGCCGGTATGGTGGTAGTAGATCTTGTCGGAGAGCTTGCGCCCGGTGACACGGACCTTCTGCGCATTGACCACCACGATGTGGTCGCCCATGTCCACGTGCGGGCTGTAGTCAGCCTTGTGCTTGCCCTTGAGGCGATGAGCGATCTGCGAGGCCAGCCGCCCGAGCGTTTTGTCGCTGGCGTCGACGACGAACCAATCGCCACGGACGGTACCGGGCCTGGCAAATACGGTCTTCATAGGTCACTCGTGGCGCCGCGCCCGCCGTCGGGGAGAACCCTGGTCGGGGCCGAAAAAAGGCGGGAAAGTGTACTCAAGCAGGTGCACCAATGCAAAGACGCGCGGGAGGAGCCCCCAGGGGGGCCTGCGGTGCGGCCGAGGGTCTGCCAGTCCTGATTGCCCCTATAATAGAGGACGTAGATTATGGAGTCCGGTCGCCCTCTCGACTGTGCCATCGCCGCCCTTGACCGTGGACTGCGCTCGGTCTTTGCGTCGGCCAGGACATCCCGGCCCGTCCCGGGCGGATCGGACCCGGCGCCCGACACCCTGGTGGCTGCGGAACGCCGTGCCAGCGCGGCGCTCATGCGCGTCAACCATGCCGGCGAACTCGCCGCCCAGGCGCTCTATCACGGCCAGGCCTTCGTCGCCCGCTCCGCCGCGACGCGCGACATGCTGATGGCCGCGGCGCGCTCCGAATCCGATCATCTCGCATGGTGTGAGATGCGCCTGAAGGAGCTCGCCGCGCGGCCGAGTCTCCTCAATCCGCTCTGGTACGCCGGATCCTTCGCCATCGGCACCGCCACCGCGCTGCTTGGGGAACGCGCCAGCCTCGGGTTCGTGGCCGAGACCGAGCGTCAGGTCGAGGGGCACCTCGATGATCATCTCGGCAGACTCCCGGCAAGCGACGCTCGCAGCCGTGCGATACTTGAGACCATGAGGGCGGAGGAGATCGCGCATGGCGCGGCGGCTGCGGCTGCCGGCGGCGCCCCTCTGCCCGCACCGGTGTGCGCGCTCATGCGGTACACGGCCCGTGTCATGACAGGCACTGCCTACTGGGTTTGATGAGTCCTGAAGGTCGTATATCTCCCGGGAGCCGGTATGGAAGAGAACATCAAGCCCTTAAGCGAGATTCCGGCGATCAACCGGTTCCTGAGTTACTGCCGCATCCGCGCGGTTCCCTCCAAGACCGTCGTCATTCACGCCGGCGACCTGCCGGACGTCCTCTACTACATCATCAGCGGTTCGGTAGAAGTGATGATCGAGGACGAGGAAGGCAACGAAATGGTGCTGGCCTACCTCAACCGCGGGCAGTTCTTCGGCGAGATGGGCCTGTTCTACGAGCAGCCGACGCGCAGCGCCTGGGTCCGCACGCGCAACCAGTGCGAGCTCGCGGAGATGACTTACCCGCGCTTCCGGCAGATTGCCGCGGAGAGCCCGGGGCTGGTGTTTGAGCTTGCCACGCAACTGGCCACCCGCCTCGACCGCACCAACCGCAAGCTGGGCGATCTCGCCTTCGTCGATGTCACCGGCCGCGTGGCTCACGCCATCATGGATCTGTGCGGCGAACCGGACGCCATGACGCACCCGGAAGGCATGCAGATCAAGGTCAGCCGTCAGGAACTCTCGCGCCTGGTCGGCTGCTCGCGCGAGATGGCGGGCCGGGTGCTCAAGGTGCTGGAGGAGCAGGGCCTGTTGCGCGCCACCGGCAAGACCATCGTGGTCTTCAACGCCCGGCCGAAGATGAAGACCCGCCCGGTCATCGTGCCCACGAAGCCGGCGGCGGCCACCAAGGCCACGAGCCAGCTCGACCTCGACGACGATGAGGACGATGATGACGACGAGGACGAGCACGAGTAGCGCGAGACCCGCGGCTCGTCCCCGGGCACCGCACCCCGGCCGCCTGAGCGGCCCCTGCCTCACACGGCGATCTGGCGCCGCATCTCGCGGATAGTCTGAGCGTAGTCGCGACTGCCGAAGATCGCCGACCCGGCGACGAACGTGTCCGCTCCGGCCTGCGCCGCGGAACGGATGTTATCGGTCTTGATCCCGCCATCGACCTCGAGGCGCACCGCGCGGCCGGCGCTGTCGATGCGGGCGCGTGCCGCGGCGAGTTTGCGCAAGGCGGTCGGAATGAACTGCTGACCGGCAAAGCCGGGATTCACCGACATGATGAGAACCAGGTCGAGCAGCTCGAGCGTGTAGTCGAGGTAGTCGAGCGGCGTGGCGGGATTGAACACCAGTCCCGGCCGGCAGCCGTGCTCGCGGATCAGGCCGATGGTGCGATCGACGTGCTCCGAGGCCTCCGGGTGAAAGCTGATGAACGTGGCGCCGGCGGCGGCGAAGTCCGGCACGATGCGATCGACCGGGCGGACCATCAGGTGCACGTCGATCGGCGCCGTGACGCCGTGCCTGCGCAGCGCCTCGCACACCAGCGGACCGACGGTGAGGTTCGGCACGTAGTGGTTGTCCATCACGTCGAAGTGAATGAGATCGGCACCGGCCTCGAGCACCGCAGCGACCTCGGCTCCGAGCCGGGCGAAATCGGCGGACAGAATCGACGGAGCGATCCACGCGGGCACCATGGCCACAGTCTAACCGATCGCGATCAGACTCTGGCGCCGGTCAGCCGTCGCTACGCGATCGAGCCTCCGGCGGTCAGGCGCGCGAGCGCCTCGCGGTACTTGTCGCCGGTGCGCGCGATGATCTCGGGTGGCAGTTTCGGTCCCGGCGCCTGCTTGTTCCAGTCGAGCGTCTCCAGGTAGTCGCGTACGAACTGCTTGTCGAAGCTCGGCGGGCTCACGCCCGCACGATAGCTGTCCGCGGACCAGAAGCGCGAGGAGTCCGGCGTCAGCACCTCGTCGATGAGCGTGAGTGTGCCTTGGCTGTCGAGGCCGAATTCGAACTTGGTGTCGGCGATGAGGATGCCGCGGCTGCGCGCGTACTCGGCCGCGAACCCGTACAGTGCCAGCGCGGCGTCACGTACCGCGGCGGCAAGCTCTGCCCCGATGAGCGCGGCCAGTTGCTCGAAACTGATGTTCTCATCGTGAGCGCCGATGCCCGCCTTGGTCGCCGGCGTGAACAGCGGCTGCGGCAGGCGTCCGGCCAGCTCCAGGCCCCGAGGCAGGGCGATGCCGCACACGCGCCCGCTCGCCTGGTAGTCCTTCCAGCCGGAGCCGATGAGATAGCCGCGCACCACCGCCTCGATGGGCAGCGCCTTCAGCCGCCGCACGATCACCGCCCGCCCGGCCAGCAGGGCGCGCTCGCCCTGGTCCCGGACTACCTCCGCCGGATCTCGGCCCGTCAGGTGATTCGGCACCAGGTGCCGGGTGCGCGCGAACCAGAAGTTGGAGATGCCGTTCAGCACGCGCCCCTTGTCGGGAATCGGATCGGGGAGCACCACGTCGAAAGCCGACAGCCGGTCGGTGGTCACGATGAGCATCGTGTCGTCATCGACGGCGTAGATGTCGCGCACCTTGCCCTCGTGGATGCGGGTAAGGCCGGTGAGTTCGGTGCGGTAGACGACGGGCGCCGGCATGCACTTGGTACTATAGCGGCCCTTTGAGCCTGCGACACGACGCGCTCATGAGAATGAAGTGGATCGGCAAACTCACCGGCGGCGTGCTGGGTGCGGTGGCGCTCGGTCCGATCGGAGCGGTGCTCGGCGTGCTGCTCGGGCATCAGTTCGATGAGCACGGCGAGGAGCTGCAGGCGGGGCTGTCCGCGGGCGAGGACGTCGTCGCGATCGGCGAGCGCTTCTTCCGCACCACCTTCCGTGTCATGGGCTGTCTCGCCAAGGCCGACGGCCGCGTGTCGGAGCTGGAAATCTCCGCCGCGCGCGCCGTCATGGGCGAACTGCGCCTCGATGGCCCGCAGGTGCGCGAGGCGATCGCCTGTTTCACCGCCGGCAAGCTCCCGGCATTCGACCTCGGCGGCGAACTCGCCGCTCTCAGACGCGCCTGCCGCGGGCGGCCGGACCTGCTGCGCGTGTTCCTCGAGATCCAGGTGCGCGCGGCGCTCGCCGGCAACGGTCTGGAAGGCCCGGTGCGGCCTCTGGTCGCACGGATCGCCGCCGCGCTGGGGATCTCGCCCCTCGAGCTGGCGCACGTCGAGGCGGTGTTGCGCATCCAGCGTGGCGGCCCTCGCCCAGGTGAGGCGCGTGGCGCCGGCACCCCGGCACGCGATCGCTCGCTCGAGGAGGCCTATCGCGTGCTCGAGACCAGCGCGGGCGCGAGCGATCAGGCGGTCGTCAAGGCCTACCGCCGGCAGCTGCACCGCCATCATCCCGACAAGCTCAAGGCCAACGGCTTGCCGGAGTCGATGATGGCGCACGCCAAGCAGCGCACGCAGCAGATCATCGAAGCCTACGAGCTGATCCGCGAGCGCCGCGGCATGAGTTAGGCGCGTCGCGCCCACTCCTCGATGATGCCCTGGATCGCGCGCACGCCATCGGTCAGGGCCGCCGGCCCCGGCTGCAGGATGAGTGATGACTTGATCTCGCGCACGTAGCCATCGCGCACCGCGGGGATGGCGTCCCAGCCGGGCCGCGCAGCCAGGCGCTGCGGCTGGAACTTCTTGCCGCACCACGAGCCGAGCACGATGTCGGGAGCGCGGCGCGGCACTTCCAGCGGATCGGCGATGATGCGATTGCGCCCCAGCCCCTCGCGCGCGAGCTCGGGGAAGCACTCCTCGCCCCCGGCAAGCTGGATGAGCTCGGACACCCACTGGATGGCGCTGATCATGGGATCGTCCCATTCCTCGAAATACACGCGCGGACGACGCGCCAGGGCCCCCGCGCGCGCGCGCACCTGCGCCAGTCCCGCGCTCAACTCATCCACCAGCGCGTGCGCCTTGCCCTCGCAGCCGATCATGCCGCCGAGCGTGCGGATCATGCGCAGGATGTCCGCGACGCTACGGTGATTGAAGACGTGCACCTCGAGGCCGGCACGCACCAGTTCGGCGGCGATGTCGGCCTGCAGATCCGAGAAGCCCAACACCAGATCGGGCCGCAGCGCCACGATGCGGTCGGTGCGGGCACTGGTGAAGGCGGAAACCCGCGGCTTTTCGCGGCGCGCGCGTGGCGGGCGCACGGTGAAGCCCGAGATACCGACGATGCGCCACTCCTCGCCGAGCCGATACAGCGTCTCGGTCGTCTCCTCGGTCAGGCACACGATCCGTTGTGGAAATCCTGAAATTGCCGTCACGGGGGCACCGCACCTTGAAAGGCGGTGAGCACTGTATCCTTAAGGCATGTGGACGCGCATCTGGCCCTTTCTCGACTGGTGCTTCTCCGACTACGACGAGCTGGTCCCGGCGCGCGACCTCGGGCGTATCAGTCTGTACGAGATACTCGACATCGCGCGCAATTACGGCAGCGGCCAGGTCGCGCCCCGCAACCTGCCCATCCCTGCGGTCGACCGGCTGCTGGCCGGTGTCGAGGATGCGCGCCGCCATCGGTGCGGCGAGCTCACGCTACGCGACCTGGTCGATGAAGCTGCGCGGCCGGCGCTGCAGCTCACTCCCCGGCAATCGTCATCTCGCTGAGCAGCACCGAGCCGGTGCGGATGCCGCCGCGCACGTCACGATCGTCGCCCAGCGCTACGATGTTCCGGTACATGGACCTCAGGTTCCCGGCGATGGTGATCTCGTGCACCGGGTACACGATGGCGCCGCGCTCCACCCAGAAACCGCTCGCGCCGCGCGAGTAGTCCCCGGTCACCCCGTTCACGCCCTGTCCCATCAACTCGGTCACCAGGAGCCCCGTGTCCAGGCGCCTGAGGAACCCCGCCGCATCCAGCGCTGGCTGCGCGCTGCTCACGATGAGGTTGTGAATGCCGCCGGCATTGCCGGTGGTGGTCAGCCCCAGGCGCCGCGCGGAGTAGCTGCTGAGCACGTAGCCGCTCAGCACCCCGTCGCGCACCAGGTCGCGATCGTGCGTGGCGGCGCCCTCCTGGTCGAACGGGCTGCTGGCGAGGCCTTTGCGGATGTGCGGCCGCTCCTGCATCTGCAGGAACGCCGGAAAGATCTGCTCGCCGGCCGCGTTCAGCAGGAACGAGGACTTGCGGTACTGGCTGGTGCCGCTGATCGCGCCGACGAAGTGTCTGAGCAGGCCGCGCGCCATGTCGGGCGTGAAGGCCACCGGGACCTTGCGGGTGCTGAGGCGGCGCGCACCGAGCCGGGCCACGGCGCGTACACCTGCGGTGCGGCCGACGCCGGCGACGGTTTCCAGCTCGGTCGGGTCGCGCGCGATCGTGAACCAGTAGTCGCGCTGCATGTCATCGCCGGCCTGTGCAACGAGCGAGCAGCTGACCGAGTGGCTGCTGGCCGAGTAGCCGGCGAGAAAGCCGAGCGAGTTGCCGTACACACCCGTGTGGCGCTGACTGCTCACGGATGCGCCCTCGGAGTTGGTAATGCGGGCGTCTACGGCGAGGCCCGCGGCCTCACATTCGCGCGCCAGCTCGATCGCACGCTCCGGGCTGAGGTCCCAGGCGTGATCGAGATCGAGATCGGGGATCTCGCGGGCCAGCGCCCCGGGCTCCACCAGCCCGGCATACGGATCCTCGGCGGTGTAACGGGCGATCGCACAGGCCTTTTCCACCGTCTCGCGCACCGCGGCGGCCGCCAGGTCCGCGGTACTCGCCGAGCCCTTGCGCTGGCCGAAGTAGACGGTCACACCGAGGCCGCGGTCGCGCTGATACTCGAGCGTGTCGACCTCGCGCAGCCGCACGCTCGCCGACAGCCCCTGGGCGAGCGAGGCGTCCGCTTCGCACTGCGACGCGCCCTGGCGGCGCGCTTCCTCGAGCGCGAGACTCGCGACGTCGGTGAGTTGCCGGATTGCCCCGGATACGGGTGGTGGTTGCATCGTGCGTGATTCGTGTGAGCGTTAGGCTTAAATTGTAGCTCACCGCCTGGCACCGCGGCGGTGAGCGCACCAACGAGCTGCCCGTGATCGCCACACCGCACGACCGCGAAGATGCCGACGACACCTCGCGGCCTCCCAGCAAGAGCGCGCGCAAGCGCGCTGCGCACGCCGCCCAGGACCTGGGCGAGGCGCTGGTGCGCCTGCGCGATGCGGAGCTTGACGCGCTGCAGCTGCCGGAGGCTCTGGGCGAGGCGATCCGCGCGGCGCGCCACATCACCAGCCGTGCGGCCGCGGCGCGCCAGCGCCAGTACATCGGCAGGCTGATGCGGGGGGTGGACGTGGAGCCGATCCGCGCCGCGCTCGCCGCGCACAGCGAACGTGCCGCGCGCGCGAGCGAGCGTTTCAAGCGCGTCAGCGCCTGGCGCGAGCGGCTGATCGCTGAAGGGCCGACGGCCCTGGCGGAGTTGGCGCGCTGGCGACCGGATCTCGATCGAGCGCAATGGGCCCGGCGCGTCAGCGCCGCCCAGGCGGAGCGCCGCCGCGCCGCCGGCGCCGGCGCGGCGGCCAGAGAGCTGTTTCGCGCGCTGCGCGCATTGTTCGATACAATGCCGTGATGAAACCGCTCGTCGGCATCATTATGGGCTCGCCGTCCGACTGGGAGACGATGCAGTCCGCCGCGGAGCTGTTGGACACGCTCGCGATCCCCTACGAAGTGCGCGTCGTGTCCGCACACCGTACCCCCGACCTGTTGTTCGAGTACGCTTCCGGCGCGCGCGCGCGGGGACTCGAGGTGCTGATCGCCGGCGCCGGCGGCGCCGCGCACCTGCCTGGCATGACCGCCGCCAAGACCATCCTGCCGGTGCTCGGCGTACCGGTGCAGTCGAAGTCCCTGGGGGGACTGGATTCACTGTTGTCCATCGTGCAGATGCCGGCCGGCGTGCCGGTAGCGACGTTCGCGATCGGCGCAGCGGGGGCGACCAACGCCGCGCTGTGTGCGGCGGCGATCCTCGCCAGCCGGTACCCCGCCATCGCCACGGCGCTGGAAGCCTATCGCGAACGCCAGACCGCCGGCGTGCTCGGCAAACCGGATCCGCGCGCGACGCCGCGCACATGACGGTCGGCATCGTGGGCGCCGGCCAGCTCGGCCGCATGCTCGTTCTGGCGGGCTATCCGCTCGGGCTCGATTTCCTGTGCCTGGACCCCTCGCGCGCGGCGCCCGCGGGCCGGGTCGCCCCCCTGCTGCAGGGCGCCTTTACCGACCACCGGCTCCTCGCCCGTCTCGCGCGGCGCTGTGAGGTCGTGACCTTCGACTGGGAGAACGTGTCGGTTGCGAGCCTGCGCGCCGTGGCGCGCCTGCACGGCGCGCGTATCTGTCCGCCGATCGCGGCGCTCGCCGCCGGGCAGGACCGCGTGGCCGAGAAGCGGCTGTTCGAGCGCCTCGGGATTCCCACCACCCGCTGGCGCGCCGTGAGCTCACACGCGCAGCTGACGCGCGCCATCGCCGCCATCGGCCTGCCCGGTGTGCTCAAGACGCGCCGGCTCGGCTACGACGGCAAGGGTCAGGCCGTGATCCGCACGGCCGCAGACGCCCGGCGGGCCTGGAGCGCCCTCGGCGCGGCACCGCTGCTGTACGAGGAGTGGATCCCGTTCGATTGCGAGGCGTCGATCATCGGCGCGCGCAGCGTCAGCGGCCAGCTCGCGGTCTATCCGCTGTGCGGCAACGTCCACGGTGGGGGGATCCTGCGACTCACCTGCGCGCCTTTCGGCCCGCCGCGCTGGCAGCGTCTGGCCGCGCGCTATCTCATGCGCGTGCTGGCGCATTTTCGTTACACCGGCATCCTGACCATCGAGTTCTTCGTGCGCCGCGGCGGGCTCATCGCCAACGAGATGGCGCCGCGCGTACACAACTCCGGACACTGGACCATCGAGGGCGCCGCCACCAGTCAGTTCGAGAATCACCTGCGCGCCATCCTCGACCTGCCGCTCGGCGCCACGCGAGCGCTCGGGCACAGCGCCATGATCAATCTCATCGGGCAGATGCCCCCACGCGCAACCCTGCTGGCGCTTGCAGGGGTGCACCTGCACGACTACGGCAAGGAAGGGCGGCCCGGGCGCAAGGTGGGTCACTGCACCCTCGTCGAGCCGACCCCTGCCCGGCGTGACGCTCGCGCGCGACGCCTGCTCAAGGATTTGGCCGTCGGCGTTCGCATCCCGTAACATCGGCTGCGAGCCAACAAGCATGTATCTGGAACCCTTCAAGCTCAAGGAGTTGCCGTTCCGGCTGAGCCCGGACCCCCAGTTCCTGTACCTGTCGAAGCAGCACGCCCGCGCCAAGGCGTACATGGAGTCGACCATCTGGTTCACCGACGGCTTCGTGGTGATCACCGGGGAGATCGGTTCGGGCAAGACCACGCTGATCGAATCCTTCCTCAAGGAAGTGCCGGCGGACGTGGTGGTGGCGCAGATCAACCAGACACAGGTTTCGGCCATCGACTTCCTGCAAGCGGTGCTGGTGCAGTTCGGCTTCTCGCCCTTCAAGATGCGCAAGGCCGAGCTCATCAGCACGGTCAACAACTTCCTGGTCGAGCAGTACGCCGCCGGGCGCAAGGTGCTGCTGATCGTCGATGAGGCGCAGAACCTCACCATGCGCGTGCTGGAGGAGATCCGCCTGCTGTCGGGCGTGGAGACCACCAAGGACAAGGTGCTGCGGATCATTCTCGCCGGACAGCCCGAGCTCAACGACAAGCTCGACGCACCCGAGCTCGCCCAGCTCATGCAGCGCGTGCGGCTGCGGTTTCACCTGCAAACGCTGTCGGAGACGGAAACGCGCAGCTACATTCAGCACCGGCTGGACGTCGCCGGAGCCGGGGACCGCGAGATTTTCGCCGCCGATACCTTCGCCGAGGTGTTTCGCTACTGCGGCGGGGTACCGCGACTGATCAATACTCTGTGCGATACCGCCATGATGGCCGCCTACACCTCGGATCGCAGCAAGGTCACGCGCGCGGACATCATCAGCGCGGTGCGCGAGCTGCAGTGGGTCGAGTACGCCGCGCGCCCCCAGGCGCAGCCCCCCGAGGCCGGCGCCGCGGCACCCGCCGCGGCACCCGTCGCGGCGCCCGCCGCGCCGTCCGCCGCGACTCCCGAGGCGGGCGCCGCGTTGGGTCGTCTGCTGGTGGCGACCGACGGGCGCACGGTGCAGGAAATCACCCTGCGCATCGGCCGGGTCATCATCGGGCGCACTCCCGACAACGACGTGCAGATCGACAGCCGCTTCATCAGCCGTCATCACTGCCAGGTGATCACCACAGCGCCTT
>VBNH01000066.1 GCA_005878095.1 Gammaproteobacteria bacterium | reverse complement strand
CAAGGCGACGTCGAAGGTGGCGGTGGGCCGCACCGTGCGCCAGCCCGCCAAGGGCCGCGCCCGCGCCAAGGTGGGTGCGCGCGAGCGCCGTGGCCCGCACACTCTGGAGGAGACGCTGGAGATTCTCGGCGCGAGTCAGCTCACGATCGATAACGGCACCGGCGAGACCCTCAACGACTCGGGGGTGCGTCACCTGCGCGTCGAAGTGCAGAAGAATTCGGCGTTCACGCGACTCCTCGAGCGCCTCAGCGAGCGGGTGAAGAAGCTGTAGTCCCGGCGTCGAACTCCGCCAGCATCCAGCGCCGGTACGCGTCCAGGTTGGGCTCGCGGCCGAGGAAGTCGCGTACCAGCTGCGCGGCGGGCCTGGTGGAGCCGGGCTCCAGCACCGCCTGCCGATAGCGCATGCCCGCCGGACCGTGCAACAGGTTCTGCGGATCGAACTGCGCGAAGAAGTCCAGCGCGATCACCTTGTCGAGCACGTAGGTGTAGTAGTTCGAGCTGTAGCCGTTCAGGTGCGTGAAGCTCGCCCAGAAGTGATCGCCCGGCACGAACGCGCTGGTGTTGAAGCGCTCGAAGTCGCGCCGGTAGACCGCGTCGAAGTCCAGCGTCGCCGGCGGCAGCGTATGGAAGTCCAGTGACACCGCCGTGTACATGAGCTGGCGCTGCTGGCCGCTGGCGCGCCCGTAGGCGTCGGCGCGGGTCATGCGCGTGAACAGATCCCGGGGCAGCACCTCCCCGGTCTGGTAATGGCGGGCGAAGGAGGTCAGCACGCCGTAATCATGGAAGAACTCTTCCAGCATCTGCGAGGGCGCCTCGATGAAATCGCCCTCCACCAGGAAGCCGCCCTCGCCGACGAACGCGTTCTGGCTGCCGATGAGGTGATGCATGAGATGACCGAACTCGTGCAGGAACACCACCACGTCGCCGTACTGCATCAGGCCCGGGTCACCGGGCGTGCCGCCCGCGAAGTTGCACACCAGTACGCCCTCGGGCAGCTGTCGGCCGTGGATACCGTACGTCAGCGGCTGGGTGGAGAACCACTTGTCCTTGCCTTCGCGCGGATGCATGTCCAGGTAGATGCGGCCGAGCCTCGCCTGGCCGTCGAAGACGTCGTAGGTGGTGACCGACGGATGCCAGGTGTGCACTCCGGCCACCGGTTTGATGTCGACATGAAACAGCGTCGCGGCGGTGGCGATCACGCCGCGCTCGACCTGAGCGTAGGGGAAGTAGGGCCGCACGCTCTGCGAGTCGAAGCTGAACCTGGCACGCCGGTACTGCTCCTGCCAGTAACGCGCATCCGCAGCCGAGATCTTCTGCATCGCGGGCTCGCGCTGCCGGGCGAACGCCAGCAGCGCCGCATCCTCGCGCGCGCCCGGCTCGCGCGAGGCCGCATCGATGCCGCCGAGGTATTCGGCCAGCTTGGCCGGCGAGCCGATCATCTGGTCGGCCATGGCAAAGTCTGCCCAGGTCGGATAGCCCAGAAGGCGCGCCAGCTCCTCGCGCCGCGCGAGCAGCGCGCGCAGCGTCTCGCTGTTCGCCGGGTAGCCGACCTCCTGGGCAGCGAGGTACAGCTTGCCGCGCAACTCCGCGCTGTTGGAGAACCTCTGGGCCGGCCAGCCATCCGGCGGGTCGGTCGTTATCCTGACGTGTCCCTCGGCATCGGCGCGGTGCGTGGCGAGGTAGTCCGGCGGCAGTCCGTCGAGCTGCCCCTGGTCGGCCACGGTCGTGCGCACGTCGTCGTGCACCGCGCGCTCGAACGCCAGGCCGAGCGCGGTGATCTTGTCCTGCAGCGCCTTGATCTTCGCCCGCGTGGCGTCGTCCTTGTCCACGCCGGCGAGGCGGTACTCGAGCAGGGTGTGTTCCAGATAGTGCCGGGTGGCCGCATCCGCCGGCGAGGGCACCGCGGCGAGCGCCTGGTAGACCGCCTGGTTCAGGCTGAGCGCCGTATACGCGGCATTCGCGGTCTGCGTGAGCGCCTGCGCCTTGTCGCGCAGCTCCCTGGTGGTCCCCACGCCATACAAGACGCTCGACTGGGCGACCGAGAGCATGAGCTCGTTCGCCGCATCATCGTACGGGCGCAGGGTATTGCCCACGGTGCGCGCACTCTTCACGGCCAGCAGGCGCCCGATATCGGCGTCGGCGCGGCGCAGGTGCTGGTGCACCCACGCCTCGAGAGCCCCGGGGTCGTCGCCGGCCTCCCAGGCGTGCAGGTCCGTGGCGGCTGCGGGCCTCCCCGGTGCGGCGCCGGCCGCCCCGGCGGGCGGGGCGGCGCAGGCGAGCATGGCTGCGAGGAAGGGCAAATAGTGCCCGCGGGGCGATCGCTCGACCATGATGACTCCCTGGGTGTGCCACGCTTGGGCACGCAAGCGCTGCTTGTGAGGACAGTCTAGCGCGAAGTGGCGCCGGGTGCGGCACGAGGCCGTTTCCGGGCGACGGAACGTGCGAGCACTCAGCGCTTGCCGAACAGTTTTTCCAGTTCCGTGCGCGCCTTCTGCACCTCTGCGGTGTTGGGCGGCGTGAACGCCGCGGCGCGCGGCCGGAAGTGATCACAGAAGTTCGCGTGCGTCTTGTCGTTCACTTCCTCCGCGGTCGGCTCGCGGCAGTGCTTGGCGACGCGCGTGTCGTACTCGATGCACATCCGGCACACGTGCAGCTCGGCGTGGCACTTTGGGCACTCCTCCAGCCGTCGCAGCGGCAGGGTGAGCTCGGCGAGCGGCGCGCCGCATTTCCAGCAGACCAGATCATGGGCCATGGGCTTGGATATTATACCCCGGTAGGATATAAGGCGGCCATGGCGCACACCGTCCGCAACAGGACCAAGCTGGTCAACCGGCTGCGCCGCCTTCGCGGGCAGGTCGAGTCGGTGGAGCGGGCGCTGAACGGGGACGCGGATTGCGGCCAGATCATGCAGCTGCTGGCCGCGTGCCGCGGCGCCGTGAACAGCCTGCTGGCGGAAGTCATCAAGGATCACATCCGCGAGCACCTCGTGGCGCGCCGGCCGCGCGCCAGTGAGCCGCGCGCCACGGCCACCGATGAGCTGATCGACGTCGTGCATAGCTACTTCAAGTGAGATCGCCTGCAAGTGAGACCGCCTGCAAGTGAGACCGCCAGCGCGACTGCGGACGCCGTAGGGCTGCAGGAGCAGCACTCGCACGTGTTCCTCGGCGCCGGCCATGCGAGCAACGAGCGCAAGGCCTGGGCGGTCATCGCTCTGTGCTCGGCGATGATGGTGCTGGAGATCGGCGGGGGGATCGCCTTCGGCTCCCTCGCCCTGGTCGCGGACGGCCTGCACATGTCGACCCACGCGATCGCCCTGCTGATTGCCGCCTGGGCCTACACCTTCGCCCGCAAGCACGCGCGCGATACGCGCTTCAGCTTCGGCACCGGCAAGCTCGGTGATCTGGCCGGCTTCACCAGCGCCGTCGTGCTGGCTCTCATTGCCCTGCTCATCGGCTACGAGGCCGTCAGGCGCTTTCTGGCGCCCGTTCACATCGAGTTCCGCGAGGCGATTCCGATCGCTTTTCTCGGCCTGCTGGTGAACATCGTGAGCGCCTGGCTGCTGAGCGGCGGAGACGCGCACGCGCATGCTCACGCCGGGGAGGCCGGCGGCGGCGTCGCGCACGGCGCACACCGGGATCACAATCTGCGGGCGGCATTCATCCACGTGGCGGCCGACGCTGCCGTGTCGGTTCTCGCCATCCTCGGGCTCACGGCGGCCCGCTTCCTGGGTTGGCTGTGGATGGACCCCATGATGGGAATCGTAGGCGGCTGTGTCATCGCCTCATGGGCCTATGCACTGGTGCGCGACACGGGCCGGATCCTCCTCGACATGACCCCGGATACGGCGCTCGCCGCGCGTATGCGGCGGCGTCTGGAGGAGGACGGCGACCGGGTGGCGGACCTGCACCTGTGGCGGCTCGGTCCGGGCCATTTTGGCGCCATCGTTTCGATCGTGCCCCGGGAGGCGCGCGATGTGCATTTCTACCGCTCTGCGCTGCGCGGCTTCTCCTGCCTGTCGCACCTGACGATCGAAGTCGTGAGCCCGAAGCGCGGCGCAGCGGCCTCCTAGCTAGCGCGGCGCAGCGGCCTCCTGGCGCGGCGCAAGGCCATATCAGCGCTGCGGCGCTTCCGGCCGGGTGCGCTGGCGCAGGAACTCCTCGAGCACCCGGCCGGTGTGGGAGTGCTTGCTGCGGCGCGCGATCTGCGCCGGCGCGCCCTGGGCGACGATGCGCCCGCCCCCATCACCGGCCTCCGGCCCCAGGTCGAGGATCCAGTCCGCTTCGGCCATGACATCGAGGTTGTGCTCGACCACGACCGCGGTGTTGCCGGCGGCGACCAGCCGGTGCAGCACATGCAGCAGCTTCTCCACATCGGCCATGTGCAGACCCACGGTGGGCTCATCCAGCACATACAGGGTGTGCTTCGGTTTCTGACGCGGGCCGTGGGCGAGGTCGTCGCGCACCTTCGCGAGCTCGGCGACCAGCTTGATGCGCTGGGCTTCGCCGCCCGACAGCGTGGGGCTGGGCTGCCCGAGCGTGAGGTAGCCGAGGCCCACGTCCTGCAGGAGCTTGAGGGCATGATGCACGCGCGGATGGGCCGCGAAAAACCCGACCGCATCCTCGACGTTCATCGCCAGCACGTCGCCGATGCTGGCCTCCCGCCATGACACGGCGAGCGTCTCGGAATTGAAGCGCCGCCCGCCGCAGACGTCGCACAGCACCTTGACGTCGGGCAGGAAACTCATCTCGACGGTCTGCATGCCCTGGCCCTGGCATGCTTCGCAGCGGCCACCGGCGGTGTTGAATGAGAAGCGGCTGGCGCTGTAGCCGCGAATGCGCGCCTCGGTGGTACCGGCATACACGCGCCGGATGTCATCCCAGAATCCGATGTAGGTCGCGGGGCAGGATCGCGGGGTCTTGCCGATCGGCGTCTGGTCTACTTCCAGCACGCGATCGACGAGCTCCAGTCCCCGCACCGCCGCGCAGCCGACGAGCCTCACGCCGGCGGCGCGCCTGCGGCCGCTGCTGCGCGGCGCGTTCTGTCCGAGCAGCCGCTTCAGGTTCGCATACAACACGTCGCGCGCCACGGTCGATTTGCCCGAACCGGACACACCGGTGATCACGACCAGGCGCCCGAGCGGGATGCGCACGTCGCTCCCCCTGATGTTGTGCAGCGCCACCCGCTCGAGTGTCAGCAGGGGTGTGGCGGCGTTCACCGCGCGCTGCGGGCGCGCCGGATGCAGCAGCGGCTCGCGCAGGAAGCGCCCGGTGGTCGAACGCGGGTTACGCGTGAGGTCCTGCACCGTCCCGGCACCCACCAGCTCGCCGCCGTGCACGCCGGCCTGGGGACCCAGGTCCAGCACGTGATCGGCGCGGCGGATGGTCTCCTCGTCGTGCTCCACGACCACGAGTGTGTTGCGGTGCCCGGCGAGCTCGGCGAGCGATGCGAGCAGGATGCGGTTGTCGCGCGGATGCAGCCCGATGGTGGGCTCATCGAGCACGTAGCACACGCCCTGCAGGTTCGAGCCCAGCTGTGCGGCGAGGCGGATGCGCTGCGCTTCGCCCCCCGAGAGCGTGGGCGCGCCGCGATCGAGCTGCAGGTACCCGAGCCCGACACGCTCGAGGAACTTCAGGCGCGCGCGGATTTCCGCCAGCAGGTCGCGCGCGATCTGCCGCTCACGCGTGCCGAGCCTGAGCCGGGCGAAGAATTCGCCGCTGGCGCTGACCGATTCACCCGCCAGCGCGGCGATCGAGCGCTCGCGGAAGCGCACATTGAGCGCCGTGGGGTTCAGCCGCTGCCCGCGGCACGCGCCGCAGGGCTGCGGTTCGCGCCCGTACCACTCGTTCCACCACAGTTCCTCGCCGCTTTGCTGCTCATCGAAACCTGGCATCTCGACGCCGGTCCCGTAACAGCTCTGGCACCAACCGTGTCGGGAATTGAAGGAGAACAGACGCGGGTCGAGCTCGGCGAAACTCCTGCCGCAGGAGGGACAGGCGCGCTTGGTGGAGAACACCGTAGCCGGCGCGGACTGCGGTCCCAGCACGTGCACCAGCCCCTTGCCGAAATCGAGCGCGCGGGCGAGAGCTGCGCGCAGGGCGGCCTCGCTGCGCACGCCGACGTCGATTTCCGCCACCGGCAACTCGATGGTGTGCTCGCGGAAGCGCGACAGGCGCGGCCACGGCGCCGTCGGCAGCGCCTCGCCATCGACCCGCAGTGTCTTGAAGCCCTTCCTGGCCGCCCACTTCGCCAGATCGGTGTAGTAGCCCTTGCGTGCCACGATGAGCGGCGCCAGCAGCGCGATGCGCTTGCCGCGGTAATCGCGTACCAGGCGGGCGCCGATCGAGGCCGCGCTCTGCGGCTCGATCGGCCGATCGCAGTCCGGGCAGTACTGCGTGCCGAGCTTCACGTACAGCAGCCGCAGGAAGTGATAGATCTCGGTGAGGGTCGCCACGGTGCTCTTGCGGCCGCCGCGGCTGGTGCGCTGCTCGATGGCGACCGTGGGCGGGATGCCGAAGATCGCGTCCACGTCGGGGCGCGCCGCCGGCTGCACGAACTGGCGCGCGTAGGCGTTGAGCGATTCCAGGTAGCGGCGCTGGCCCTCGTTGAAGAGAATGTCGAAGGCAAGCGTCGACTTGCCCGAGCCGGACACGCCGGTGATCACGGTGAAGCGGTCGCGCGGGATCTCGACGTCGATGTTCTTGAGGTTGTGCTCGCGCGCCTTGTGGATGACCACGTGGTGCTCGCGCCCATTAGCGCCGCGGTAGTGCGCGCGCGGCTCGGCAACCGCGGGCGCGCTGGCCTGCGCCGCCACGGACAGCGCCTGCTCGTAGGCGCGCAGCGCCTGGCCGGTGAAGGAATGAGCATGCGCGCCTACCTGCGCGGCGGTTCCGGCGCAGATGATCTCGCCGCCGCGCTCGCCGCCCTCGGGACCGAGGTCGATGATCCAGTCGGCGGCGCGGATCACGTCCAGGTTGTGCTCGATCACCAGCAGCGAGTGACCGGCGATGAGCAGCTTGCGGAACGCCTTCAGGAGCTTCGCCACGTCCTCGAAGTGCAATCCGGTGGTCGGCTCATCGAACAGGAACAGCTTGCCGCGGTGAGTGGTGCTCGAGGGCACGGCAGCCGCCTGCGCCAGGTGCCCGGCGAGCTTCAGTCGCTGCGCCTCGCCGCCCGAGAGCGTGGGTACCGGCTGGCCGAGCTTCAGGTACTCGAGGCCGACGTCGGCGAGCGGCGTGAGACGCGCGGCCACCTCGGGGGCGTCGGCGAAGAATGCGCGCGCTTGCGTCACCGTGAGATCCAGCACGTCCGCGATGCTGCAGCGGCGGCCGTCGGCACCCTCGCGCCGGATGTCGAGGACTTCATCGCGATAGCGGCGGCCGTTGCAGTCGGGGCAGCGCAGGTACACGTCGGAGAGAAACTGCATCTCGACGTGCTCGAAGCCGTTGCCGTTGCAGGCCGGGCAGCGGCCGTTGCCGGAGTTGAAGCTGAAGGTTCCGGCACCGTACTTGCGCTCCTGCGCCGCCGGCTCGGCGGCAAACAGTGCCCGAATCGCATCGAAGGCGCCGACATAGCTGGCGGGATTGGAGCGCGTGGTGCGGCCGATGGGATTCTGGTCGACCATCACGACGTCATCGATCAGCTCCGCACCGCTGAGGTCTGCGAACTCCCCGGGTGCCTCGGTCGGTTTGCCGTGATACTTGAGAAGCGCGGGATACAACACGTCCTCGACCAGCGTCGACTTGCCCGATCCCGACACGCCGGTCACGCACACCAGGCGCTTGAGCGGGATACGTACATCGAGGTTCTTCAGGTTGTGCTCGGCCGCGCCCCGCAGCTCGAGCCAGCGGTTGGCGCGCGCCACGGCCACCACGCCGTGCGCCGCGGGTGCGCCGTCGGTTGCCGGCTCGCTCACCGGAGCGACCGTCCTGCGACCGCCGAGGTACTGGCCGGTGAGCGAGGCGGCGCTCAGGCGCAGCTCCTCGGGGCTGCCGTAGAAGACGATCTCGCCGCCGCGCTCGCCCGCCCCGGGCCCGAGGTCGAGTATGCGGTCGGCCTGCAGCATGATCTGTGGATCGTGCTCGACCACGAGCAGCGAATTGCCGGCGTCCCGCAGGCGCTTCATGACGCCGATGACGCGCTGCATGTCGCGCGGGTGCAGGCCGATGGAGGGCTCATCGAGGACGAACAGCGTGTTGACGAGCGAGGTGCCGAGCGCGGTGGTGAGATTGATCCGCTGCACCTCCCCGCCCGAGAGCGTGCGCGACTGACGATCGAGCGTGAGGTAGCCGAGCCCCACCTCCACCAGGTAGCGGAAGCGTCCGCGGATCTCCGCCAGCAGCAGCTCCGTGGCCTCATCGAGCGGCCGCGGCAGGGTGAGCCGCTCGAAGAACTCGCAGCCGCGCTCGATCGGCAGCAGCATCAGCTCATGGATCGACAGCCCCGGCAGCCCCGCGGTGGCGTCGGCGCTCCACTCAACACCGCGCGGGCGAAAGCGTCCCGCAGGGCCGAGTGCCGCGTCGGCCAGCTCGCGAGTGCCGAGGCGCCACAGCAGAGCCTCGCTTCTCAGGCGCGCCCCCTTGCAGGCAGTGCACGGCGTGTAGGCGCGATAGCGCGACAGCAACACCCGCACGTGCATCTTGTAGGCGCGTGTCTCGAGCCACGCGAAGAAGCGTTGCACGCCGTACCAGACCTTCCTGGTCCAGGCACCCTCGCCTTCGATCACCCAGCGGCGAGCCTCGGCGGCAAGCTCGCGCCACGGTGTGTCGAGGGGAATGCCGCGCTGCTTGGCGAATTTCTCCAGGTCCTGCTGGCACTCGCTGTAGGACTTGCTCTGCCAGGGCTTGATCGCGCCGCCGCGCAGCGAGCGGGTCTCGTCGGGAATGACCAGCCCGTAGTCGATGCCGATGGTGCGCCCGAAGCCACGGCAGGTCTCGCACGCGCCGAGCGGCGAGTTGAACGAGAACTGGCTGGGAGTGGGCGTGTGGTACGCCAGGTCGCAGTGCGCGCAGTGCAGCTCGCTCGAGTAACGCCAGGTGTCGAGACACTGCGGCGCATCGCCTTCATCCACCACCTGCACGTCGACGCGTCCGCGGCCGACGCGCAGCGCCGCCTCGAGCGACTCGAGCACCCGGCCGCGCTCGGCGCTGCCGGCCCGCAGTCGGTCCTGCACCACCTCCAGGATGGCCGGGGCGGTCCCCGCGCCGTGGCTGCGCTTGCGGGTACGCCGCGCTGGCGTCGGCGCCGGTGCGGGTGGCGGTGCGGCAACGGTGCTGCCCAGGAAGCGTGTATAGCCTTGTCTTGCCAGCAGCTCACGGACCTCGTCGACGGTGAAATTCGCCGGCACCGGTACCGGAAAGCTCACGAGCAGTCGCGGATCACCGGCCTGCCGCGCGCGCGAGCACAGATCGGCGTAGATGCTGTCCGCCGTGTCGCGCCGCACGAGCTGGCCGCAGCGCCGGCAGAACAACGCCGCGGCGCGCGCGAACAGCAGCTTCAGGTGATCGTTGAGCTCGGTCATCGTGCCGACGGTCGAGCGCGAGGTGCGCACCGGGTTCGTCTGGTCGATGGCGATGGCGGGCGGAATTCCCGAGATCGACTCGACCTGCGGCTTGTCCATGCGGTCGAGGAACTGCCGGGCGTAGGGAGAGAAGGTCTCGACATAACGCCGCTGGCCTTCCGCGTACAAGGTGTCGAACACCAGCGACGACTTGCCCGAGCCCGACACGCCGGTGACGACGATCAGCTCGTTGAGCGGCAGGTCGAGATCGAGGCTCTTCAGGTTGTTCTGGCGCGCGCCACGCACGAGGATGGCGTCACCGGGGGCGTCGGTCATTCCGTCACTGTCGGCTGTGGTGAGGGGTACGCACCTGCGGCAGGCAGGCGCGGGCTTCGCAGATTGTAATGTATCCCGGCGCGCGCGGATGAGAGCGGTCGCGCCGCTTGGAGCCGCGTGTGAGGGCTGCGCCGGGACCTGAGCCTGCAATCCAGTTGGACATTCTCCGGTCTATCTGTATGTCGCCGGTCTACCTGTATGGCCGCGTAGCCGAGCGTGCGGGTGGAATTTGCGTGTGGGCGGAGGCACTTACATCCCGCGCGAGCGCCACGGGCGACCCGCGCGAGCGCCACGGGCGACCCACGCGAGCGCCACGGGCGACTATCCTGCGGCGCCGGCGCTACAATCGGCGCCGCCCCAATCCTCTTAGGAGAACGCCGAAATGAATTCCAGAATCCTGTCCAGTGTTGCCCTGGCCGCGGCTGCCGCGGTGATGTTCTCGGCCGTGGCGGTGAGCACTGCCAGCGCCGCCGAAGGGAAAGTGAAGTGCGAGGGTGTCAATTCCTGTAAGGGACACTCCGCGTGCAAGAGCGCCAACAACGCCTGCAAGGGCCAGAACTCCTGCAAGGGCAAGGGGTACCTGGAAATGACCAAGGCGGAGTGCGACGCGGCGAAAGCCAAGGCGAAGTGAGTTGTAGTGGGCCGGGCGCGCTGACCGCCCGGCCCACTCTTATAAAGAGGCTGCCCATGCTGAAGCCCCCCGCGCTCGGGTTCGGTCTTGGCCTGCGGGTCGATCACTACGAGGCGATCCTCGCCGATCGCCCCCCGGTCGACTGGTTCGAGGTGCTCACCGAGAACTACCTGGTGCCGGGGGGCAAGCCGCTGCATTACCTGACGCGCATCCGCGAGCGCTACCCGCTGGCGATGCACGGTGTATCCATGTCGATCGGCAGCACCGCGCCGCTGGATCGCGAGTACCTGCGGCAGGTGAAGGCGCTTGCCGCACGCATGGAGCCCGCGTGGATCTCGGATCACCTGTGCTGGACCGGGGTGGCGGGACGCAACACGCATGACCTGCTGCCGCTGCCGTACACCGAGGAGGCGCTGGCGCACGTGGTGGAGCGGGTGGGCGCGGTGCAGGAGCTGCTCGGACGCCGCATCCTGCTGGAGAACGTCTCGAGCTACGTCGCGTTCCGCGATTCGCGCCTCACGGAGTGGGAATTCCTGCGCGAGGTCGCCTCGCGCGCCGACTGTCTGATCCTGCTCGACGTCAACAACATCTACGTGAGCGCACTGAACCACGAGTTCGATGCGCTCGAGTACCTGCAGGCGATTCCGGCGGAGCGCGTGCAGCAGATACATCTGGCCGGGCACGAGGATCACGGCGACTACCTGGTCGACACCCACGATTCCCCCGTACCCGATCCGGTGTGGGAGCTGTACGCGGCCGCCGTCAGGCGCTTTGGGCCCGTCTCCACCATGATCGAGCGCGACGACCACATCCCGCCGCTCGCCGAGTTGTGTGCCGAGCTCGCGCAGGCGCGCGCGCTGTGCGCAGCTGCCCTGGAGGACGACGCGGCGGACGGCAGCGCCCCGGCGGCAGACAGCGCCCCACGGCAGCGCCCGCGGCGCGCCGTGGCGGCGGCGGGCTCATGAGCGGCCTCGCGCGCGTCCAGGGGGATTTTCAGGACTACCTGCTGCGCGCCAGCGACGCCGTCGGCGCCCACGTCCTCGGCACGGCGCGCGTGCCGGTGGCCACGCGCCTCGGCATTTACGCCGGCGCCTACCGCAGCCGCCTCGCGGAGGCCCTGCAGAGCAACTTTCCGGCGCTGGCCCAGCTCCTCGGCGAGGCGGATTTTCACGCCCTCGCCGCCGAGTACGTGCGCACCCATGATTCCCCGTACTTCTCCATCCGCTACTACGGCGAGGCGCTGCCGCAGTTCCTCGCCGCTCACGAGAACTACGCGGCGGCCCCGGTGCTCGCCGAGCTGGCAGGCTGGGAATGGACCATGACGGGTGTGTTCGACGCGGCGGATGCCACGCCGCTCACGCATGAGGCGCTCGCACGCGTCGCGCCGCAGCAGTGGGCGCGGCTGCGCTTCACCTGGCACCCGAGCGTGCGACGGCTGGCCTTGAGCTGGAACGTGCCACAGATCTGGCAGGCGCTCACCGAGGACGGCGAGCGACCGCAGGCAAGCCTCAACCCGGCGCCGCTGCAGTGGCTCCTGTGGCGTCACGAGCTCACGACTTACTTCCGCTCGCTGACCGACACGGAGAGTGCGGTGCTCGATGCCGCGCGCGATGGCTGGCCGTTCGGCGAGCTGTGCGAGCTGTTGTGCGCTGAGCTCGGCGAGGCCGAGGCGCCGGCGCACGCCGCAGCCCTGCTGCGCGACTGGGTGGGCTCCGGACTCATCAGCGGCGCTGCCTGAGCGAGCCGTCCCGCTCACTGCATGTCCAATCCGGCTCACGGCAATGTACTGGAGATGATCGGCAACACGCCGCTGATGGCGGTGCGCCGGCTGGATACCGGGCCGTGCCAGCTGTTCCTGAAGCTCGAGAACCAGAATCCGGGCGGCTCGATCAAGGATCGCGTCGGACTGTATTTGATTCAGGCCGCGGAGCGCGGCGGGAGCCTTGAGCCCGGTGGCACGCTGATCGAGGCCACGGCCGGCAACACCGGCCTGGGATTGGCGCTGGTCGCGGCACAGAAGGGCTATCGGCTGCTGCTGGTCATACCCGACAAGATGAGCCAGGAGAAGATCTTTCACCTCAAGGCGATGGGCGCGGACGTGGTGATGACCCGATCGGACGTCAGCAAGGGTCATCCCGAGTATTACCGCGACGTCGCCGAACGCCTGGCGCGCGAGATCCCCGGGAGCCATTTCGTCGACCAGTTCGGCAACCCGGCCAACGCGCAGGCGCACGAGGAGACGACCGCACCGGAGATCTGGGAACAGATGGGTCATGAGTTGCACGCCGTCGTCTGCGGCGCCGGCACCGGCGGCACCCTCGCGGGGCTGACGCATTTCTTCGCGCGTGTGGCGCCGCAGGTGCGGTTGGTGCTGGCCGACCCGGCGGGTTCGGGCCTGGCGAGCTTCGCCACCACCGGCGCGCTGCCCGTGAAGATGACTCCCTGGCTGGTCGAGGGCATCGGCGGCGACTCGGTTCCGCCGGTGGCGGATTTCTCGCGCGTCAGCGGCACCTACAGCATCCCGGACGCGGAAGCCTTCCGCACCTGCCGGGAACTGCTCGCCCGCGAGGGCATCATCGCCGGCACGTCCACCGGCACGCTGCTGGCTGCGGCGCTGCGCTACTGCCGGGAACAGCCGCGACCGCAGCGCGTCGTGACCTTCGTGTGCGACAGCGGCAACAAGTACCTGTCCAAGGTCTACAACGATTACTGGATGCTCGATCAGGGTTTCCTCGAGCGCGAGCACCTCGGCGACCTGCGCGATCTGATCGCGCGGCGGCACTCCGAGCACGCCGCGGTGACCGTGAACTCCACGGAAACCGTGATGGCTGCCTACCGGCGCATGAAGCTGTATGACGTCTCGCAGGTTCCGGTGATGCACGACGGGCGCATCGTCGGCATCGTGGACGAGGAGGACATTCTGCTGGAAGTGGTCGCGAACCCCGAGCACTTCAACGAGCCGGTGACCCAGGCCATGGCGAGTCACCTGGTGACCGTGCCGGTGGATGCGCCGGTGTCGCAGCTCATGGAGATCTTCAAGCGCGGCATGGTGGCCATCGTCATGCACCACAACGAATTCCAGGGCCTCATCACGCGCATCGATCTGCTCAATTGGCTGCGCCGCAGGGTCTGAGAGCGCCAGAGGTGACGATCGCATGAGTGACGAGACTCCCGCGCAGCGCTTCGCGACGCGCGTCATCCACGGCGGCCAGCGCCCGGATCCGCTCACCGGGGCGGTCATGCCGCCGATCTACGCGACTTCCACCTACGTGCAGTCGAGCCCCGGGGTGCACCAGGGCTACGATTACTCGCGCACGCGCAATCCGACACGCGACGCGCTGCAGGCGGCGCTGGCGAGCCTGGAAGGCGGCGCGGCCGGCTTCGCCTTCGCCTCCGGCATGGCCGCGATCGCCACGGTCCTCGAGCTGCTCGACGCCGGCTCGCACATCGTCGCCATGCACGATCTGTACGGCGGCAGCTACCGCCTGCTGGAGGACGTGCGCAAGCGCTCGGCCGGGCATCGCGTCTCGTTCGTCGATCTGTCGAACCCCACGGCGCTCGCCGGCGCCATCCGTCCCGACACGCGACTGGTGTGGGTGGAGAGCCCGACCAACCCGCTGCTGAAGCTGGTCGACCTGAGCGCCGTGGCGCAGCTCGCGCGCCGGCACGCTCTGCTGGCGGTCTGCGACAACACCTTCGCGACACCTTTCATTCAGCGCCCGCTCGAGCATGGGTTCGATATCGTCGTGCACTCGACCACCAAGTATCTCAACGGACATTCCGACGCCATCGGCGGCGCCGCCATCGTGCGGGCGGACCCGCAGCTCGCCGAGCGGCTCGCCTATCTGCAGAACGCGGTGGGCGCCGTGCCCGGCCCGTTCGATGCGTTCCTGACGCTGCGGGGCATCAAGACCCTGGCACTGCGCATGGAGCGACACTGCGCCAATGCGCTCGCCATCGCACAGTTCCTGGAGCAGCATCCCCGGGTCGAGCGCGTGTACTACCCGGGGCTGGCGAGTCATCCGCAGCACGCCCTCGCCAGGGCTCAGATGGCGGGTGGTTGCGGCGGTATCGTCACCGCGGTACTGCGCGGCGGCCTCGAGAGCGCGCGCCGCATGCTCGAGCGCTGCCGTCTGTTCGCGCTGGCGGAGAGTCTGGGCGGCGTGGAGAGCCTCATCGAGCACCCCGGGATCATGACGCACTCCTCACTCCCCGCAGCGACGCGCGAGTCCCTCGGGATCAGCGACGGCCTCATCCGCCTGTCGGTGGGTGTGGAGGATGTGCAGGACCTGATCGCGGAGCTGCGCCAGGCGCTCGGCTGACCGCGCCCGCGCGGCGCTCAACGGCACAGATCCGCGGCGCGCGGCGCTCAACGGCGCAGATCCGCGGCGCTGCTCATATACACCGCAAACGTGCCCAGCCAATGGCCGCCCTCGTAGTGCTCGCCGGTGACGGCGGGCAACGCCGCATCGGCATGCGCCGCCGCGGCGGCGAGCAGCGCCGCAATCCGCGGATCGTGTGGCGGCAGACCATGCGCGATCCCGGCGAGCATCCAGGCGCGGCTCAGGTTGAGTCCATCGAGGTGCGCGAGCTTGGGATCGGCGCGATCGGTGACCACGGCCGGCGACAGCCACGGCGCCCGGCCGGCCGCTACGGCGCCGGCCGGCAGGCGCGCGAGAAATCCCGACAACCAGTGGGCGAACGCGCGCGCTCCGAGCGCGCGACGCATGAAGTCCGCCTCCGCCAGGCACGGCGAGAGGAAATCCTCGCCCGAGGGCTCGTAGGCGAGCGGGCAATTGCGGTCGCGCAGGTAAAAGCGCTGCGCCGCACGCCTCAGCAGCGCGCGCATCTCATCGTCCCCGGCCACGCCAGCCCAGTCCCAGACGAGCCCGAACGAAAAAGCGGTCTGGTCGTGCTCACCGATGCGGATCGGGTAGTGAAGCTTCGGCAGCCAGGTCTTCAGACGCGCCGCCGCTTGCGACTCGAGCGGCTGCAATGCCGCCGACCAGCGCTGCGCATCCGGGTCATCCCAGCCGCGCAGCTCCGCCGCCAGCTGCAGGAGCCAGGCGAGCCCGTAGGGGCGCTCGAAGGAAGCGCGGCCCTCGCCGCGCAGGTAGGCGACTTCGGCGGAGATGTTGGGCACGGTGAGGCTGCGTGAAACCGCGGCGCGCGCCTGAGAGGCGAACGGCGCGCCGGGGAACAGCCGCAGCAGCCGCACCAGCAGCCAATGGCCGTGCACGGCCGAGTGCCAGTCGTAGCAGCCGTAGAAGGCGGGCGTCAGCTCGCGCGGCGGGCGCGCGTCGGCGTCGGAGCCGAGCGTGTGCGAGAGGTGGTTGGGGTACTCCTGGTGCAGGCACTTGAGCGCCAGTGCCGCGAAGCGCGCAGCCGCGCCGGCGTCGAGCGAGGTGGGGTTGGGCGGCGGCGCCGCGACCGCGAGCAGTGGGCCCAGGACGAGCAGCGCGGGCGCGATGCGGTGTCTCATGGCTGCATGCTACGCTCCCGCCCGTGACCGAGCCTCTTGCCATCGTGTTGATCCCGGGCCTGCTCGACTCGGCGCGCCTGTACGCGGAGCAGATTCCGGCGCTGTGGCGCTTCGGTCCGGTGACGGTCGCGGACCACACCCGCGATGACAGCATGGCGGGGATTGCGCGCCGCATTCTCGCCGACGCGCCGCCACGTTTCGCGCTCGCGGGCCTGTCGATGGGCGGCTACGTTGCCTTCGAGATCCTGCGCCAGGCGCCCGCGCGGGTGGTGAAACTGGCGCTGCTCGACACCACCGCCCGGCCGGATACGCCCGAGCAGAGCGCCGCGCGCCGCGCGCAGATGGCGCTCGCCGCGGCGGGGCGCCTTGCCGAGGTGCTGGACGCCGCCTTGCCGCGCCTCCTCCATCACGCGCGCCGCGACGATGCCGCCTTGCGGCAGGTCACGGCTCTGATGGCGCAGGAGGTGGGTGCGGCAGCCTTCATCCGCCAGCAGCAGGCCACCATGGAGCGCAGCGACTCGCGACCGATGCTCGGCGGCATCCGCGCACCGACCCTGGTGCTGGTCGGCGAGGACGACGAGCTGACCCCTCCCGAGCGCGCCGCCGAGATGGCGCACGGTATCGCCGGAGCGCGACTCGTGAGCGTGCCGCAGTGCGGGCACCTGTCCACTCTCGAGCGGCCGCGCGAAGTGACGCAGGCGCTGCTCTCGTGGCTGCAGGCCTGATCAGCGCCTGCCATGAGCCCCGCCGCTGCGCATTGGACGGTGTTGGTTGCCCATCCTGACACCTCCCGTCAGCCGGTGTCCGGCATCGCAGTCGAGGTGCGCCTGGCGGGGCCCACCACGCTGGTGTGCAACTACTCGCTGCACGGGGATATCGGACGCGTGCGTGTGTCCGGCGCAGGTACCGGTCGCCGCGCCGATGGCTTGTGGCAGCACACCTGTTTCGAGGCATTCATCGCCCCCCAGGGTGCCGCGGGCTACTACGAATTCAACTTCTCTCCGACACTCGACTGGGCGGCGTATCAGTTCACGGATTACCGCGACGGCATGGCGCCGGCCAACCTCACGCAGGCCCCGGGCCTGCAGGTGCGCCGTTCTTCCGATCAGTTCGAGCTGACGGCGACCGTGCATCTCGGCGGACTCGCGGCGCTGCGCAACGTGCCGACGCTGCACCTCGCGCTGGCCGCAATCATCGAAGACCATCGCGGCGCTCTGTCCTACTGGGCGCTGGACCATCCGCCGGGCAAGCCCGATTTCCACCATCCGGACGGCTTCACCATCGACCTGCGTGCCCCATGAAGTTTGGCATCGAGCGCCTCATCGAGGAGCCCGCCTTGCGCAAGCCGCTCGCCGGGCGGCGCGTGGCGCTGCTCGCGCATCCCGCCTCGGTGACGCGCGACCTGACGCATTCGCTGGATGCCCTGGCGGCGCTGAGCGACCTGCGCCTGAGCGCGGCGCTCGGCCCGCAGCACGGCCTGCGTGGCGACAAGCAGGACAACATGATCGAGTCGCCGGACTACCTCGACCCGGTGCACCACATCCCGGTCTTCAGCCTGTACGGCACGGTGCGCCGTCCGACCGCGGCCATGATGGACAGCTTCGATGTGCTGCTGGTCGATCTGCAGGACCTCGGCTGCCGCATCTACACCTTCATCACCACGCTGCGCTACGTGCTGGAGGAGGCCGCCGGCAGGCGCAAGGCGGTGTGGGTGCTCGATCGGCCCAATCCGGCCGGCCGGCCGGTGGAAGGGCTGCGGCTGCGGCCGGGCCAGGAGAGCTTCGTGGGCGCCGGCGCACTGCCCATGCGTCATGGGCTCACCATGGGGGAGCTGGCACGCTGGTTCGTCGCGACGCTGCGCCTGGATGTCGACTGTCAGGTGGTGCAGATGCAGGGCTGGCAGCCGCAGGCCGCCCCCGGCTACGGCTGGCCGCTGCGCGAGCGCACCTGGGTGAATCCGAGTCCCAACGCACCGAACCCGTGGATGGCGCGCTGTTATTCCGGCGCGGTGATGGTGGAAGGCACGACGCTGTCCGAGGGCCGCGGCACCACCCGGCCGCTGGAGCTGCTGGGCGCGCCCGATCTGGACGTCGCGGCGCTGCTGGCGCAGATGCGCTCGCTGGCGCCGGCGTGGCTGCGTGGCTGCCGGCTGCGCCCCTGTTGGTTCGAGCCCACTTTCCACAAGCACGCAGGCAAGCTGTGCGCGGGATTTCAGGTGCACGTCGAGGACCCGGCCTGCTACGACCACGAGGCCTTCCGGCCGTGGCGGCTGTTCGCGCTTGCCTTCAAGGCGCTGCGCAGTCTGCGCTCCGACTATCCGCTGTGGCGGGATTTTCCCTACGAGTACGAACAGCAGCGCCTCGCGATCGATGTCATAAACGGCAGCGAGCTGCTGCGACGCTGGGTGGATGACCCGGCCGCGACGCCTGCGGACCTGGACGCGCTGGCGGACAGCGACGAAGCCGCGTGGCGCGCCGAGCGCCAGCCGGTGCTGCTGTACTGAGCGCTCCAGGGCCCGTTAACACTATCAGGATCGTGCTGGCCGCCCCGGGCTCATCGGCCGGGATCCGGAAGGAGGAACGTGCGTCGAGCGAGCTCGGTCGCGAGCCGTTCCGGGCGATAACAGCGTGCCAGTGCCGCCTTATCGAACAAATCCGGATTGTCGCGCGCGAATGCGGTGAAATCCGCAACCGGGCGGGTCTCGATGCGCTCCGAGATGACCGACAGAAACGCAACGGTCACGGTCTGATGGAAGGCCTGCGGCTTGCCGGCCTTCGCCGTCATGGCGCGCAGCGCCCGCGAGTAAAGCCACGCGGCCTCCGCGAAGTCATGCCGCCGCAGCATCTCGAACGCCATGCGCACGTGCTCGCGGTGCGCAAACGCGCCCGGCTCGATCTCGCCGCGCACGAAGCGCCCGAGCTCGGGGCAGTCAGGGTGCATCCGCGCCGGCCTCGCGCAGCTGGTGAGAGTCCCGGGCGGTGAGCTCGAGGCCGTAGACCGCCTTCAGCGCCTTCACCTTCCTGAGTGTCGCGCCCGAGAAGGGCGCCTTGCCCTCGAAGGCGTGCAGGACGATGCCCTCGAGCAGATCGCCGAGCGACAGGTCGAGCTCGGTCGCGAGCGCCTTGAGCACCTTCAGCAGCCGGCTCTCGAGGCGCACTCCGGTCTGGGTGCGGGTGATCTCTTTCATGAGCCACATGGTACCAAGTTACCAAGGTACCATCAAGCCGGCGGCGGACAGCCACGCCCGAGGCTGCGCCCGGGGCTGCGTGCCAGACTGCGCCCCCGGGGCTGTGTCCGAAGCTGTGTCCGAGGTGGGCCGCGCGGGCGCCACGGGAAATGACCCGCGGCGCGCCCGTTCTGTTCTAATAAACGGTTGCATGCAGACCGCACGTGACATCACCGGCTACCGCCGGCACTGGGCCGAGCGCTTCGGCACCGCGCCGTTCCTGCCCATGTCGCGCGCCGAGATGGACATGCTCGGCTGGGACAGTTGCGACGTCATCATCGTGAGCGGCGACGCCTACGTCGATCACCCGAGCTTCGGCATGGCCATCATCGGGCGGGTGCTGGAAGCGCAGGGCTTCCGGGTCGGCATCATCGCGCAGCCCGATTGGCACAGCGCCGATGCCTTCGCCGCCCTCGGCCCGCCGAACCTGTTCTTCGGCATCACCGCCGGCAACATGGATTCGATGGTCAACCGCTACACCGCCGAGCGCCGGGTGCGCAGCGACGACGCGTATACCCCGGGGGGTGTCGCGGGCAAGCGGCCGGACCGCGCGGTGATCGTGTACGCGCAGCGCGCGCGCGAGGCGTTCGGCGAAGTGCCGATCGTCATCGGCGGCATCGAGGCTTCCCTGCGCCGCATCGCGCACTTCGATTACTGGTCGGAGAAGGTGCGCCGCTCGGTGCTGCTGGATGCCAAGGCGGACCTGCTGGTGTACGGCAACGGCGAGCGGCAGATCTGCGAGCTCGCCCACCGCCTCGCGGGCGGTGAATCGATTCACGACATCACCGACGTGCGCGGCACGGTGTTCGCGCGCCGCGGCATACCGGCGGACTGGATCGAGATCGATTCCACTCACCTGGATGCGCCCGGGCCGCTGAACGCTCCGGTTGACCCTTACGCCATGGCGGCGGCCACACCTGCGGCGTCGGGCGTGCCGCCGAGTGCGCCGTGCAGGGACGCGCCTGCCGCAGCGGGGGGCGAGAAGATCGTGCGCTTCGTGCGTCGCGTGAAGAACTCCGATCGCGAGCGCAGCGTGATCCGCATGCCCGCCTGGGAAGCGGTCGCCGCGGATCCGGTGTTGTATGCGCACGCCTCGCGCATCCTGCACCTGGAGTCCAATCCGGGTAATGCGCGCGCGCTGGTGCAGCGCCACGGCGACACCGAGGTGTGGCTGAACCCGCCGCCGATTCCGCTCACCACCGCCGAGATGGACTGGGTGTACGAGCGCCCCTACGGCCGCGCACCGCACCCGAGCTACGGCAAGGCGAGCATTCCCGCGTACAAGATGATCCGCTTCTCGGTCGCGATCCAGCGCGGCTGCTTCGGCGGCTGCACCTTCTGCTCCATCACCGAGCACGAGGGCCGCATCATCCAGAGTCGCTCGGAAGATTCCGTACTGCGCGAGATCGAGGCGGTGCGTGACAAGGTGCCGGGCTTCACCGGCGTCATTTCCGATCTCGGCGGACCGACCGCCAACATGTACCGGCTCGCCTGCAAGAGCCGCGAGATCGAAAGCGCCTGCCGCCGGCCGTCGTGCGTGTACCCGGGCATCTGCCCCAATCTCGACACCGATCACGCGCCGCTCATCCGCCTCTACCGCCGCGCGCGCGCGCTCCCGGGCATCAAGAAGGTGCTGATCGCCTCGGGCGTGCGCTATGACCTGGCAATCGAGTCCCCCGAGTACGTGAAGGAGCTCGCCCAACACCACACCGGCGGGTACCTGAAGATCGCACCCGAAGCGCTCGCCGAGGGACCACTGTCGAAGATGATGAAGCCCGGGGTTGCCGCCTACGAGCGCTTCAAGGAGCTGTTCGACCGCTACTCGAAGCAGGCCGGCAAGGAGCAGTACCTGATTCCCTATTTCATAGCGGCCCATCCGGGTACCAGTGATGCGGATATGCTCGAGCTCGCACTGTGGCTGAAGAAGAACGGCTTGCGCGCCGACCAGGTGCAGGCGTTTCTGCCCGGACCCATGGCCACGGCAACCGCCATGTATCACTCCGGCAAGAACCCGCTGCGCCGCATCACGCGCAGCAGCGAGGAGGTACTGATCCCCAGGGGTCTGAAAGTGCGCCGGCTCCACAAGGCGTTCCTGCGCTATCACGACGCCAACAACTGGCCGCTGCTGCGCGAGGCGTTGCGGCGCATGGCACGCGCGGATCTCATCGGCAACGGCCGCCATCAGCTGGTGCCGGCGTATCAGCCGGCCGGCACCGCTCACGCGCAGGCAGACCGGCGCGGCGCGCCGCTGCGGCCGTTCCGCACGCAGCACACCGGACTGCCGCCACAGCACGGCTCGCGCGGCCGGCGGCCAGTGCGCGGGTGATCGTGATGGAGACCCTCGTGTGCAGCACTGCGCACTCCTGGCGCACCGCGCTGGCGCTGTTGGCGACACTCACCCTGCGCACCGCACCCGGTGTCGCCGCGGCCGCGCCTCCCGCCGCCGACTCAGACGCCGGCACGGCCGCGGTGCTGGAAATCAACGGACCGATCGGACCTGCAACTTCGCGCTACGTGGTGCACGGCATCGAGGCGGCGCACGAGAACGGCAGCCGCGTGGTGGTGCTGGAACTGGACACCCCCGGGGGGCTCGACAGCGCGATGCGCGACATCATCCGCGCGATCCTGGCCTCCCCGGTCCCGGTGGTGAGTTACGTCACTCCCTCCGGAGCGCGCGCGGCGAGCGCCGGGACCTACATTCTGTACGCGAGCCACGTTGCGGCGATGGCGCCGGCCACCAACCTGGGGGCCGCCACACCGGTTTCCATCGGCGGTGAGCCCGAGCCGGGGTCCCCGCCGCTACCCACGCCGGGGACCAACCCGCCGCAGGACGGGAACCCCAAGGCCCCCGCTCCTGCCGGCGGCGCGGCCCCGCCCAACCTGCCGGGCAGCGCCATGGAGCGCAAAGTCGTCAACGACGCCGTGGCCTACATCCGCGGCCTGGCCGAGGAGCGCGGCCGCAATGCCGACTGGGCCGAGCAAGCGGTGCGCGGCGCCGCCAGCCTCTCGGCCACGGCTGCGCTGCAACAGAAGGTCATCGATATCATCGCGCCTGACCTGCCGGAGTTGCTGGCGCGCATCGACGGGCGCGAGGTGCGCATCGGCGAGCGCACCGTGAAGCTTGCGACCCGCGGGCTTGCCGTGCTGCGCATGAAGCCCGACTGGCGCACCCAGCTGCTGGCGGTCATCACCAACCCCACGGTCGCGTACGGACTGATGCTGATCGGCATCTGGGGACTGCTGCTCGAGGGGTACAATCCCGGCGCAGTCCTGCCGGGTGTGGCCGGCTCGGTGTGCCTGCTGATCGCGCTGTTCGCGTTCCAGATCCTGTCGGTGAACTACGCGGGGCTGGCGCTGGTGGTGCTCGGCACGGCCATGATCATCTCGGAGTTTTTCTTCCCGACCTACGGCTCGCTCGGTGTAGGGGGTCTGATTGCATTCGTCGTCGGCTCGCTCATTCTTTTCGACACCGATATCCCGGGCATGAATGTGGGCCGGCCGCTGATCGGCGCCTTCGCCACCATGGGCGGGCTGGTGATCGCGGGCATCGTGTACCTCGCGAGCCGCTCCATGCGCCGCCCGGTCGCCACCGGGACGCAGGGCATGATCGGGGAGTCCGCCGAGGTGGTCGCGGACTTCACCGGCAAGGGCAAGGTGCGCTACGGCGGGGAGCTGTGGAACGCGCGCAGCGACGCCGCGCTGCGCGCCGGCGACCTGGCGCGCATCGTCAGGGTGGAAGGTCTGACACTGTGGGTCGAGCCGCGTTGAGCGCCGCTCGCGACTGGAGACACTCATGTCGTTCGTGATCGCCATCGCCATATTCATCGTCGTGCTGGTATTCAGCGCCATCAACGTGCTGAACGAATACGAGCGTGTCGTCGTGTTCACGCTCGGACGCTTCACCGGCATCAAGGGTCCCGGGCTGGTGCTCGTCTGGCCCGGCATCCAGAGGACCCGCCGCGTGGACCTGCGCGTCATCGTGCTCAACGTGCCGAAGCAGGATGTGATCACGCGCGACAACGTCTCGGTGAAGGTGAATGCGGTGGTCTACTTCCGCGTCGTCGATGCCGGCAAGGCCATCATCCAGGTGGCGAACGCCTTCGACGCCACCAGCCAGGTCGCGCAGACCACGCTGCGCTCGGTCGTCGGCCAGCACGAGATGGACGACCTGCTCGCGCAGCGCGACAAGCTCAACGTCGACCTGCAGCGCATCCTCGATCAGAGCACCGAAAACTGGGGCATCAAGGTCTCGACGGTGGAGATCAAGGACGTCGACCTCGACGAAAGCATGATCCGCGCCATGGCGAAGCAGGCCGAGGCCGAGCGCACCCGGCGCGCCAAGATCATCCACGCCGAGGGCGAGGCCCAGGCGGCCCAGCAACTGGTCGAGGCGGCAAAGGCGCTGGCGCTCCAGCCGAGCGCCCTGCAACTGCGCTACCTGCAGACCCTCGCCGACATCGCCCACGAGAGAACCCAGCTGATCGTCTTCCCGCTGCCGCTCGACCTGATCAAGCCGTTCTTCGGCCCGCACGGTGAGTAGCGCCCGCACGCTCGCCATCGCGGGCCTGCTGCTGGCGCTCGCCACCGCGTGCGGCGCCTTCGGCGCCCACGCGCTGAGGAATCAGCTGGCACCCGAGCGGCTGCAGCTGTGGGAGACGGCGGTGCGCTATCAGTTCTTTCAGGCCCTCGGTCTCATCGGCGTCGGTCTGGCGCTGCGCAGCTACGATGGCGGCGCGCTGCGCGCCGCGGCGGCGCTGATCGTGGCCGGGGTGGTGCTGTTCTCGGGCAGTCTCTATGCCCTCAGTCTCGGTGCGCCGCGCGCGCTCGGGCTGCTCACGCCCCTGGGCGGGCTCGCCTGGATCGGCGGTTGGCTGTTGTTCGCGCTGGCAGCGTGGCGGCACTGAGCGAAGGAGCAATGCAAATGTTGGAACGGAGCACCGCGCACCTCGCCGTGATCGCAACGGCCGCGGCCGCGGTCGGCTTCTCCGTGGCACCGGGCGCCGCGGCGCCGCACGCACAGATCGGGCAATGGGGCGTCGAGCTCGGTTCCCGCGATCTGAGCGTGAAGCCGGGGGATGACTTCTATCGCTATGCCGACGGTCACTGGCTCGACACGCGTGACATCCCGCCCGATCGCTCGCGCTGGGGCGCCTTCGATGAGCTTCAGGAGCGCTCGCTGCAGCAGCTGCGCGGGATCCTGGAGGCGTTGCCCGAGGATGCGACCCCCGGCAGCAACATACGCAAGCTCCGCGAATTCTATCGGGCATACCTCGATACCGACGCCGTTGAGCGCGCGGGGCTCACGCCCGCCCGGGCAGGACTCGAGGCGATCGCCGCCGCCCGCACCCACGAGGATATCGGCCGCCTCATGGAGCGGGCCGAGCTGCGGCTCACCGCGCCGGTCGAATTCCGCACCGCTCCCGATGAGAAGGATCCCGACCGCTACATGGTGACGATCACGCAGAGCGGGCTGGGACTGCCGGATCGCGACTACTACCTGAAGGACGAGCCGGTCTACCGGGAACTGCGCGCCAGGTACGCCGCGCACATCGAGCGCCTGCTGAAGCTTGCCGCCGAGGACGATGCGGCGCAGGCGGCCCGTTCCATCGTCGAGCTCGAAACCCAGATCGCCACGGCGCACTGGCCGCGTGCCAAGCGCCGCGAGCGCGACCTGACTTACAACCCGCACACGCGCGAGGAGCTGACCACCTTCGCGCCCGGCTTCCCCTGGCCAGCGCTGCTCTCGGGCGCCGAGCTCGAAGCCCAGCCGCGTTTCATCGTGCGCGAGTCCGATGCCGTACAGGCGCTCGGCGTGATGTTCCGCAAGGTGCCCGTGGAGCGCTGGCGGACGTACCTCGCTTACCACTACCTGGAGGGCAACGCCGACGTGCTGCCGAAGGCCTTCGATGACGAAGTGTTCGACTTCTACGGGCGCACGCTGCACGGCCAGCAGCAGCAGCGCGCCCGCTGGAAGCGCGCCGTGCGTGCGGTCGACCAGGGGCTCGGGGAAGCGGCCGGGGAGCTTTACGTGCAGCGCTACTTTCCGCCGGCCTCGAAGCAGAAGATGCTCGAGCTGGTCGAGAACCTGCGCGCCGCCTATCGGCGCCGCATCGAGCACCTGCCCTGGATGAGTGCGGCGACGCGCAAGGTGGCGCTGGTGAAGCTCGCCGCCTTTCACCCCAAGATCGGCTATCCGGACAAGTGGCGTGATTACTCGGCCCTCGAGGTGAGGCCGGGCGACGCCTTCGGCAATGCCGCGCGCGCGGAGGCCTTCGATTGGCAGCGCCAGCTGAAGCGCCTCGGGGGACCGACCGACCGCGGCGAGTGGGGCATGACACCGCAGACCATCAACGCCTACTACAATCCGACGTTCAACGAGGTGGTGTTCCCGGCCGCCATCCTGCAGCCGCCCTTCTTCGATCCCGACGCGGATGCGGCGGTCAACTACGGCGGCGTCGGCGGCGTCATCGGACACGAGATGGGTCACGGATTCGATGATCAGGGCGCCAAGTCGGACGCACGCGGCGTGCTGCGCGAGTGGTGGCAGAGGCAGGATGAGCAGGCATTCCATCAGCGCGTCGATCGGCTCGCCGCGCAGTACGACGGCTACGAAGCACTGCCGGGGCTGCACATCAACGGTCGCCTGACGCTCGGAGAGAACATTGGCGACCTCGGCGGCGTGTCGGTGGCGAACGAGGCCTATCACCTCTCGCTGCACGGTGCGCCCGCTCCGGTGCTCGACGGCCTCACCGGCGAGCAGCGCTTTTTCCTGTCCTGGGCGCAGGTGTGGCGCGAGAAGCAGCGCGACGAGGATCTGCGTTCGCAGGTCACGAGCAACCCCCACAGCCCGGCGAAGTATCGCGTGAACGGCGTGGTGCGCAACATCGATGCCTGGTACGCCGCGTTCAACGCGCGCCCCGGGGACAAGCTGTACCTGCCCCCGCAGGAGCGCGTGCGCATCTGGTGAGGTCGGGGCTGCCCATCGATGAGGCGCTGCCGGCGCTGCGCGCAGCGCTCGGCACGCGGCGCGCGGCCGTGCTGCAGGCGCCGCCCGGCGCCG
>VBNH01000065.1 GCA_005878095.1 Gammaproteobacteria bacterium | reverse complement strand
ACCGACAGCCCGAGCCGCCCTGCCGGCGTGTCGATTACCGCGGGACTCGAGCCGGGAGCGACGTGCGCCGACTCCCGGTAGCTCTCGGCACGCCCGGGAATGTCGACATCGAACAGGTGGATCTTGTCGTAGCGGGCGACGCGCCGCCCGTCGGTGTTGTATACCAGCGAGGCGGCCGCCACGCGCCCGTCGGCACCGCTGCGCAGCGGTATCGTGCCGCCCACAATCCACAGGTGCAGGCGCCGCGCGCTCGCTGCCAGGAAATCCTGCGCCGCCCCGCTCCCGTCCACTTCCGCCACGGCGCGCTTGTCGGCGTCCTTCAGGCCCATGAAGGAGAAATTCTCCGGCAGCGCCGCGAGTCGTGCGCCGCGGCCAGCCGCGTCCTCGAGCAGCGCGCGCGCCTGCTCCAGGTTCGCCGCCACGTCCGGCCCGGACGTCATCTGAATTGCGGCCACCTTCATCCGTCACCTCATTCCGCAGGGGTCACGATCGGCTCAACCCAGGTGCCGCGCAAACGCAGCGCGGCACGCGAGCGATCCGCGGCCGAGCCGTTGAACAACTCGCGCAGCGACAGCCACACCGCCGCAACCTTGGGCGTCGGGCCGAGGCGGCGCAGGGCGGCCGGCAGACGCTCCTCGCCACGCAGGATCCACGCCTGCTCATCGTAGTCCTGCGCGAGCAGGCCGGTGCGCCCGCGCACCAGGATCTCCGCGTCACCGTCGAAGTGCAGGTCAGAGGTCGTCGCCTGCCCGTCGTGCAGCACGAAGTCCGCCGTCAGGCTCGAGAAGCTCAGCCCGGGACTCATTCCTTTGGTCAGCGCCGGCACGGCCAGCAGCGCGAAAGGAACGCCCGCGGAAGGCGCCCCCGCGCGCGTGACACCCTGCTCGAGCTGCATGTGGAGGCGTCCGTCGAGGGTTGCAAGGGAGGTGGGCGCCTGCTGCGGCCATTGCAACTCACCCTGCAGCCGCCCGTGGCTCGCGTCGAGCTCCGGCCTGAAGCCGAAGGCGGACAGCGTAGCCGCGGCATTGCGGCTGTCGAGGCTGAACTGCAGGCGGCACACGCCATCCCGGCACTGCAGCGTGCCGCGCGTGTCCTCGTTGTCGCCGGCCAGGTGCAACTCGCTCACCTCGAGCGCGTCCGCCTGGGCTGCGAGCAGCGCGTCGAACCTGCCGATGGGATGGCCCTGCCACTGCAGAGCATCGATGGAGAGTTGCGCGGCAGGCGCGAGTGCCGCCAGCATTCCTGCCCCGAGTGCGGCGTCGCCGGGTTGCGCCAGGTTGAGCCTGGCGAGCTGCACCAGCGCCGGATGCGCACCGCTCACCGCCGCCGGCCAGCGCACCGTGCCGGAGAAGTCCGCGGACTGCAGCTGCAGCTGTCCGCCCGCGCGGCTGGCCTGCGCCGCGAGGCTCACCTCCGGGTAGCTGCGCTCGCCGACGATGAGCTGGGAGGTCGTCAGCCGCGCGCGCAGCGCAGGCAGCGCCGCATCCCGGCCGATCTGCCGCCACAGAGCCAGATACGCCGGCAGGTCGAGGCGGCTGATGCGACCTTCCAGCAACAACCCCGGCTCCGCGGGCGGCGTCGGGGCCGTGGACGCCAGACGTACCGTGCCGCGCTCGATGCGCCACAGCTCACCGCTGCGGCTGAGCGCCGCCCAGGCGTGCAGCCGATCGCCGAGGCTCAGGCGCAACTGCCCGGCGTCGGCACCGGCCTGTACCTCGACGTGCAGCGGCAGCAGCGCGCCCGGGGCCTTGCCAAAGGGCTCGGGCAGGCCGCTCGCGACGCCGATCAGGTTCGAATCGGCGCGTACTCGCCAGCGCGGACCACCGGCATCCGTCGCCGGCAGGAACGTGAGCAGCGCGCTCCATTCGGCATTGCCCGCGAGCTGGGCATCGTCGCTCGCTCCGGCCGCCAGCAGCGCCTGCCGCACGTCCACCAGCCCGCGCCCGAAAATCGCCAGTGCGGTGACGCCGGTCTCGCGCCGCTCCGCGACGCCGAGGCTGACCGGGCCGCCCAGCCACTGCCCGGTCAGGGTCGAGGGCTGCAGGTGGCCGGCCGTAAAGGCGAGCGTGCCGCGCAGCGCATCGATCGGCGGCAAACCCGCCACTGCACGCAGCTGCGCGCCATCGAGCACCGCCGTGACGCGCGTACGTTCGCGCGGCTGGCGCACCAGCATGTCGACATCGAGCAGCGTGTCACCGCGCAGATCGACATCCTGCAGCCCGGAGGCGTAGGCGCTGAGCTGCGGGTGTTGACGCAGCCAGGCCAGCGCCTGCTGCGCGCTGCCGGTGACGCGCCCGGCGAGATGCATGGCGCGACCGCGCGCGTCCCACTCGGCACTCGCCGCGACCAGTTGGAACGTCCCGACCTGCCCGCCGTCGATCGCCGCATGCATGCTCGGGCCGTGCCACTCGATGCGCGCATCGAGATGCTGCGTATCGGGCCAGGGATCTGATCCGGCCAGGGTCGCGTCGCGCAGCCCCACAGCGCCCCGGAACCCGGTCCCGCCAGGAGTCCAGGGCGGTTGTGCCGCAGCGAGCGGACCGCGCCACTCGAGATCCGCGCTCGCGATGCGTCCGGCGGTGAGCTGCGCGGCGGGGGCGCCGAACGCGGCCAGCGCGCGCGCACCCAGCAGCCGGGCGAGCAACGCCACGTCGGCGTCCTTGACAGCGACGTGCGCGTTGATCTGCGGCTGCCGGCCGGCGCCCGCGGCGCCGATCGCGCCGCTGGCGGTAACACTCAGCTGCGCGCGCCGCACCTCGAGGTCATCGGTGCTGACCTGCCAGCCGCCGCCGTCGGCGGCGATGGCGAGGCGCGCGGCGATCGCAAGATTGTCGAGCGAGACGCGCTGCTCGCGCGCCAGGGTGAGCTGCGCCGCGTGCGCCTGTAGGTCGGCCACCAGCCGCGCGTCGGCTCCCGCTACGTGCCCGGTCAGTCCGGTGAGCACCATGTCGCGCGCGGGCGTTGCGAGCGTGAGGTTTTCCAGTTGTGCGGAAGTTCGCAGACGTACTCCCCCGGGGCGGCGCGCGTTCCAGTCGAACGTCAGCTCGCGCACCGCGCCGCTCAAGGCCACCTGCGCCAGCGGCAGCTGCGGGGCATACCAGCGCGCGATGGCGGCGACCACGGGAAGGGGCGCGGATTGCAACGTGCCGCGCGCCCAGGCGGCGTCGGTGGCGGCGTCGACGCTCAGGGTCGTGGGCGCGGATGCGGGCGCGCCGATCTCGAGCGCGTGCGCCTCGAAGCGCCAATGCCCGCCGAGCCGCGCAAGCCGCCACGCACCGCTCAGCCGCTCGACGGTGAGCGCCGCGGCGGCCGCGAGCGGCGCTCTCCACTCGAGCGCCTGCGCCAGCACCGTGCCATCGGCGCCGAGGATGCTTCCCTGCGCGAACTCGGTGTGCAGCTCGAGGTTGCCCCGGCCCGCTTGCGGCAGGTAGCGCTGCAAGGGCGGATATTCGACGAGCGCCCGCCAGCCGGCGAATTCGAGCATGCGGCCTTCGAAACTGAGGGTGCCGGTCAAGCCGGCCGGTCGTGCAGGATCGCCCGTCATCTGCAGCGCGAGGTGCGCGCTGGCACCGAGACTTGCCGGCAGCAGCACCAGCGCGTCCGCAGTCCACGCCGAAGCCAGGCGCCGCAGCTGTGCGTGCCTGACGCTCAGGGTGAGGGGGGACGGTGCCCCGGCGCGGGGCCAGCGCAGCGTGCCACCCTGGATGTCGATCCGTCCGTCCCGCCAGCGCGACAACAACCGTGCGCCGGCGCTCGGCACCGGCTCGTGCCCGGCGCCGCCGGCACGCGCGCCGGCCAGACCTGCGCCGGCCCCGAGATCGATGTCGGGATTCACCAGCGTGATGCGCCCGGCCTCCAGCCGGCCGCTGCGCACCATGCGCCAGGCGTCCAGACCCACGATGAGCTGCGGCGCACGCAGCAGCGCCCCGCGGCCGCCGGGCTCGCCGAGCGCGACACTGTGAAACACGGCTTCAGGACCGTACCAGCCCCAGCGCACGCCGAGCTGGCTGAAGCTCACGCTGAGTCCGGTCTGCTGGCGGATCAACTCCTCGAGCGCGGCGCGGTGTTGCGGCACGCGCGCCGCGGCCAGCTCCCAGGCGCTCAACACCACCGCGCCCAGGATGGTGGCGCCGCCGAGCACCCAGGCCGCCCAGCGCAGCCCGGCGCGCGCCGGGCACGCAGCGCCTGCGGCGGCAGGGGCAACCGGCCCGGCAGCGGGCTCTGCTGGCGTTACACGCACTCTTGATGCCTCAGACGAGTACGACGTCGTAGTGATCGACGCCGTAGAGGGCCTCGACCTGCAGGCGGATCGGACGACCGACCTGCGCCTCGAGCTCCCCGAGGGTAGCCGACTCCTCGTCCAGAAGGCGATCCACGACGTCCTGGTGAGCGAGTATCAGCAGCTCACGACTGGCAAACTGTCGGCTCTGTCGCACAATTTCCCGAAAAATCTCGTTGCACACCGTTTCCGGCGTGCGGATGAAACCGCGCCCCGAGCAGCTTGGACACGGCTGACACAGCAGATGTTCCAGGCTCTCGCGGGTGCGCTTGCGGGTCATTTCCACGAGCCCGAGCGGCGAGAGGCTCACGATGTGGGTCTGGGCGCGATCCGCGGCCAGCGCCCGCTCGAGGGCGCTGAGCACCGCGCGGCGGTGCGGCTCATCGCGCATGTCGATGAAGTCGATGATGATGATGCCGCCGAGATTGCGCAGCCGCAGTTGCCGCGCGATGCTCACCGCCGCCTCGAGGTTGGTGCGGAAGATGGTCTCCTCGAGATTGCGATGACCCACATAGGCGCCGGTGTTCACGTCGATGGTGGTCATCGCTTCGGTCTGGTCGATCACCAGGTGGCCGCCGGACTTCAGCGGCACCTTGCGATCGAGCGCCTTGGCGATCTCCTCCTCGACGCCGTTGAGGTCGAGTATCGGCCGCGCGCCGGCGTACAGTTCGATGAGCGGCGCCGCCCCGGGCATGAAGGCGGCGGCGAACTGCTGCATACGCTCGTGCTCGCGCGGCGAATCGACCAGCACGCGGCTCACGCCGCGGCCGAGCTCATCGCGCAGCACCCGCAGGCACAGGGGCAGGTCCTCGTGTACCACCGAGCCGGGAGGCACCTCGCCGGCACGCGCGCGCACGTGATCCCACAGCTTGGCGAGATAGGCCATGTCCTCGCGCAGGGCCTCGGCAGAGGCCCCCTGCGCGGCCGTGCGCACGATGTAACCGCCGCTCGCGCCGGGGGTCAACAGCTGCGCCAGCACCGTCTTCAGTCGCGTGCGTTCGGCCTCGTCCTCGATGCGCGCCGACACCCCGATCGACTCACCGCGCGGCAGGTACACCAGATAGCGCGACGGCAGGGCAATGAAGGTGGTGAGCCGCGCACCCTTGGTGCCGATGGGGTCCTTGATCACCTGCACCAGGATGTCGTCGCCGCAGTTCACCAGCCGCCGGATATCCTCCACCGCCGGCGGGCTCGCCAGCGGCGCACTCACGCCGTTGTCCTCGGAAGGCGCGCCGGCGATGTCGGCAGCGTGCAGGAACGCGGTGCGCTCCAGGCCAATTTCCACGAACGCCGCCTGCATGCCGGGCAGCACGCGCGACACCCGCCCTTTGTACAGGTTGCTCACCAGTCCGCGGCGGCTGGCGCGCTCGATGTGAATCTCCTGCACCACGCCGTTCTCGAGTATGGCGGCGCGGGTTTCGCGCGGCGCGATGTTGACCAGGATCTCGACGCTCATCGCTTAGGCGCGCGCGCGCCGTGCCGCCAGTAGGGCACGCCCGCGGCACGCAGCAGCTCCGCCGTCTCGAACAGCGGCAGACCCATGACTCCCGAGTAGCTGCCGCTCAGGTGCTCGATGAACACCGCGGCGCGCCCCTGGACCGCGTAGCCGCCCGCCTTGTCACGCGGCTCGCCCGTGTGCCAGTAGGCGCTGCATTCGGCGCGGCTGAGGGTCCGGAAGCGCACCTCGCTCGCGCTCAGGCGCAAGCTCACCGCGCCGTCAGCCGCAAGCGCCACGGCGGTGAGCACCTGGTGCGTGCGCCCGGAGAGGCGCTCGAGCATGGCGAGACTCTCACCCTCGTCGACGGGCTTGCCGCACACGATCTCATCGACCACCACGGTGGTGTCGGCGGCGAGCACCGGCAGCCGCATGCCGTGCTCACGCACGGCGAGCGCCTTGGCGCGGGCCATGCGCACCACGTAATCCGCCGCGCGCTCCCCGGAGCGCAGCGCCTCGTCGATGTGCGCCGCGCTCACCACGTGCGGCACGCCGATCTGCGCCAGCAGCTCGCGGCGCCGCGGGGAGGCCGAGGCGAGACACACAAGCGGTGCAGGGTCGTGCGCTTTCATCAGTCGCGGTGATAGGGGTGATGCGTCAGTATGCTGTGCGCCCGGTACAGCTGCTCGGCGAGCAGTACGCGCACCAGCGCGTGCGGCAGCGTCAGCCGTGACAGCGACAGGGTGAAGTTGCCGCGCGCCAGCACCTGCGGGGCGAGGCCGTCGGGGCCGCCGATCAGGAACGCCAGATCCTCGCCCTGCTGCATGCGCTCCTGCAGCCAGGCCGCGAGCTCGCGCGTCGAGAGCTGCGTGCCGCGCTCATCGAGGACCGCGACATGTTCGCCGGGGCGCACGGCGCCGAGCAGGCGCTGGCCCTCCGCCGCGATGGCGCTGTGCGCCGTGCCGCCCGCACTGCGCGGTCCGGGCTCGATCTCAACCAGCGATGTGGCGAGGCGGGATGCGAGCCGGGCCAGGTAGTCTTCGCAGGCGCCGCGCACCCAGGCGGGCACGCGCGTGCCCACGGCGATCACGCGCACGCGCATCGGTCCTAAGCTACCGCGAAGTTCGCCGCCGCCGTGCGGCCGCACGGGAAACCGCCGGGGTCACGACCGCGGCCTCAAGCGGACCGCTGTCCCAGAGGCGCTCGAGACCATAGAACTCGCGCACCCGCGGCAGCATCACGTGCACCAGGATGTCCTGCAGGTCCACGAGAACCCATTCCCCGTCGCGGGCGCCCTCGGTCCCGAGCGGCCGGCAGCCCGCCGCCTTGGCCTTCTCCACCACGCGCTCGGCGATCGAGCGCACGTGGCGGTCGGAATTGCCGCTCGCGATCACCATCGTGTCGACAATATCGGTCAGGCCCCGCACATCCAGCACCCTGACATTCACAGCCTTCATATCATCGAGCGCGGCCGTGACGAGGGTCTGCAACGGCGAGGCGCGCTCCTCCTTGGGGCGCAGGCGTGTGCGGGTGATCATGTGCTTAAGTGAGTTCTCCTGAAACCATCCCTCAGCGGCCGGGCTCTTGCTGTGCAGCATAGCACCTCGTTTCGAGGATGATCTGCCTCACCTCGTCGGGAACCAGGTAGCGCGGGTCGCGGCCTGCGATGATGAGGGAACGCAGCTCGGTCGAGGAAATCTCCAGCTGGGTCACCGCGTGCACGTACACGCACCCGGAAGGTCTCTCGTGCAGGACGCGGATCGTGCCGGTGCCGTGATCGACCATGACCTCGCCGAGCGGACCGGTGGTGGGCGCCCGCCACCCCGGGCGGTGAGCCACCACAATATGCGCCAGCGTCAGGAGCTCCCGCCAGCGGTGCCAGTTGGGCAAGCCGAGAAACGCATCCATCCCGAGCAGCAGACACAGCGAGCGCCCCGGATATTCCCGGCGCAGCTCCGTCAGCGTGTCCACCGAATAGGACACACCGCTGCGGCGCACTTCGCGGTCATCGACCACGAAGCTCGGCTGGTCCGCCACCGCCGCCCGGACCATCTGCAGCCGCCGCTCCGGGCTCGCGTACAGCTGGGCACGATGCGGCGGGCTGCCGGTGGGCAGGAAGCGCACTTCGGCAAGCCGCAGTTCCTGCCACAGCTCGAAGGCCGTGCGCAGATGGCCACAGTGAATCGGGTCGAAGGTGCCGCCGAAGACGCCGATGGGTTGCATCGCTTACATCGCCCGCACGCGCGTGCGCCCTGAGGCGGGCGGTTGCCCGCAGATGTCGGCCACCAGCAGCGCCAGCTCGTCCCACGCATCGCCCGCAACACGGCCCTTGATCATGCGATCGACGCGCGCCGCACGCCGCGCGAGCGCCGCGAACGGCAGTCGCGACGCGCGCCGCAGCGCCTGCTCGAGCGCGGCTCGGTGGCGCTGCTGCCAGGCGGGCGGGCGGTCGCCGCCGCGAGCGCTCCATACGTCGCGCAGCGCGCGGCTCAGCGCCCACAGCACCAGAGTCGGCTCCGTGCCCTCGGCGCGCAGGCCCGCCAGCACGCGCAGGGCGCGTGCCGCCTCGCCCTTGAGTAGCGCCTCGCCCAGCCCGAAAACATCAAAGCGCGCGCTGTCGGCGACACCGGCGAGGACGGTGTCGGGCGTCACCCTGCCCGCGGGCGCCAGCAGCGCGAGCTGGGTGAGCTCCTGGTGGGCCGCGAGCAGGTTTCCCTCCGTGCGCGCCGCCAGAAGCTCGAGCGCCTCGTCGCTCGCCTCGAGCTTCAGCCGGCGGCAGCGGCCCTTGAGCCACGCCACCAGCCGGTGGCTGTCGACCGGCCAGATCTGCACCCAGGCGCCGTGCGCCTCGACCGAGCGCACCCAGTCGGCACCCTGCGCGTCGCGATCGAGGCGTGGCGTCAGAATGAGGAACAGGGTGTCAGGATCACGCGCCTCGAGCAGTGCGATGAGGGTGGCGTTCCCCGCCGTGCCGGGCCTCCCGCTCGCGAGGCGGATCTCCACCACGCGGCGTGCAGCGAACAGCGACAGGTTGGCGGCGGAGGCACGCACCTCGTCCCAGTCGGCGGCGCGCTCGATGAAGTGCACCTCGCGCTCCGTAAAGCCCGCGCCGCGCGCCCGCGCCCGTACGGCGTCGGCCGCTTCCGCCGCGAGCAGCGGTTCGTCGCCGGAGACGAGGTATGCCGGCAACAGCCGTTCCCCGAGGTGAGTGGCGAGCGAGTCGGAGGTGAGCTTCAAAAGACCTCATCCGGTGAGGGGCCGGCGTGCGGGCGACCCACACCCTGGCCGTGTGGGCGGGCCAGCGGCTCATTATTAACCATAATCGGCATCTGTCGACACGCACCACCGCTGCCCGCGTCGTGTCGATGACACGGATGTCGCCCCGATGCACGAACACCGCCACGCGTGCGAACGCCCGTGAGCCAACCCCGCGCCTCGATTCGATAACGCAGTCCGGGCAGCGACTCTGACACGACCTCGAGGCGGGCACCGAGACGGCTGCCAGACGGCTGCAGGTGGCGGGTGCCAGCCGTTGCGCATAAGCAGCAGCAGTTGCCTGCATCCCCGGGGGCGGCTACCCTGCGGGTCCCGCTGCAGCGGAATCACCTGACTTGAGCATCGGCTTCCGTCGCAATCGCCTGCTCGCCCTCGTGGCGGCCGGCATGCTGATCGTCTGTTCCGCCGTGTATTCGGCGCACGCGCTCGCCGATCGCTCGCACCAGCACTCGCATTGCGACGTGTGCGTGCACTTGGGCGGCTGCGCCGGCTCGCCGGCGCAAGCGGCGGCCATCGGCAAGCCGGTACTCGTGGTGAGCGTTGCTCGGACGCGACGGGAAATCATCCTGCCCACGCGCTCCCCGGTGGGCCATCACCTGCCTCGGGGTCCTCCCCCCATCCTCGCGTGACCTGAGCGCCGCACCTCGCGCCGCCAATGCGGGCGCAAGTCGGCTTCGGGCGGCGCGCAGCGCGCCGCAGTCGGCATTCCGGCCGATAAGGATTTCGAGGAGTCGGACGATGTTCATCTTTCGTTGCAGCGTTGCGCGCGCACTCGCCGCGAGGCGGCTGCGGACCTGCGGCTCCGCGTGCCTGCTATGAGAAACCTCACGCCCGTTGCCGGGGCACTGCTGTTGGTCTGCTGGGGGTGGCCCGATACCGGGCAGGCCGCCCCTGATGACGTCACGGCGCTGCGAACCGAGCTCGAGGCGCTGAAGGCGGATTACTCGGCGCGCGTGCAGGCGCTCGAGGCGCGGATTCGGGAGCTGGAGAGTAACGTGGCGGCCCGCAACGCCCCGGCCGCGGCCGCCTCCGCCGCTTCGCTCGCTGCCCCCGCGGCCGCGCCGGCGGCGCCCTATGCGGCGGCTCCGGCACGCAGCAGCAATCTCGCGGCCTTCAACCCCGCGGTTTCGGTGATCCTGACGGGCAACTACGCGAGCCTCACGCAGGATCCGGCGACCTACCGCATTGCCGGCTTCATTCCGCCGCCCACGGGCGAAGGGCCGGGTGATCGCAGCTTCAATCTCGACGAGTCGGAGCTGACGTTCACGTCCAACGTCGATCCGTACTTCTTCGCGAACCTGACGGCCGCGATCCAGGGGGACAACAGCATCGACATCGAAGAAGCGTATTTCAAGACACTCGCGCTCGGCCACGGCCTCACGCTCAAGGGCGGACGTTTCTTCTCCGCTACCGGCTATCTCAACGAGATTCACTCGCACAACTGGGATTTCGCGGATCAACCGCTGGTGTATCAGGCGTTCTTCGGCGGCGCACAGCTCGGGCAGGACGGGGCGCAGCTCCGCTGGCTCGCGCCGAGCGAGTACTTCCTCGAGCTCGGGGCCGAGGCCGGCAGCGGGCGCACTTTCCCGGGGACGCAGCGTAACGCCAATTCGCTCGCGAGCGATGCGCTGTTCGCGCACCTCGGCGGCGATATCGGAGATTCCACAAGCTGGCGCACCGGGGTGTCATGGCTCCGGGCGCGCTCCACGGCACGGGCCTATCAGGACGTGGATCAGTTCGGCACGCCCGTCACCAACGCCTTCACCGGCACTTCGCGCACCTGGGTCGTCGACGGCACGCTGAAGTGGGCACCGCACGGCGATCCGACCTACCACCAGTTCAAGCTGCAGGGTGAATGGATGCACCGCACCGAGGACGGGCAACTCAGCTTCGATCTCACCGGCCGGAATCTCGTGGGTGGCTACGGCAGCTCGCAGTCCGGCTGGTACATGCAGGCGATCTACGAGTTCATCCAGCGCTGGCGCGCCGGGGTGCGCTACGACTCGATGAGCTCCGGAACCCCGGGCATTGGGCTCGTCGGCTCCGGAGCCCTGCCGCTGACTGCCTTCCCGACGCTCGCCTCGGCCTCCCCCGAGCGCACGACGCTCATGATCGACTGGAGCCTGAGCGAATTTTCGCGCTTTCGGGCGCAGTACGCGCTCGACGACGCCCGTGCGAGCGCGCGCGACCGGCAATTCCTGCTGCAGTACATCCTCGCCATCGGCGCGCACGGCGCCCATAAGTTCTAGGGACTCCCATGCCGCGACACCTCCGCTTCCTTTCGCTTGTCCTCCCGGTGCTCTGCGCCGGCGTGCCGGCGGCGCAGGCGGCGCTAAAGGTACTGGCGACCACACCCGACTGGGGTTCCCTGGTCACCGAGCTCGGTGGCGACAAGGTCAACGTCTACACGGCGACGAGCCCGTTTCAGGACGTGCACCGCGTGGACGCCAAACCGAGTCTCGTGGCCCGGGCGCGCAGCGCCGATCTCGTGGTCGCCACCGGCGCGGACCTGGAGATCGGCTGGATGCCGGTGCTGCTGCAGGACTCGGGCAATTCCAGGATCCAGCCCGGTGCACCCGGGTATTTCGAGGCCGCCCCGCTCGTGCCGCTGCTGGAGGTGCCCTCCGCCGTGGACCGCTCGATGGGAGACATCCACCCGCTCGGCAACCCGCACGTGACACTCGATGCGCACAACATCGCCATCATCGCCAAGGCGCTCAGCGCGCGCCTCGCGCTGGTCGACCCCGCGAATGCCGCGTACTACGCGGCGCGCGGTGAGGATTTTCAGAAGCGCTGGCAGCAGGCGACCCTGAAGTGGGAAGCGGAGGCCGCACCGCTGCGCGGCCTGCCGGTCGTGGTGATCCACCGCGATCAGGCCTACCTGTGCCACTGGCTCGCAATACGCGAGCTTGCCTCCATCGAGCCCAAGCCCGGCGTGCCCCCGAGCGCCGGCTACCTCGCCGAGCTCGTCACCAAGCTCACCGCCACGCCGCCGAAGATGATCCTGCGCAATGCCTACAACGACCCGCGGGCTGCGGAGTGGCTCGCGGAACGCATCCACGTGCCGGTGGTGCTGTTGCCTTACACGGTGGGCGGCACGCCCGAGGCCAAAGACCTGTTCGGTCTCTTCGACGACACCCTCAAGCGGTTGCTGGCGGCCAATCAATGAGTACCCTGCAAGCGGATCTGAGCATCCTGTGGCCGGCTTTCATTGCCGGCGTTCTCGTCGTGCTGTCGCACGTGCCGCTCGGGCAGCAGGTGCTCGCGCGCGGGATCGTGTTCATCGACCTCGCGATCGCACAGGTGGCGGGCCTTGGCGTGATTGCCGCGCACGTCGCCGGCCTCGGTGCGGGCGGCTGGATCACCCAGGTCGCCGCCGCCGCCGCCGCGCTGGTGGGCGCGCTGCTCCTCACCTGGACCGAGCGCAAGCGCCCCGAGGCGCAGGAAGCGCTGATCGGGGTGCTGTTCGTGCTCGCCTCGACCGCGCAGATCCTGCTCCTCGCCAACGATCCGCACGGCGGCGAGGATCTCAAGGATCTGCTCGCCGGCCAGATTCTGTGGGTCACGCCTCGGCAGCTCGTCCACGCCGCCATCGTCACCGGTATTTTCCTGCTCGCCTGGTTCCGGTATCGGGAGCGGTTCGGCCGCGTCGGGTTCTACGTGCTGTTTGCGATCGTGGTGACCATCTCGGTGCAGCTGGTCGGCGTGTATCTGGTATTCACGAGTCTCATCGTGCCGGCGGTGGCCACCTACCGCTATCCCCCGCGCCGCCAGCTCTCACTGGGCTACGCGCTGGCGCTGGCGAGTTACCTCGTGGGGCTGGTGCTCTCGGCCGTGGTCGACCTGCCCTCGAGCCCTGTCATCGTGTGGGCGATGGCGCTCATCGGCCTGCTGATTCATCTCGGCGGCCGCGAGAAGCCGGGCAACGCCCGACATTGACGGCGCTGCGGCGCCGCGCGTGATTTCGCATCCGCTCCGGCACCGCGCCACCGGTCGGAGCGGACAGACAGCGTTCTTCCATCAAGCCTACAGACTCGCCAGCCGCCGCATGACCATGTCGGCGAGATCGCGCGCCATGTCCGCGCGCAGCACGTCGTCCTCGTGACCCTTGGCGAGCAGCAGACGCTCGTCGAAGCTGTAGGTGCGCGTGGCGGAGAGCTCCTGCTGCGGCAGCAGCTCCTTGTCCCCGGCGGTGACCGAGAAGCCGACCGTGTAGGTCACTTCATACTGCTTGGGCTGGTTGGTGGCCGACACCGACACCACGCGCCGCGTGAGGTTGTCCTTGACGATGCTCACGACGGCGGAGGCCTGGCCCTTCTCGCGCGCCAAGTGCGCTCCGTTCGACAACAGCGCGCGCCGCAGGCTCTGCACGAAATCGCTCTGCCGGTCCGGCACCTCCAGATACGGGGTCTTCACCGGGTCCGGCAGGGGTGCGCGGCCCTGCAGATGAAAGCCGCACGCGCCGAGCAGCAGCGCCGCGGCGGCCGCGCCCGGCACGCGCATGCGCCGCCTCATCAGACGACCACGTTGACCAGTTTGCCCGGCACCACGATCACGCGCCTCACCGGCTTGTCGGCCACGAACCTGCGCACCTGTGCGTCCGCCAGCGCCGCGGCACGCACCGCGGCCTCATCGGCGTTCACCGCGACGCTGATGCGCCCGCGCAGCTTGCCGTTCACCTGCACGACGATCTCGCAGCTTTCCTGCGCCAGCGCCGCCGCATCCGGTGCTGGCCAGCGCTCGTCCACCAGCGCGGTCGTCGACCCGAGCGCCTGCCACAGCGCGTGACACACGTGCGGGATGATGGGCGCGAGCACCAGGACCGCGATCCGCAGCGCCTCCTGGCGCACGGCGCGCCCCTGGACACTCGCGTCGCCGAAGCGCCCGACGGCATTCAGCAGTTCCATGATGGCGGCGATCGCGGTGTTGAAATTGCGGCGCCGGCCGATGTCGTCCGTGGCCTTGGCGAGTGCCTGGTGCGCGGCGCGCCGCAGCTCGCGTTGCGCGCCCGTCAGCGCGCTCGCCTGCAGCGCCGGCGCCGGGCCGGCCGCAACGTGCTCGTACACCGCATGCCACAGCCGGCGGATGAAGCGCGAGGCGCCCTGAACCCCTTCGTCGGACCATTCGAGCGTCTGCTCCGGGGGCGAGGCGAACATCATGAACAACCGGGCGGTGTCGGCGCCAAATCGCTCGATCAGGCCTTCGGGGTCGACCCCGTTGCCCTCGGACTTCGACATCTTCCCCAGGCCCTCGTGCGTGACGGGCACGGTGCCGAGGTCGGCGGTCAGCACCTCGTGCACCTCGGTGCCGTCCGGCCCGCGGCGGGTGTCCACCTCGGCGGGGTTGAAGTAGCGCTTGCGTCCGCCGGCGGCCTGGTATGAATAGACGTGGTTCAGCACCATGCCCTGGGTGAGGAGCCTCGTGAACGGCTCGCCGAACCCGAGCAGACGGAAGTCGCGCATCACCTTGGTCCAGAAGCGCGCGTACAACAGGTGCAGGATGGCGTGCTCGATGCCGCCGATGTATTGATCCACCGGCAGCCAGTAATCCACGCGCGCGTCCACCATGGCGGGGGCCCCCGGGCACGCGTAGCGCATGAAGTACCAGGACGAGTCGACGAAGGTGTCCATGGTGTCGGTTTCGCGCCGGGCCGGCCGGCCGCACTTCGGACAACTGCACTCGTAGAACGCCGCGCACCTGGCGAGCGGATTGCCGCCGCCATCGGGCACCAGGTCCTCGGGCAGCACCACCGGCAACTGCTCGTCGGGCACCGGCACCGCGCCGCACGCGCCGCAGTGGATGATCGGAATCGGGCAGCCCCAGTAGCGCTGCCGGGAGATGCCCCAGTCGCGCAGGCGGTACTGCACGCGCTTGCTGCCGAGACCCTTCTGTTCCAGCGCCGCGGCCATGGCATCCACCGCCGCCTGGAACGTGAGGCCCGAGAATTGCGCCGAGTTCACCGTGATGCCGTACTCGGCGTAGGCCGGGATCCAGGGCGCGCGCACCTCCTGGTAGGCGCCGCTGCCGGAGCGCACCACGGTGACGACCGGCAGGGCGTTGCGCAGCGCAAACTCGAAGTCCCGCTCATCGTGTGCCGGCACGCCCATGACCGCGCCCTCGCCGTAGGCCACGAGCACGTAGTTGGCGACCCAGATCTCGAGCGGCGCGCCGCTCAGGGGGTGCAGCACGTGCAGCCCGGTCGGCCTGCCCTTCTTCTCCTGCGTCGCGAGCGCGGCTTCCGTCACGCCGCCACGACGGCACTCGTCGATGAACGCGGCGAGCGCCGGGTCGCTCCGCGCGGCGGCGAGTGCCACCGGATGCTCGGCGGCGATCGCCATGAAGGTCGCGCCGAAGAGGGTATCGGCGCGCGTGGTGAACACCTTGAGCGCCCCGTCGCTCCCTACGGCCCGGACCGTATCGGGGGCGTAGGGAAAGGCGATGTCGCACCCCTCGCTCCTGCCGATCCAGTTCGCCTGCATCACGCGCACGCGCTCGGGCCAGTCGCCGAGGGTATCGAGCGCCTCGAGCAGCTCCTGCGCGTAGCGCGTGATCGCCAGGTAGTACATGGGGATCTCGCGCTTCTCCACCGGCGCCCCGGTACGCCAGCCGCGGCCGTCGATCACCTGCTCGTTGGCGAGCACGGTCTGATCGACCGGATCCCAGTTCACGACACCGGTCTTGCGGTAGGCGATGCCCCGCTCGAGCATGCGCAGGAACAGCCACTGGTTCCAGCGGTAATAGTCCGGGTCGCAGGTGGCGAGCTCGCGGCGCCAGTCGATGGCGAAGCCGAGGGACTTGAGCTGTGCGCGCATGTGGGAAATGTTCTCGCGGGTCCAGCGCGCCGGTGGCACGCCGTTGCTGATCGCCGCGTTCTCGGCCGGCAGGCCGAACGCATCCCAGCCCATGGGCTGCAGCACGTTGTATCCCTGCATGCGCAGGTAGCGCGCCAGCACGTCGCCGATGGTGTAGTTGCGCACGTGGCCCATGTGCAGGCGCCCGGACGGGTACGGCAGCATCGACAGGCAGTAGAACTTCGGCCGCGTCGCATCCTCACGCGCCTCGAAGGCGCGCCGCTCGTCCCAATACTGCTGCGCGGCGCGCTCGACGGCCGCGGGATCGTAGCTCTCTTGCATCGTTGTTACGGCAGGCGCAGCGGTACGAAGATCTGGGCGTCCTCGCGCTGGATCAGCAACGCCACGCTCTTGCCCGCGGATTTGGCCGCATCCTGCAGTTCCTTCACCGAGTGCACGCGCCTGCCGTTGATGCCCAGAATGATGTCGCCCGGCTCGACTTCCGCAGCCTGTGCGGGGCCCGCGACCTCCTCGACCACCAGACTCCCCTGCGTGTTCGCCTGCTCCTTCTCCTGCGGCGCGAGCGGCCGCACGGTCAGTCCCAGCGCGCTCGCCCGATCGCTGCCATGGCCCGCGGGCTTGCCCTGGCGCGCGGTGAGCTGAGACTGCTCCTTCAGTTCCGCGACCCTGACGTTGATGCTCTGCTCCTTGCCGTTGCGCCACACCGAAAGGGTGGCATCCGAGCCCGGCCGCATCGCGGCGATGGCACCGGAGAGCTCGCCATAGCGCTCGATCGCATGCCCGCCGACACCGAGGATCACATCTCCCGCGGCGATTCCCGCCTGGGCCGCCGGGCCGTCCTTCTCCACCGAGGACACCAGTGCGCCGCGCGGGCGCTCGAGTCCAAAGGACTCGGCGAGTTGCGCGTTGACGTCCTGGATGGTCACGCCGATGCGGCCGCGGACCACGTGGCCGGTCTTGATGAGCTGCTCCTCGACGTTGCGCGCCACGTCGATCGGAATGGCGAACGACACGCCCATGAAGCCGCCGGTGCGGCTGAAGATCTGCGAGTTTATGCCGATCACCTCGCCCGCCATGTTGAACAGCGGCCCGCCCGAGTTGCCGGGATTCACCGCCACGTCGGTCTGGATGAACGGCACGTAGTTCTCGCCCGGCACCGAGCGCGAGGTGGCGCTGATGATGCCCGCGGTGGCGCTGTTCTCGAAGCCGAAGGGCGAGCCGATGGCGAGCACCCACTGCCCCGGCTTGACGCGCGAGGGATCGCCGAGCTTCACGATGGGCAGGTTGGTGGCGCTGATCTTGATTACCGCCACGTCGGTGCGCTCGTCGGCGCCGATGACCTTGGCCGGGAACTCGCGCCGGTCGGTGAGGCGCACCGTCACCTCATCCGCGTTGGCTACCACGTGCGTGTTGGTGAGGATGTAGCCGTCGGAGTTGATGATGAATCCGGAGCCCGCACCCCGCGCCGGTGGCTGGTGGGCGCGCGGCCCCTGCTCGGGGCCGGGAACGCCGAAGCGGCGGAAGAAATCATAGAAGGGATCGTTGGGCGACAGTCCCTGCGGGCCCCCGGCCGCGGGCTGCGCCTTCTCCACGACCTCCACGTTCACGACCGCGGGCCCGTAGCGGTCCACCAGCTGCGAGAAGTCCGGCAGCCCCCGCAGCACGGGCTCCGGTGCCGGGGCGGACGCGGAGCCCGGGGCCTGCACGGCGGCGGGGACGCTAGCCGGGCCCGCGGCCGCCGCGCCGGCGGGCGCCGCCGCCGTGGGCGGGGTGGCGCGCGTGGACTGGGCGCTCAGGTCCCGCGAACAGGCCGCGAGGGCCACAGCGATGGCGCACAGCGCGATCGTGCGCTTCAGGGGCGGGGTGAGAGTCGACTCGAACTTGGGGTTCATGGGGACACTTCCAGCTTCAGTCACGGCCGGCCTGGCCGGTAGCGGTGCGCCGGCCCCTATCATTCCGCACCCACAGCCCGTACGCCAGCGCCAGCGCGGCGAGGCTCACGACCAGCCAGTTCCCAACATGCGCGTAGGGCGGCAGGCCGGTGAGAGGCACGATCCTTGAGACCAGCACCCAGGGCCGGAATTCCGGAGCGCGCGCGATCACTTCGCCATGCGGCCCGATCACGGCCGAAATGCCGTCATTGGCGGCACGCACCAGGTAGCGGCCCTCCTCCAGCGCGCGCATGCGCGCGATCTGGAAGTGCTGGTGCCGCGCGCTCGAGTGACCGAACCAGGCGTCGTTGGTCACGTTGACCAGGGCGTCGGCGGCGGGCAAGACCCGCAGCATCGAGCTGCCGTAGGCGTCCTCGTAGCACACCGTGGCGCCGAGCCGCAGGTGCGCCGCGGGCAGGGGCGGCTGGTCGGCGGCTCCGGGCGTGAAGTCCGAATACGGCAGGCTCATCAGCCGCATCCACGAGCGCACGAAGCGCGGCACCGGAAAGATTTCCGCGAACGGCACCAGGTGATGTTTGTCGTACCAGCTCTCCTTCTGATCGAGGGCGAGCACGGAGTTGAAGTAGCGTGGCGCGGCGTTGCCGGCGCCACCGCCTTGCGCGCGCAGCACGCCCAGCACCAGCGCCGAGCCATGGCTATAGGCCTCGCTGTACAGGCGACTGATGTAGGGGATGAGATCGTTGGCGAGGTCCGCGGGCGCGGACTCGGGCCACACGATGAGCTGCGTGCCGAGCGCCTTCTCGGTGAGCGTCCGATAGACCTTGAGCGTCGTCTCGCGGTTACTCTCGAGCCACTTCTCGTCCTGCGGGATCGCCCCCTGTATCACCGCCACCGATACCGGCGTCCCGGCGGCCTGGGTCCAGGAGTGCCCGTGCAGCTGCGCCCCGAGAGCCCACGGAACCATGAGCAGCAGGGCAGCCAGGATGCGGGCGCGCCGAGCGCCGCCGGCGAGCGCGACCAGCGCGCCCGCGCTCACCAGCAGCAGAGCACTGATGCCGTAGACGCCCACCACCGGGGCGAAACCGGCGAGCCAGGTGTCGGTCTGGGAGTAGCCGAGCGACAGCCAGGCAAACCCCGACAGGAACCAGCCGCGCCACCACTCGATGAGGAGCCACCCCGCCGGCAGCGCGGCCAGCCAGCGCACCGCGCCGCTCGGCGGCAGCCAGCGCGCCACCGCGTACCCGAGCGCCGCGTGATACAGGCCCATGACGCCCACCAGCCCCAGCAGGAGGAACAGGGCGAGCCACACGGGCGCCGGGCCGTGGACGTGGATGCTGGCGTACAGCCAGTAGGTGCCGGCGGTGAAGGTTGCGCAGTTGAAGCAAAACCCGAGCCGCGCCGCCTCGCCGGGGGTGGCGTCCTGCCACAGCCACAGGAGCACCGCCGGACACAGCACCGCCAGCGGCCACAGACCCAGCGGCGCAAACGCGGCGGCGAGCGCCGCCCCGGCGGCAACCGCCAGCCCCGCCCGCAGCGCCGCGGACGCTGGCCGCGGCAGGCGGTAGCGGGCTTGCGCCGGCGCGCTGACGGCGGCGTCGGGCGAGTCGCTCATGGCGGCTCGGCTAAGCGCCCGCGGCCCGCTCGTCCGGCGGCAGCACGTCGCGCGGCGCCACCACGCGCAGCGCATCGATGCGGCGCCGGTCGGTGCGCAGCACCCGGAACTCGAAACCGCCGATGCTCGCGCTCTCGCCGCGCCGCGGCAGCCGGCCGAGCTGTTTCATGAGCAGGCCCGCGACGGTGTCGACGCCCTCGGCTTCCGAGAGCCGCGCGCCGAAATACTCGTTGAACTCCGCGATGCGGGTGACACCGCGCACCGTGAACTGCGCTTCCGCGTCGCGGCGGATGTTCTGGTCGTCCTCGACGTCGAACTCGTCGTCGATCTCGCCGACGATCTGCTCGATGACGTCCTCGATGGTGCACAGTCCGGACACGCCGCCGTACTCGTCGACCACGATCGCCATGTGGTTGCGGTTGCGGCGGAACTCCTTCAGCAGCACGTTGAGACGCTTGGACTCGGGCACGAACACCGCCGGACGCATGTACTCGCGAATGTCAAAGCGCTCGCGTGCGGAGGCGGTGGTGAGACGCAGCAGGTCCTTCGCCAGCAGGATCCCGACGATGTCGTCGCGATCCTCGTCCATCACCGGAAAACGCGAGTGACCCGACTCCACCACCACCGGCAGGATACGCGCAGCCGGCTCATCGCGCCGCACGAACACCATCTGCGCGCGCGGCACCATGATGTCGCGCACCTGCAGGTCGGCGACCTCCAGCACCCCCTCGAGCATGGTGAGCGCATCGGCGTCGACGAGCCCGCGCTCGCCGGCCTCGCGCAGCACCGCCAGCAGATCCTTGCGGTCCTGCAGCTCGGGCGCCAGTCCCTGCGTGAGGCGCTTCATCAGCCAGCGGCCAGTGGAGTTCAGATCCTTCGGCATCGGCTAACGGCTCCGGTAGGGATTCGCGAATCCCAGGCGCTTGAGCAGCGCGATCTCGCGCCGCTCCATGCGCCGCGCATCCGCCGCGCGCTCGTGGTTGTAGCCCAGCAGGTGCAGCGTGCCGTGCACCACCAGGTGCGCCCAGTGCGCCTTCAGGCTCTTGTCCTGCGCGCGCGCCTCGGCGCGCAGCACGCGCGGGCAGATCACCAGCTCCCCGAGAACGCGCGCCCCGCGGGCCGGCGCACGGGGCAGGCCGATCGAAGCGAAGGACAGCACGTTGGTCGGCACATCACGGCCGCGGAAGCGTGCATTCAGCCGGCGGCTCTCGGGCGCCCCCACGACGCACACCCCGAGCTCGCACCCGCTCACCGCCCCGCCTGCCGCCACGCTTGCCCAGCGCGCGAGGTCACGCCGCGTCGGCGACCAGCTGCGCACGCGCCGCTGTACCTCCACCCGCACGCCGCGCCGCCCGTGTCGCGCTGCGGCACGGGACTCGCGCCGGCGCCGCGCCGCCCTCATGAGGAGCCTCCGCGCGATTCGTACGCCTGCACGATGCGCTGCACCAGCGGATGGCGCACCACGTCCTGGGCGTCGAAGAACGTGAACGCGACGCCCGGCACCGCGCGCAGCACCTCGACCACGTGAGAGAGGCCCGACTGCCGGCCGGCGGGCAGATCGGTCTGGGTGATGTCGCCGGTCACGACCGCCTTGGAGCCGAAGCCGATGCGCGTCAGGAACATCTTCATCTGCTCGATGGTGGTGTTCTGGGCCTCGTCGAGGATGATGAAGGAATCATTGAGCGAGCGGCCGCGCATGAAGGCGAGCGGCGCCACCTCGATGACGTTGCGCTCCATGAAGCGCGCCACGCGATCGAAGCCCATCATTTCGTACAACGCGTCGTACATCGGGCGCAGGTACGGATCGACCTTCTGCGTCATATCCCCGGGGAGAAACCCGAGGCGCTCGCCGGCCTCCACCGCCGGCCGCACCAGGATCAGCCTGCGCACCCGGTCCGCCTGCAGCGCCTCCACCGCGCACGCGACCGCGAGATAGGTCTTGCCGGTGCCGGCCGGGCCTACGCCGAAGGTCAGATCGCGCGTGCGGATGTGGTCGAGGTAATCGCGCTGGTGTGCGCCGCGCGCGCGTATGCCGCCGCGCGGCACGCTCACACCGTGCGCGCCCGGTTGCGCGTCCGGCGGCGGCAGGCCGGACTCGCGCTCGCGCAGGGCGAGATGCACGCGCTCGGGGGTGACCTCATCACTCTTGGTGAGGGCGAACAGCTCGCGCAGCAGTCCTTCCGCGCTCTCGGCCTGGGCGCCGCTCACGCGGAAGGTCCCGCCGCGGCGACGAATGTGCACGTCCAGGCGCGTCTCCAGCAGACGCAGATTCTCATCCAGCGGCCCGCACAGATTCGCGAGCCGCGCATTATCCGATGGACCGAGGGCGAATTGCCGCTGCGGTTCGGGCGGTGAGGCGGCCACTGGCGTTCAGGCGCCGACCGCGACGGCGGGCGCGGCGACGGTGAGCGCATGCGCACTGCCGGGCGCGTCCGCCAGGCGCCCGCGCAGGCTGTGCGGGTGCGCCTCGGTGACGATCACGTCGACGAAGCGGCCGATGAGGGTGGCGGGTCCGGCAAGGTTCACCCAGCGGTTGTTGGCGGTGCGGCCGGCCAGCTCGCGCGCGTTCTTCTTCGCCGGCCGCTCGATCAGCACGCGTTGGCGCGTGCCGACCATCGACAAGCTGATGGCGCGCGCCTGGGACTCGAGCTGCGCCTGCAGGCGCGCCAGGCGTTGCTGCTTGACGGCCGGCTCGATCTCGTCCGGAAGCGAAGCCGCCGGCGTGCCGGGCCGGCGGCTGTAGAGAAAGCTGAAGGACTGGTCGAAGCCCACCTCGCGCGCCAGCGCCAGCGTCGCCGCAAAATCCCGCTCGCTCTCGCCGGGGAAACCGACGATGAAGTCCGAGGAAATCGCGATGTCGGGCCGCACCGCGCGCAGCTTGCGCACCTTTTCCTTGAATTCGAGCGTGGTATAGCCGCGCTTCATGAGCGCCAGCACCCGGTCCGAGCCGCTCTGCACCGGCAGGTGCAGGTGGTCGGCGAGCTTGCCGACACTGGCGAACGCCTCGATCAGGCTGTCGTTGAACTCGAGCGGGTGGGAGGTGGTGAAGCGGATGCGCTCGATGCCCGGCACGCGCGCGGCATGGTGGATGAGCGTGGCGAGATCCACCCGCGCGCCGTCGGCCATCGGTCCGGCGTAGGCATTGACGTTCTGACCGAGGAGTGTGATCTCGGCGACGCCCTGGGCCGCGAGTTGCCCCACCTCCTCGAGCACCGAATCGAAGGAGCGGCTCACTTCCTCGCCGCGCGTGTACGGCACGATGCAGAAACTGCAGTACTTGCTGCAGCCTTCCATGATGGACACGAAGGCCCGCGCGCCCTCGGCCCGCGGTGCCGGCAGGCGATCGAATTTCTCGATCTCCGGGAAGCTCACATCGACGACCGGCTTACCCGTGCGGCGCAGCTCATCGAGCATCTGCGGCAGGCGGTGCAGGGTCTGCGGACCAAACACCAGGTCCACGAACGGCGCGCGCTCGGTGATGCCGGAGCCTTCCTGGCTCGCCACGCAGCCGCCGACGCCGATGATCACCTGCGGCCGGCGCGCCTTCAGGCGCCGCCACTCCCCGAGGAGCGAGAACACCTTGTCTTCGGCCTTCTCGCGCACCGAGCAGGTATTCATCAGCAGCAGGTCCGCCTCGAGCGGGTCGTCGGTGGCCACCAGATCCGCGCCAGCCCGCAGCACGTCCGCCATCCGGGCGGAGTCGTACTCGTTCATCTGGCAGCCAAAGGTCTTGATGAAGTAGCGGCGGGGCATAGGGCGTGCAAGCCAAATTCTACCTTACGGGGACCCTTGCAAGGGCCCCGCCCGCGCGCGCCCGCGCCCGGCCGCAGGCCGCGCCCGATGCAGAAAACTCGAGTATGCCCAGAGACTTACGCGTAGCCGATGGGCGCGCTAGACGCGCTAGAAGGGAATGTCGTCGTCGAAATCCTCGCTGCGCCCGGAACCGCCCCCGGCCTCCTCGGACTCGGACGAGGCGCCTGCGCCCCCGCCGCCCCCGCTCGCGCCCCCACCCCCGCTCGCGCCCGCACCCCCGCTCGCCGCCGCGCCGGCGCCCGGCGCGCTCACCGCCCCACCGCCCCGGCCCCCGAGCATCTGCAGGTCGTTACCGATGATCTCGGTCGAGTAGCGCTCGTTCCCCTGCTTGTCCTGCCACTTGCGTGTGCGCAGGCTCCCCTCGATGTAGACCTGCGAGCCCTTGCGCAGGTACTCGCCGGCGACTTCCGCCAGGCGCCCGAAGAGCGCCACGCGGTGCCATTCGGTCCGCTCCTGCTGCTCACCGGTCTGCTTGTCGCGCCAGCTTTCACTGGTCGCCACCCGCAGGTTCGCCACCGTGGTTCCGGAGGGCATCGCGCGGGTCTCGGGGTCGGCGCCCAGGTTTCCAATGATGATGACCTTATTGATGCCACGCGCCATGGTGTGTTCCTTGGAATTGAGCTGATGGATGGCGCGGGTCGCAGCCAGCGCCCGCGGGTGTCTTTGCGACCGCTATTCTAGAGGAGCCGCGCGGGACCTGGTGAACCGCATTTCGTGGCAAACCGATAGAGTATGAGCGTGATCCGAAGTTTCTCCGAGGCGGACATCGCCCGCGTGCTCACCTACGAGGAGCTCATCCCGGCGATGGAGCGGGCGCTCGCGGCCTTCTCGGCCGGCGAGGTGATCCAGCCCGTGCGCAGCGTACTCACGGTCGAGCCGGGGCAGCGCTACCTCGGCGTGATGCCCGCGGTGACGCACGAGGCCATGGGCGCGAAGCTCGTCTCCTTTTACCCGAAGAATGCGGGCACGGAAGTGCCAACGCACATGGCGAGCATTGCGCTGTTCGAGTCCGCCACCGGCCGTCCGCTCGCCTTCCTCGACGGCCGTCTCATCACCGAGATGCGCACCGCCGCCGTCTCGGCCGCGGTCACGCGCCATCTCGCGCCCGGGGAGGCGAAGGTGCTTGCGCTCATCGGCAGCGGCGTACAGGCGCGCGCTCACCTCGAGGCCCTGCGGCATGTGCGCCGCTTCGAGGAGGTGCGGGTCTGGAGCCCGACCCCGGGGCACGCGCAGCGCTTCGCCGCCGACACCGGCGCCCGGGCGCTGGATCCCGAAGCCGCCGTGCGCGGGGCGGACGTCATCGTCGTCGCGACCAGCGCCCGCGAGCCGGTTCTCAAGGGCGCGTGGCTCAAGCCCGGCGCGCACGTCAATGCCGTCGGTGCGCCTCGCCCCGACTGGCGTGAGCTCGACGACGACGTCATGCTCGGGAGCACGCTGATCGTCGACTCGCGCGAGGGGGCGCTGAAGGAATCCGGTGACGTGATCCTCTCCGGCGCGCCGATCTTTGCCGAAGCCGGCGAGGTGTTCGCGAACCTGCGGCGCCCGGCGCAGGGCGCGACCACCGTCTTTAAGTCGTTGGGGCTTGCCGTGGAGGACATCGCCACGGCGCAGCTGGTCTACGACGCCCTGGGGGGCCCCAACTCTCGTCCTACCCCGCTTTGGGTCTGAGTCGCGCCAGCGCGTAGGATAGAGGGTTCAATGCAGCAGATTCGCGTGCGCGGAGCGCGCACCCACAACCTCAAGAACCTGAACCTCGATCTGCCGCGCGAGCGGCTGATCGTGGTGACGGGCCTGTCGGGCTCGGGAAAGTCCTCGCTCACCTTCGACACGCTCTACGCCGAAGGCCAGCGGCGCTACGTCGAGTCGCTCTCCGCCTATGCGCGGCAGTTCCTCTCGACCATGGACAAGCCGGACGTCGACAGCATCGAGGGGCTCTCGCCGGCGATCGCCATCGAGCAGAAGGCGAGCTCCCACAACCCGCGCTCCACCGTGGGCACGGTCACCGAGATCTACGACTACCTGCGCCTGTTGTACGCGCGCGCCGGCACGCCGCGCTGTCCCGACCACGGCATCGATCTCGCCGCCCAGACCGTGAGCCAGATGGTCGACCAGGTGCTGCGGCTGCCGGAGGGCCTGGCTGCGGCGCTGCTCGCCCCGATGGTGAGCGAGCGCAAGGGCGAGCAGCTCGAGCTCCTGGAGGATCTCGCCGCCCAGGGTTTCGTGCGCGTGCGCATCGACGGGCGTATCCACGAGATGGAGGCGCTGCCGCTGCTCGACGGCAAGAAGAAACACACCATCGAGGCGGTGGTCGACCGCATGCGCATCAGGCCCGATGCCGCGCAGCGCCTGGCGGAATCGTTCGAGACCGCCCTGCGCCTGTCGGGCGGGCTCGCGCGGCTCGTGTTTCTCGAGAGCGAAGGGCGCGACGAGCTGGTGTTTTCCAGCCGGCACGCCTGCCCGGTGTGCGGCTACAGCGTGCCGCCGCTCGAGCCGAAGCTGTTCTCGTTCAACAACCCGACCGGGGCCTGCCCGAGCTGCGACGGGCTCGGGGTGCAGGAATTCTTCGATCCGCAGCGGGTCGTGTTGCACCCGCATCTGTCACTGGCCGGCGGCGCGGTGCGTGGCTGGGACCGGCGCAATGATCATTACTTCCACCTGATCCAGTCGTTAGCCAAGCACTACGGCTTCGACATCGAGACGCCCTGGACGGAGCTGCCGGAGCACGTGCGCCACGTGCTGCTGCACGGCAGCGGCACGGAGGCGATCGAATTCAGCTACCGCGAGGAAGCCGGACGCAGGTCGCGCAAGCGTCACGCGTTCGAGGGGATCCTGCCGAACCTGACGCGACGCTATCGCGAGACCGAGTCACCGATGGTGCGCGAGGAGCTGGCGCGCTACCTGGGAGTGCGCCCGTGCCCGGAGTGCCAGGGCACGCGCCTGAACCGCGCGGCGCGCTTCGTGTTCGTCGCCGGACGCACTCTTCCGGAGCTTACCGCTCTCACCGTCGGACGGGCGCTCGAGTTCCTGGGTCAGCTCGCCCTCGCCGGCTGGCGCGGTGAAGTGGCGGCGAAGATCATCAAGGGCATGGTGGAGCGCCTGCGCTTCCTCAGCGACGTGGGCCTCGACTATCTGACGCTCGATCGCAGCGCCGAGACGCTCTCGGGTGGGGAATCGCAGCGCATTCGCCTTGCCAGCCAGGTCGGATCCGGGCTCACCGGCGTCATGTACATCCTCGATGAACCCTCGATCGGCCTGCACCAGCGCGACAACCGCCGGCTCCTGGCGACGCTCAAACAGCTACGCGACCTCGGCAATACGGTGATCGTGGTCGAGCACGACGAGGAGGCGATACGGGAGGCCGACCATGTCGTGGACCTGGGGCCGGGCGCGGGCGCGCACGGCGGACACCTGGTGGCGCAGGGCACACCGCGCGACATCGCCGCCAACCCCGCCTCGGTCACCGGCCAGTACCTCGCGGGCCGACGCCGCATCGAAGTGCCCGGCTTGCGCATCCGCCCGGATCCGGCGCGGCAGATCCGCATCGTCGGCGCGCACGGCAACAACCTCGCGCAGGTGACCGCACAGATCCCACTGGGTCTGTTCAGCTGCGTCACCGGCGTTTCCGGCTCGGGCAAGTCGACGCTCATCGTCGACACGCTGTTCGGCCACACCGCCGCGCACCTGAACGGCGCGCGCGTCGAAGCCGCGCCCTGCGAGCGCATCGAGGGCCTGGAGCAGATCGACCGCGTCATCGACATCGACCAGAGCCCGATCGGGCGCACGCCGCGCTCCAACCCGGCGACCTACACCGGGCTGTTCGCGCCGCTACGCGAGTTGTTCGCCGCCGTGCCCGAGGCCCGCGCCCGCGGCTACGACTCCGGCCGTTTCAGCTTCAACGTCAAGGGCGGACGCTGCGAGGCCTGCCAGGGAGACGGCGTGATCCGCGTGGAAATGCACTTCCTGCCGGACGTGTACGTGCCGTGTGACGTGTGCGGCGGCAAGCGCTATAACCGCGAGACGCTCGAGATCCGCTACCGCGGCAAGAACATCCACGTAGTGCTCGACATGACCGTCGAGGATGCCGCGCGCTTCTTCCAGAACGTGCCGGCCGCGGCCGGCAAGCTCCAGACGCTCACCGACGTCGGCCTCTCGTACGTGCGCCTCGGACAGAACGCCACCACGCTCTCGGGCGGTGAGGCGCAGCGCGTGAAGCTGTCGCGCGAGCTCGCCAAGCGTGCCACCGGCAAGACCCTCTACATCCTGGACGAGCCCACCACCGGGCTGCATTTCCACGACGTCGAGCAGCTGCTGCATGTCCTGCACCGCCTGCGCGACGAGGGCAACACCGTCGTGGTGATCGAGCACAACCTCGATGTCATCAAGACCGCCGACTGGGTGATAGACCTGGGTCCGGAGGGCGGTGAAGGCGGCGGCGAGATCGTCGCCACCGGCACACCCGAGGACATTGCGGCCAGCGAGGCCTCCTGGACCGGAAAATACCTGCGGCCGCTGCTGGCTCCGGAGCGCCGCTCTGCCATAAGTGCTTGATTATCTTGCGTCTGGTCCTCCAGATGCTAATGCGATTGCAAATGCGAACCGTTCTCATCCATAATCCCATGCATGGACGCCGCCGTTGCACCCGAGGGCTTCGCTCTCGATCCGGGCTTCGTGAGCCTCGCCGCTCTGCCTCCCGGCACCACCGCACGGGTGGTGGGCGTCGGCTCGATCGCGTCGGCCCTGTCGGCACTGGAGCGCCGGCTGCTCGAGTTCGGCTTCGTGAACGGCGAGCAGGTCGAAATCCTCGCCGAGGCGCGCCCGGGGCGTGATCCGTTCGTGGTGCGCGTCGGTAACACGACGCTCGCGCTGCGCCGGCGCGAGGCGCAGAGCGTGTGGGTCGAGTTGCACCACTCCGGAACCAACGCCCCACCCCAGGCGCACGTAGCTGGCGCCGCAAATGGGGTAGAACTGCAGCACTCCGGATCGGGCGCACCACCCCAGGCGCGGATGGCTGGCGCAGCAAATGGGGTCGAGTTGCACCAGTCCGAATCCAGCGCCCCACCCCATGAGGCCCTTGGCGGCTCCAGCCAGAGGGTCGAGTTGCAGCGATGAATGCCCCCGCGGCCGCGGCGTTGGCCGCGCCGCAGCTCACCCTCTCGCTCATCGGCGTCCCCAACTGCGGCAAGACCGCGCTCTTCAACCGTCTGACGGGCAGCCGCCAGAAGGTGGCCAATTACCCGGGCGTCACGGTCGAACGCAAGGAAGGCCGACTGATCGGTCCGCGCAGCGGCCGTACCTTCCGCGTCATCGACCTGCCCGGGGCCTATAGCCTCGAGCCGGCGACACTCGATGAGGCCATCGCCCGCGACGTAGTACTCGGCCGGCACGCGACCGAGGCCGCGCCCGACCTGCTGGTGTGCGTGGTCGACGCGACCAACTTGCGCCTCAACCTGCGCCTGGTGCTGGAACTGAAGCGCTTGGGTAGGCCGATGATCGTCGCCCTCAACATGAGCGACCTCGCCGCGCAGCGCGGCTATACGCTCGACCGCGCGGCGCTCGAGCGTGCGCTCGGCGTGCCGGTGGTGCCGACCGTCGCGGTGCGCTCCGGCGGCGAGCGCGCGCTGGCGGAGGCCATCGACGCGTGCGGTTCCGCAGCTGAAACGGCGGCACGCGCCCACGAGCGCATCGCGCCGCCGCCGCTGGCGAGCGCCGCCGACATCGAAGCCACCCAGCGCGAAGTGCGCCGCGTGTTGCACGAGGCCGGCTATCGCGTTCCCGCGCGTCTCGCGGTGCTCTCGCGGCTCGATGCGGTAGTGCTCAATCCCATCGCGGGACCGGGGCTGCTCGCGATCGTGCTGTTTCTCATGTTCCAGGCGGTGTTCAGCTGGGCCAAGGCACCGCAGAACATCATCAACACCGGCGTCCAGGGGATGAACGCCTGGCTGAGCGGCGTGCTGCCGCCGGGACCGCTGCGCGGCCTGTTGCTCGATGGCGTGGTCGCCGGCACCGGCAGTGTGCTGGTGTTCCTGCCGCAGATTCTCATCCTGTTCCTGTTCATCCTCGCCCTGGAGGATTCCGGCTATCTGCCGCGTGCCGCGTTCATGCTGGATCGGCTCATGGGACGGGTGGGGCTCTCGGGCCGCGCATTCATTCCGCTGCTGTCGAGCTTTGCGTGCGCCATTCCCGGCATCATGGCGGCGCGCACCATCCCCTCCTCGCGCGACCGCCTCGCGACCATCATGATCGCGCCCCTCATGACCTGCTCGGCGCGCCTGCCGGTGTACGCACTGCTGATCGGCGCGTTCATTCCGCAGCGCACCATGGGCATTTTCAACCTGCGGGGGCTGGTACTGTTTGCCCTGTACCTGGCGGGCGTCGCGAGCGCGCTGGCGGTGGCCTTCGTACTGAAGCGCACCATGATGCGCGGCGAGTACCGGCCACTGCTGCTGGAGCTGCCCGAGTACCGCTGGCCGCACCTGCAGAACCTGGCGCTCGGCCTGTGGGAGCGCACGCGCATTTTCCTGACGCGCGTCGGCACCATCATCCTCACGCTGATGGTGGTGCTGTGGTTCCTGGCGAGCTTCCCCGCGCCGCCCGCGGGCGCCCCCGGCCCCGCCATCCAGTACAGCGTCGCGGGGCTCCTCGGCCGCGGGCTCGAGTTCCTGTTCGCGCCCATCGGCTTCAACTGGCAGATCTCGATCGCGCTGGTGCCGGGGCTGGCGGCGCGCGAGGTGGCCGTGAGTGCACTCGGTACCGTGTATGCCATGTCCGGGGCGGGCGACGTCGCCGGGACGCTGAGTCCGGTGATCGCGCACGGCTGGAGCATGGCCACCGGACTGTCGCTGCTCGCCTGGTACGTGTTCGCGCCGCAATGCCTGTCGACGCTCGCGGTCGTGAAGCGCGAAACCAACTCCTGGCGCTATCCGCTGTACATGGCGCTGTATCTGTTCGCGCTCGCGTATGCGGGCGCGTTCCTCACCTACCGCATGGCGCTGATGCTCGGAGGCGGCGCGGTCCTGGGCACCCCGGCATGAACGCCGTGCTCCAGGAAGTGTTGGTGGCGGTGCTGGTCACGGCCTGCGCGCTGTTCAGCGCCTGGCGGCTGCTATCGGCGCGCCTGCGCCTGCGTTGCCTCGATGCCCTGGCCGCCCTGCCCGTTGCGCGCACGGCGCGCTGGCTGGCGGCGGCGCGGCAGCGCCTGCTTGCGGGGCTCGGCGGCGGCTGCGGTGGCTGCGCGCAGCACTCTACACCGGGCGCGCGCTCCCGGAATCAAACACCTGGCGCACCTCGCCGTTGACGACGCGCTCCTGGTAGCTGCCGCGCGTGTAGCTTCCGACCACGCGGCGCCAGAAGTTCACGGCGTCGGCGTTGCGCAGGTACTCGGTGATCTCCCAGCGTCCCGCGAAGCGGCTCAGGATCAGTTGCACGGCGGTCTGGCCGATTCCCAGCCGGCGCCGCGCGCGCGCTACGAAAAACTCCGCCATGCGGTAGTCGACGCGCGGCGGCGCGGCCGTGGCCGCGATGCGCAACACGCGCGCAAAACCCACCGGCTCGCTGCCCTTCACGATCACCAGCGGAAAGGTGTTCGGATCGCCGAACCAGTGTGCGATCAGATCCGGCTCGCGATGTCCCACCTCGCCGAGTTTGGGAAACAGCCCGGTGCCGGTTTTCAGGTCATCCAGGTAATCACGATAGACGCTCTGGATCCACAGCCGGTCGGCGGGTGCCGCCCGGGCATCGCGCACGCTGACTGTCGCGGGAGTCATAAAGCGAAACGGCCCGGACAGCTCGCGCCTGCGAACCGTCCGGGCCGTGGCTTGAAGCCGTAAGCGCGACTTACTGCTTCGGTGGCGTCGTCGTGTCAGCCGGCGGCGTGGCCGGAGCGGCAGCGCCTTCGGCCGGCTTGGAAGCGTCCGAAGCAGGCGCAGCCGACCCGGCGGCACCGGGAGCGGCAGCCTGTCCGGAGGCCCCCGGTGTGGAAGTGTCAGAGGAGGCGGCCGGAGCTGCCGGAGCAGGAGGATTTGCCGCCTGGTCTGTGCCTGCGGATTCCTGCTTCGCGCAGGCCGTCAGCATCAGCGCCGCAACGATTGCGCTAAGAGCAAGTTTGGTGTTCATCGATCGGTACCCCGAGGGAAGCAAGAGTTGTGTTCAAAGAGACCCCGACCGCTGGCGGTCGTTCCCGCGCCCGTTCCTGGGCCGCGGAGCGCAAATTCTATAGAAGTCCCGGTACGATTGGAAACCGGGACGATGGCGTTACTGTCGGGGCGGACAGACAGCCTGAATCACCGGTGTGCGGGGGGATGGAATGATGTCCAGCGTTGGATCGACGCCCGAGCTCGAAGCCCGGCTCGAAGGCACGTTTGGCGCGCATCTCGAGGCGGTGTGTGAGCGTTCGGCGCGCGCGCTGACGGCATGCGGCTACGCGGGTCTCCTGGTGCATTCCGGATCGCTCCTGGGCGTCTTCGAAGACGACCGGACCTATCCGTTCGAGGCGCACGCCCCCTTCAAGGTGTGGGTCCCGCTGCAGGACGCTGCGGATTGCTTCGTGTGGTTCAAACCGGGGGCGGTGCCGCGTCTGATCGTCCACCGGACGCAGGACTACTGGCACAAGTCCGCGGACGTGCCGCGGGACTACTGGACCCCTCACTTCGAGGTGCGCACCGCCACCGACCGCGCGGGCGCGCGCGCGCAGCTGCCGGCCGACCTCTCGCGCGCGGCCTACATCGGGGATGCCCTTCCGGAGCTGACCGGCTGGGGTGTCGGCGCCGTGAACCCGCGGCACCTGATGCGCCGGCTGGACTACGCGCGTGCCGTCAAGACGCCCTATGAGCTGGTGTGCCTGCGCGAGGCAAGCCGCCTCGGCGCCCGCGGGCACCGCGCCGCCGAGCGTGCCTTCAAGGCGGGTGCCTCGGAGCTCGAGATCGAGCTGGCCTTCCTCGCAGGCTGCGGGCAGCGCGAGCAGGAGCTGCCCTACAACCCCATCATCGCGCTGAACGCGGGCGGCGCCGTGCTGCACTACCAGCTGCTGGAGAAGCACCCGCCGCACGAGCTGCACTCGCTGCTCATCGACGCCGGGGCGGAGTTCGCCGGCTACGCGAGCGACATCACCCGTACTCACTCCTACGAGGATGCGGATTTCGCGGCGCTCATCGGCCGCATGGATCAGATGCAGCAGGCGCTGTGCGCCGGTGTGCGCGCCGGAGTCGACTGGCGCGACGTACACCTCAAGGCCCACCAGCTCACCGGGGAACTGCTGCGCGAGGCGGACATCACCCGCTGCAGCGCCGACGAGGCGGTGGCCACCACGGTCACGAGCGTGTTCCTGCCGCACGGCATCGGACACCTGCTCGGGCTCGAGGTGCACGATGTCGGCGGGTTCATGCACTCGCCCGAGGGTGGCGACATCCCGCGACCCGACGGCCACCCTAACCTGCGGCTCACCCGCGTCCTCGAGGAGGGGTTCGTGGTGACCATGGAACCGGGGATCTATTTCATCGAGCAGCTGCTCGATGCCGCGCGCGCCGATGCTCGCGGCCGCCGCATCAACTGGCCGCGGGTCGAGGCGCTCTCGAAGTTCGGCGGGATCCGCATCGAGGATGACCTGGCCGTCACCCGCAACGGCTGCGAGAACCTCACCCGTGAGGCGTTCCGCTCTCCCTGAGCGCCGGTTCGAGCGCCGCAGCTCAGCCGCCGGCGCCGGCGACCTTCTTCTTGCGGATGCGTTTCTTCGGAGCTTTGGCAGGCGCGGCTTTAGTCTTCGCTTCGGACTTCGGCTTTGCCTTCGGTTTAGCCTTCGCCCGCCGGGTGGACTTCTTCTTGGCTTCCCCGGCCGGCTCCTCGGCCGCCACCGGAGCGGGCCCCTCCACCAGCTGCATCAGCGCCATGGGAGCCGAATCCCCGGGGCGCGGGAGCATGCGCAGGATGCGCGTGTAGCCGCCCGGGCGCGCCTTGAAGCGTGGCCCCAGATCCGCGAACAGCTTCTCCACGATCTGCGCATCGCGCAGGCGTGCGAACGCCCTGCGGCGATTGGCGTCGCCATCGTTCTTGGCGAGCGTGATCAGCGGCTCGACCACTCGGCGCAGCTCCTTAGCCTTCGGCAGCGTGGTGCGGATGGTCTCGTGCCGCAGCAGCGAAACCGACATGTTGCGCATCAGCGCGTGGCGGTGCGCGCTGTTGCGCGACAGCTGACGGCCGGAAAGATGGTGACGCATGGCTAACCCTTCGCTCTCGGGACGGCGAGCCGCGCGCCTGATCAGCGCGCGCCACCCGAATCAACCTCAGATGACGTCGCGCTCTTCGTCGTGCTTGAGCCCCGCGGGCGGCCAGCCGTCCAGACGCATACCGAGCATCAGTCCGTGGCTTTGCAGCACTTCCTTGATTTCGGTGAGCGACTTCTTGCCCAGGTTCGGCGTGCGCAGCAGCTCCACCTCCGTGCGCTGCACCAGATCGCCGATGTAGTGGATGTTCTCGGCCTTCAGGCAGTTCGCGCTGCGCACCGTGAGCTCCAATTCGTCCACCGGACGCAGCAGGATCGGGTCGAACTGCATTTCCGACACCTTCGTGGAGGCCTCCTCCTCGCCCTGCAGATCGACGAACACCGACAGCTGGTCCTTGAGGATGCTGCCGGCGCGACGGATCGCCTCTTCGGCGTCGATGGTGCCGTTGGTCTCGATGTCGATGACCAGCTTGTCGAGGTCGGTGCGCTGTTCAACGCGCGCCGCATCGACCGAGTAGGTCACGCGCCGCACCGGCGAGAAGGACGCATCGAGCTGCAGGCGGCCGATCGGTCGCGTCTGCTCCTCGAAGGCGACGCGCGCGGCCGCCGGTCGGTAGCCGCGGCCGCGCTCGACGCGCAGCGTCATGGACAGTTCGCCGGCCTTGGTGAGGTTGGCGATCACCAGCTCGGGATTCACCACCTCGATGTCATGGTCGGTCTGAATGTCGCCCGCGGTCACCGGGCCCGGGCCCTTCTTATGCAGGCGCAGCTCGGCACTGTCGCGCGAGTGCATGCGCAGCGCCACGGTCTTCAGGTTCAGGAGAACGTCGACGACGTCCTCCTGCACACCCTCGATGCTGGTGTATTCATGGAGCACGCCGTCGATCTCTACCTCGGTGATGGCGCTGCCGGGCATCGACGACAGCAGCACGCGGCGCAGCGCGTTGCCGAGCGTATGGCCGAAGCCGCGCTCGAACGGCTCGATCACCACGCGCGCCTGGCGCGGGGCCACCGGCTGCACCTTCACCACCCGGGGTCTCAGGAACTCGCTTACAGAACCCTGCATTGCAGTCTCACCTTGCCGGCTCACTTACGACCGGCGCAAACGGAAAGTGGGGCCCTCTTGCATGGGTGCGCCAGGCACCCGTTGCAAGGGGACACGATTACTTCGAATACAGCTCGACGACCAGGTTCTCATTGATGTCGGGCAGGATGTCGTCCCGGCCCGGCGCCGACTTGAACAGGCCACGGAACTCCTTGTCGTTCACCTCGACCCAGTCGGGCAGGCCGACCTGCTGCGCGATGTTCAGCGCGCCCTGGATGCGCAGCTGCTTGCGCGATCTCTCGCGCACCTGGACGATGTCCCCGGCCTTCACCTGAAACGAGGCGATGGTGACCGGCTTGTCGTTCACGGTGATCGCCTTGTGGCTGACCAGCTGGCGCGCCTCGGCGCGCGTGGCGGCGAAGCCCATGCGATACACCACGTTGTCCAGCCGGCACTCGAGGAGCCGCAGCAGGTTCTCGCCGGTGGCGCCGCTCCTGCGGGCGGCTTTCTGGTAGTAGTTGCCGAACTGCCGCTCGAGTACGCCGTACATGCGGCGCAGTTTCTGCTTCTCGCGCAGCTGCAGGCCGTAGTCGGACAGGCGCGTGCGGCGCTCACCCTTGATGCCCCCCGGAGGCACGGTGAACTTGCACTTGTTTTCCAGCGGCTTGACGCCGCTCTTCAGGAACAGGTCGGTGCCCTCGCGACGGGCGAGCTTGCACTTGGGACCAACGTAACGCGCCATATTGTCCTCGTTAAGCCTCTAGACCCTGCGCTTCTTCGGGGGACGGCAGCCATTGTGCGGAATGGGTGTCACGTCCGCGATGCTGGTGATCTTCAGTCCGCAGTTGTTGAGCGCGCGCACCGCCGACTCGCGTCCCGGTCCCGGTCCCCCGACGCGCACTTCCACGTTCTTCACGCCGTGCTCCTGGGCGGCGACACCGGCCTTCTCGGCCGCCACCTGCGCCGCGAACGGGGTGCTCTTGCGCGAGCCACGGAAACCGCAGCCGCCGGCGGTCGCCCAGGAAAGCGTGTTGCCCTGCCGGTCGGTGATGGTGATGATCGTGTTGTTGAAGGAAGCATGCACGTGCGCGATCGCATCGAGCACGTTCTTGCGCGCCTTCTTGGGCTTCTTGGGGGCCGCGGCCGCCGCCGGCGCGGCTCCAGCCTGTTGGGGTTTCTCGCCCTGTTGGGGTTTCTGCTGCTCAGCCATTCGTCATGCCTTTCCGGCGGGTGCGTTCAGCTTGACCGCCTGCTTGCGCGGACCCTTACGGGTACGTGCGTTGGTGCGCGTGCGCTGGCCGCGCACCGGCAGTCCGCGGCGGTGGCGGATCCCGCGGTGGCAGCCGAGGTCCATCAGGCGTTTGATGTTCATCGACACTTCGCGGCGCAGGTCGCCTTCGACGGCGAACCTGGCGATCTGCGAGCGGATCGCGTTGACCTCCGCCTCGGTGAGATCCTTCACCTTGGTGGCGGGGTTGACACCCGCGGCCGTGCAGGCGGTGCGCGCGCGCGATCTGCCCACGCCGTAGATATGCGTGAGCCCGACCCACACGTGCTTGTTCATCGGGATGTTGATACCGGCTATGCGTGCCATATGTGCCTTACCTCAACCTTGACGCTGCTTGTGCCGCGGGTCCGTGCAGATGACGTACACGACGCGGCGGCGCCGCACGATCTTGCAGTTCTTGCAGATCTTCTTGACCGACGGACGTACCTTCATGATTGACTACCCGAACCACTGCGGCCGTAGCCGAGCAGGTTCGCCTTCTTGAGAAGCCCCGGGTAGTGATGCGACATCATGTGCGCGTTCAGCTGCGACATGAAATCCATCACCACCACCACCACGATGAGGAGCGAGGTGCCGCCGAAGTGAAACG
>VBNH01000064.1 GCA_005878095.1 Gammaproteobacteria bacterium | reverse complement strand
TTTGCCGACGATTCAGTGATTCCAAGCTATTACGTCAGTCAGGCGGCAGCCCGCTTCGTCAAGGTAGCGTTGACCGGCCTTGGCGGTGATGAGCTCTTCGGCGGCTACCGGCGCCACCTCGGCCTGCGGCTCGGGGACACGTACGCTGGGGCGCCGCGATGGCTGCGCGAACGTGTCGTCGATCCGCTCATCCGCAGGCTTCCGGAGCCACGGACCTCGAGCGACCTGGTTGATCATCTGAAGAGATTCTCACGCGCCTCGTCCGCCCCGCCGTCCGGCCGTTACCAGGACTCGATGAGCACCTTGCCGGCAACGGAGCGGGCGCGGCTCTACTCGCGCGACGCGCTCTCGCAGGTGGACCTTGCCGCCACCGCCGCGACTTTGACGGACACCTTCGACGGCTTTCGCAATGGGACGAGTGTCGATCGCGCGCTCAAGACCGATCTACGCTGGTACCTGGCGGACGACATTCTCACTCTCACCGACCGGCTGAGCATGTGGCACTCGCTGGAACTGCGTGTGCCGTATCTCGATCATCGCTTCGTGGAGGAAGTGATGAGTATTCCGGCGAATCTCAAGCTTCGTGGCCTCAATCAGAAGCGCATCCTGAAACGGGTCGCGGCGAAGTGGCTGCCGGCGCCGGTCATCAATCATCGCAAGCAGGGATTTGAGGCCCCGATGGGACGCTGGCTGCGCGGCCCGCTCCAGGCACTCATGCAGGACACGCTCGCCGCAGGTTGCATCGCCGAGGCGGGAATATTCGATGCGGCGCAGATCGCACGGCTGCAAAGCGAGCATCTCTCGGGCGCGCGCAAGCACAGCAAGGTGTTGTTCTCGCTGCTGATGTTGCAACTGTGGTTCGCGAGGCAGCGCGAGGCCGTGGCGCCGGCGGCGGGGCAGCCTCGGCCGGCCGCGACCTTCGCCGCATGAGCGGAGCCCTCGCGCTCACGTGGTTCGAACATCGGCGCACGAAGGAACTGTGCGCCGGTTTGGACATCGAGCTCGTGGTCCTCGCCAGCGCGCTCCGCGGGCCGCTGCGCTATGTTGTGCTCGGCGGGCGCACACTTGCGCTGCTGGCGCGGCGCCGTCCGCAGGTTCTGCTGGTGCAGAATCCGTCGCTGATTCTGACTGCACTTGCCGCCGCAAGCCGCGGCGTACTTGGTTACAGGCTGATCGCGGACGCCCACAACGAGGCCGTGGTGCCGTTCATCAATCGGCAGTGGTGGGTTAGCCGGCTTTCGCGCTGGGTCATTCGCCGGGCGGACCTGACCATCGTCAGCAACCGCCAACTCGCCGAACGCGTCTTGCGGCAGGGCGGAAGGGCGTTCACGCTTCCCGACCGCGTACCTGCGCCTCCGCCGGGGGCCCCGCGCACACTCGACGGCGCATTCAACGTCGTGCTGATCGCCACTTTTGCCGCCGATGAGCCCGTCGCCGAGGTACTCGAGGCCGTGCGCGGTGTGGAAGTCGAGCTATACGTCACGGGCGATCAGCGCAAGCTGGACGGGGCGGTCGCCGCCAGAGTGCCGGCGAACGTGCACTTCACCGGGTTTCTCGGCGAGCTTGATTACTGGACCCTGTTGCGATCGGCGGACGCGATCGTGGATCTGACGCTCATGGACGACTGTCTGGTCTGTGGTTCCTATGAAGCGCTGGCGCTCGGCAAGCCGATGCTCCTGTCGAGCAACTCCGCCAGCGTGGAATTGTTCGGCGACTGCGCCGTGTTCACGAACAACACCGTAAGGGATATTCGCGCGGCCCTCGAGCGCTTGAGGCTGGAGCACGTGCGTCTGCGTGCGGCCGCCGAGCGCAAGCGCGGCGAACTCGTAGACCTGTGGACAGCGCGCGCGCGCGCACTCGGCGAGCTCCTCGCCCGGCCCTGCGCGCGTGCCGGACCTGGACTAGTGAACTGAGATCGACGTGGGCGGGTTCGGAGTGGCAATGGTCCCGCCGGCCGTGACGGCAAGACCGATGGCGCTGGGTGTTCCCGATGAGTCAACCACAATCAGAAATGCGGTCTGACCCTGAGCAAACTGTCCGAGGTTGACCGTGGCGGTGATCGAGCCGTCGCTCCACGCGCTCGGGATCTGATTTTCGATGATGGTGGCCTGACTCAGCACCGGCTTGTCGGCGAGCACCACCCGCGACAGCGTCGTGTCCACATACGCGTCGTCAAAGTAGCGCCAGTTGCTGCTGAAGCCCTGCGCCCGGGCGTATCCACCGATACCGATGGTCCGCTGCGTGCCGGGATACTTGTCCGTCGCGCCGGCGTAGTTCACCACCGGCTGGCCGTTCTCCCACACTTTCACGTAGCCATCTGTCTGGTTGGTCACTCTGACCGCGATCTCCACCTTAGACCACTTGCCGGCCATTGGATTGACCGCGGCGTTCCACCAGAAGCTGTGTGCGTTGGTGTCGGGATTCTGCATGGACGAACCGTCATCGTTGATCACCCACTGTGCGCTGTCGGTGGTGCTGCCGGGGTGCGGCGGACCGTAGGCGGCGTACCAGTTGTTCGGCATCTCATACGGACTGCAGCAGTTTGAATACGCAAAGGTCTTGAGGTTGTTGTCACCGCTGAAGGTCCAGTGGTCGTCGGCGCGTTGATACCAGCTCGCGTAGATGTAGAACGGAAAAGGCTGCAGCGGGATGTTCTTGAAGAAGATGACGTTGTAGCCGGAGTAGGCCCCGGTGCTCGCCGCGTGGGCGCCCGCAATGTATCGCGTGTCATGACTGTGCGGCGGATTTATGCCCCGCATCGGGCTGAAGTAGTTGGTGTTGTAGCCTGGCAGAAGGTTAGGCCAGGCACCGTCCCACTTGGCGGATAGGGTGCCGGCGGTGGCGTCGTCCCAGACGACCGGGGCGGCCTTGGTTTTCGAGCCGAAGCCAGTGCCGATGATCGTCATGGTGGCCTTGTGATTCAGTGTGCCGATGACCTGCCGGACGATGGGCGCACTCAGCGCCGGCCCCGTGCCCGCGGTCAGTCCCATCCAGACCAGGACCCTCAGCGCAACCCGACAGGAGAGCCACACTCGCTGCGGCATGTCGCTCTGCATGAATGATTGACTCCGTCTGGTTGGGCTCGGCCCCGCGACCGAAGGGGTTCGACAGCCCCGCTCACGCGGGGGTGCCGTTGACGTGCAGGATTCGTGCCGCCCCGCTGTGGCCTGGGAATCGTCCTTCAACTCGTTGTCCCCGAAGGGCATTGTTGTCGCGCGCCTTCGTGCCTCGCACGGCACAGATGTCGCGAGACGTCGTCACCTGCCGACACTCGTGATCACCTGGCGGGCGGGAACGTTCGGATGTCGTTGTAATTACTACCCATTGTTTGTCGCAGTGCCCCGACACGTTACAACAATCCGCGGGCTACCTGGTGATCCTCAACAGGGTGTACCAGCCCCAGGCGCCGAGTCTCGGGATTGCGCGCAGCAGGACTTGATCGAGACGGTGCAGCGGAGCGCTCAGGGCCGGGAAAAGGCGTGACCCGCCGGGAGCGTACGTTATCGCAACGGCAGCCAATGCCGTCAGGTAGAACTCGCGATGCTCGAATGAGCGGAAGGACGACAGGAGTGAGGGCAGTTGACTCAACACCAGGGGTTGCTCATCCGCTGTCCGAAACTGTGGTGTCATTCGTCGGTAGAGCTGGATCAGCGGATTGCTGGCCAGCGGTTCAGCGAAATAGCCCACACCACCGGGTTTCAGCACACGGTGCAATTCCGCCAGAGCCTTCACGAGATCAAGGTGATGGATGATGGCAAAGCCCACTGCGACGTCGAAGGATTCCCGCTCGTATACGAGCGACTCTGCAGGCATCACCTCGATGGAGCAGCGATCGAGAAGGTCGTCCGCAGCCAGCACGCGTCTGGTGTTCTCCACTGCTTGGGGCGAGATGTCGAAAGCGCAAACCTTGCCGCCCATTCGCGCCAGATCCCTCGTGATCCACCCTTCTCCGCAGCCGTACTCCAGAACGCGCTTGCCATGCAGATCGCCCAGGCAATCGCGCATCTGCGTGTAGACATACTGCGTTGGCCGGGCGGCATAGTGCCGCGGATACAAGTCACCACCGCCGTACTTGGAATCGTGGAACTGCGCCTCGCGTTGCAGGCGGGCCTCGAGTAGCGGATCCTGACTGCTCATGGGCTCACTGTGCACTTGCGCCGAGCGTTCCGATGCGTGCGCGGTTCCTGGAAGGCAGCAGCCACCCTGCAGGTTCCCACATCGGATTTGCCGAAACAAGTCGGTGAGACTCGGGGGCGCCGCGCCGACTGCGCAGTTCAGGGCGGCATCCCGGAAAGCGGGAAGGCCCGGCGTATCACCAGCGCCGTGCGCTCGCTGAAGTGCGCAGCTCCCCGTGCATTCAGGTGAAAGCCATCGCGGAAGTCAACCGGCGGCATCTCTCCGGGGCGAAACGGGAGAAGAACGGTCACACCGAGCTGCGCGGCCTCTGCAACCAGCGCAGCTGCGAGATCTCCAGCGCCGAGTTCCGGAGGGATCAACAGCGCAAATCCAGCACCGTGGGAATTGCACAGGTCGCGCATTTTCTGCAGTCTCGCCGCCGCGAGAGGCACGGCCGTTAGCGGAATTGCCGCTCCGCGTGTCGTGAGACGGGCCGCAAGCAAGGGCGCCCTCGGCAGCCATTCTGCCAACAGTCCGTCGCGGATCCATACGCGCGTTCCCAGCCACTCGCTCAGACTGGCGAAAAAGTAGATGCTGGTCGACATCATGTTGAGTTTGGCAGCCGCGGACACGCTCATCAAATCGCTCATCTTCATCATGGATCGCGCGAAGGCCTCTCCATTGGTGGAGTCCGACAACACGTGCCGCACGCTCACGGTCAGTATCACGAGCGCCGGACGCGAGCCTTCGGAAAACAGGCGCCGCAGCCCGAAATACCAATCCAGGTAGGTCGTCCCCTCGACCGGATACACTGCAACGTGATATCCGGGCATTCCCTGCTGCAGGTGCGTCCGATCGATCCCGTCCGCGAGCAGTGAATTGCCGACTATCAGCACTGAATCCGAGCCGTCGGACCACCTTCGCGGCAAGCTCTTCGCGGCGAGATAGTCGGCCGCGATCCGGTCCTGTGTCTGGCTGAGGTGAGGAAGCAGCAGTCGGGTCGCCAACTCAAGCGCGCAAAGGTAGCAGCAGGCGAGCGCCAGCAGCAGCACTATGGCTCGGGTCGGATTCAGTGCCTTAGAAGCGGAAATAAATAAACGCATTCGATTGATTTGCTCCGAGCAAGGTGATCAAGGCGCACGCGGTCACGCCCATCCCCACTCGCTGTGCGAGGCTGCGATCAGCGAGGAGATATTCGGTGCTCGACGACTCGAGTCCGAGGTCGACGACAAACAGCATCGCCACGAACACGCCGAGGAATTCCAGCGCTACGCCGTAGACCGGCTGCCACTCCCAGGCAAACAGCCCCGCAAGCTGATGAAACGCCCCTGCGAACGAGGGTTCTCGAAAGAAGATCCACGCGACGCACACGATCGCGAACACCAGGCACCGTCGCAGCCACCGAGCGATGAAGGCACCTGAATCCCGGATTTCGGACCCTCCGGTGAGGAATCTCTCGACGGCGAGGCCGGCGCCGTGAATCCCTCCCCACACCACGAAGGTCCAGTTGGCACCGTGCCAAAGGCCGCCGAGCAGCATGGTGAGCATCAGATTAACGTATGTCCGAGCTCTCCCCTGGCGATTTCCCCCGAGCGGGATATACAGATAATCGCGCAGCCAACTGCTGAGACTCATGTGCCAGCGCCGCCAGAAGTCCTGGAGACTCTGGGCCAGATACGGCTGGCGAAAGTTCACCATGAAGTGGAAACCAAGCAACTGGGCGCTGCCGCGCGCTATGCTGCTGTAGCCGCTGAAGTCGCCGTAAATTTGCCACGCAAACGCAACGGTACCCAGTACCACGGTCACGAAACTGGGTCCGCCGAAGTTGCCGCTGAAGGCGGCATTGGCGATCAGCGCGCAGTTATCCGCGATGACGACTTTTCTGAACAGTCCTTCCAGGATCAGGATCATTCCGTCGAATGCCTTGGCCGGATCCCAGACACGCGGCTGTTGCACCTGCGGCAACAGGTGAGAAGGACGCTGTATGGGGCCGGCGATAAGATGGGGAAACAAGCTCACGAACAAGGCATAGTCGACCAGCGAATCGGCCGACTTGATCTTGCGATGGTACACATCGACGATGTAAGCGATTTCCTGGAACGTATAGAACGATATCGCGGGCGGTAAGACGATCTGCCAGAGGCTTGCGGGGATGCCTTTCAGCCCCAGCAGTGCCGCGAGGTGCGCAAACGAATCAACGAAGAAGTTGCAGTACTTGAAGAAGCCGAGGAACGAAAAATTGACCGCCAGGGAAAGTATCAGCAAGGCGCGGCGCCGACGCAGGTCGGTGAATTTGTCGAGCCCGCGACCGACCCAAAAATCCACGACCGTGGAAGTTCCCATGAGGAGGAGGAACCGCCAATCCCACCAGCCGTAGAAGAAATAGCTGGCGAGCAGCAGGAAGCAGTTCTGCGCCCGCAAGCGAAGCCGCCAATAGAGCAGCGTGACCAGGAACAGAAAGACGAGATATACGGTCGAGTCAAAGAACATGAGTCGGCGAATCCGTCCATGAGATTGCACGGCCGTGACCGCCATGCCTTGCGCCGCACATCGCGAGCTCCGCGCCAAAAGTCCTGCGACGGGACATTGTAGCGTCCCCCTGACGACGCGGACCAGCAGACGCAAGGCGGTGCAAGCGGCACTACGGCGGGCTGGCGGCAGGCGTGACACGCAACATGGATATACTGATGCGGCACTAGGGAGAAGGGTGCGGTATGGCTTCCAACAGGATCGAAATCCTCTTCATAATCGACTACTTTCACCGCACTGGCGGCACCGAAAAGCACCTCGCGCAGCTCATCGCCGGACTGCCCACGGACGCGTTTCGCTGCTCGGTCGTTGCCTTTGACCTTGGAGCAAATCCGCTCTTGGATGGTTTGCGCGCGCGCGGCGTGTCGATCATAAGCGTGCCCGTGGGGAGGGAGTACGTGCCCAACGCGGTCGTTCAGGCCTGGCGATTATCCAAGCTGATCCGCAAGAACAGATACGACATCGTTCAGACGTTTCATCAGAAGGCGGATACTTACGGGGCCGTGATCGCCTGGCTGTCGGGCGCCAAGCGCCTGATCTCGAGCAAGCGCGATACCGGTCAGTTGCGCAAGCCGTGGCACTTCTTCCTGAATCGGCGCCTGAAGTCCATTTTTGACGCGTTCATCGTGGCCGCGGAGGCGGTACGCGTGGCGGTGATGGCGAACGATCACCTGCCGGCTTCGCGCATTACGACGATCTACAACGGCGTCGACATTGCGCGCTTCACCGTGCCTGCTGCGGAACAAAAGAGGGACGCGAGAATGCGCGTCGGCTTTGCAGCCGGGGATTTCGTCGTGGGCATGGTGGCGGGGTTTCGTCCCGAGAAAAATCACCAGGTGTTTTTCGCCGGCCTGTTGCAGGCGGCGCCCTCGATTCCCTCACTGAAAGTTCTGGCTGTGGGCGCGGGACCGCTGCTGGAGCAATTTCGCGAACGGCTTGCCCAAACTGTGCTGGCTGCCAGTACGGTGTTTACGGGGGACGTAGCCGAGGTGCTGCCTTGTCTGTGGGCCATGGACGTCGGATGCCTGACGTCCGGGAGCAACGAGGGATTCTCGAATGCCATCGTGGAACAGATGGCGGTCGGACTGCCGATGATCGTGACCGACGTCGGCGGCAACGCCGAAGCCGTGATTGATGGCGAAAATGGCCGTGTGATTCCACCGCTCGATGCAGCCGCGCTTGCGTCGGCACTGATCGAGCTGCACGGGAACCCGGCGCGCGCAGCAAGCATGGGGCGCGCGTCGCGCGCACGGGTCGAGGAGAGATTCTCTCTCGAGCAGATGTGCGCGGCGCACATGCGGCTCTACCGTTCCTTGTATGATCCGCTGCGCCACGCAGGCGGCTTGTCGGCGGGCGGGCGCTAAGCGGGTCAGAGGGATGAGGATTCAGGTGCGCGACGGCGGCGAATTCTCCTGCGAAGTGACCGGCTTCCACGGTTATGAGCAGGAAATTCTCAGTCTGCGTAACGCGAATCGGGATGAGCCGGAGACCCTCGCATACCTCGATTGGCGTTACCGGCGCTCGGCCGATTCCCCGGAGCCGCAGGTATTCTGGCTGCTGACGCCCGAACGTCAGCGCATCGGGATGGCGTCGGTGGTCTTTCGTCCGTACTGGAGCAACAACACGCGCGTACAGACCGCCGTGGTCGGCGACATCTCGCTCGATACACGCTGGCGCGGTCGCGGCCTGGGTCAGGCACTGCTGCGATTCATGACCGAATATCTCGATGTGCATTTCCCGCAGCAACCGGCGTTCGTGATCCCCACGGAAGCGGCCCGGCGGGCGCTCAGCAAGGTGGGTTGGGTGACATCGGGCACTCTGGTGCCACACGTTTACGTGCTCGACCCCACGCGCTACGTACGTGCGCTCGTGCGCAGTGGCTGGCTGGCGACGCGCATTGCGCGGCCGATGCGAGCCGTGGAGCGAATCGTGACGCGACTGCGCGCTACGCGGGACGGCTCATTGCATCTGAAGGACACACCGGACGAGTCGTTGCTCGAGTTCGCTCGCGGACTGCCGCCGCCCGGCGGTGCCGGGCGCGACCTCGGGCCGGAGTCGCTCAACTGGAGGTATGCGCAGCATCCCCACACGCGATTCACCTTCGCAAGGTTCACTCGCTCGGGTGAGACACGCGGGCTGCTGGTCTTTGAAGACAGCACTCTGGAACAAACCTGGTCGATCTACGACCTCGCCGCCAGGACCCCGGCGGACCTACGCGCGATGTTGACGCTGTTCGTCCAGCGCGCTCTGGCGGCGCCTGACCTGGTCACGTTGCGCGTGACTCTGGACCAGCGGCACCCGTGCAGGACTCATCTGCGCACGCTCGGGTTCATTGCCCGCCGTCATGACGCAGTGTTCCAGGTCCACTCGCACAGCGGAACGGCCGAACGCCTCGCGTGGTGCGTGACGCAGGGGGACAAGGACACTTGATGGAGCAGATGCTGCGCGGTCGCATCCTGCCCGCACTCTATCGGTGGCGTGACCGTGCACGCTGGCTTGGGATCGAGTCTGGCGCGTGCGAACAGGCGATCGAGATGGCGGCCGCGGTGGTCAGGGTTCCTGGCGATGGCGGAGGTTGAGGCTGCCGCCCGCGCGGAAGATGCCTGCCAGCCGGTCAACGACAGCACCCCGCTCATAGGTGCCGTGTGCCTTCTGCAGTGCTGCCTTTCCGAGCCGCGCTGCGCCGTGCCGATCGCCCAGCAGGCGAACGCATGCCTCGGCCAGCTGCGCCGGCGCGTCGCGCAGGATGATCTCGCGCCCCTCTTCGAAGTTCAGCCCCTCCGCTCCCAGTCGCGTCGACACGATCGCTTTGGCGTGCGCCGCGGCTTCGATGATCTTCACGCGCGTGCCCCCGCCGTGACGAATTGGACAGCACACCACGCGCGCGCGGGCGTACCATGACTGAAGATCATCGACAAAACCGGGAAATATGACGCTCTCATCCGCAGTGTGGTACGAGGCTGTCAGCTCCGGGCAGGGGCCGATGACGACCAGCCGGGCTGCCGGAACCTGCGCGCGCACTGCGGGCCAGATCTCTTGCACCAGCAAATCAACTGCCTGAATGTTCGGGCGGTAGCCCATGCTTCCCACGAACAGCACCAGCGGTTCGGAGATGTCGCGGTCATCCAGGGGCGGGAAGGTGACGCTGTTGGGAACCGTTTGCACGTGCTCGGTACCGGGGAAGCGCGCCAGATAGCGGCGATCCGCCTCCGAGCACACGAATGTCACGGCCGCGAGGCGTATGGCCTGAATCTCGGCGAGCATCAGCCTGGGCACTTGCAACAGCTGCAGACGCTCGGCCGGCCACCCAGGGTCGTGCAGCAAGCGCCGAAACCAGCTCACGTGCTCAATGTCATCCAGGTCGAAGAAAAGTGGCGCGCGCCGGGTCTTTTCCGGTGCCTTGCGCGCAAGTGCCATCAGTACGCACATCGACGACAGGCGGTGCGCCAGGATGATGTCGGGCCGGCCGTCCACTGCAGCACTGACCGCATCGCAGGCTGCTGCGGTGCTGGCGGGACGGGCAATGCGTTGCGCGTGGAAGTCAAACACGCCGCGCCCGCGGCGCTGCCACAACGTCGGTGGCTCATCGTCTACCAGCGTCGGCGCGACCCGAATCCAGACCGCGGGTGACCAGAGCCGCCGCAAGCGCGCCTCGTGCTCCTGGATCTCTTGCGCTGCGTACCGCCGGTCCACAGGCTGGAGAAACAGGCAGTCGACGCGATCCACGACCTTGGCCAGGGCCTGTACCTGCGTCCCCAGACGTTGATGGACGCCCACCGTCCGGGAGTCGTTCGGAAAGTAGCGTGACACCACCAGGGCGGTCGTCATTTGGCCACCTAAGCGACGATCTCGACCCTGGGAATGGGCACCACGAAGCGAGCCTTCAGGCCCGGGGTTCTGCCCACCGTCGCGAGAATCTCCTCCTTCAGGTTCCACGGCAGTATCAATACGTAGTCGGGCCGGGCTTTGATCAACTCGTCAGGATGCAGAATCGGGATATGGGTGCCGGGTGTGTATTTGCCCTGTTTATGCGGGTTACGGTCGACCGTGAAGTCGAGGAAGTCCGTGCCGATGCCGCAATAATTGAGCAGCGTGTTGCCCTTCCCCGGGGCGCCATAGGCGACGATGCGCTTGCCGGCGCGTTTGGCGTCGATCAGAAACGTGAGTAGTGCCCGCTTGGTCTCCCGTACTTGCTCGGCGAATGCCGCATAGGTTGCGACCTTCCTGAGCCCGAAGCGCTCCTCTACGGCGTGCAACTCGCGCACCCGCGCGCTGACCGGCTTTGAGCCGTCCTCGGTGTGCCTGCCGTAGATCCGCAGCGAACCGCCGTGGGTCGGTAGCGTCTCGACGTCGAACAGCGTCAGGCCGTGATGACGAAACACCTCGGTCACGGTCGCGAACGAGAGGTAGCTGAAGTGCTCGTGGTAGATGGTGTCGAACTGATTGTGCTGCATCAACTCCAGCAGATGCGGAAACTCCATGGTGATCACGCCCTTTTCACCCAGGAGCAGCTTCATGCCGGCGACGAAGTCGTTCAGATCCGGGACGTGTGCCAGCACGTTATTGCCGAGCAGCAGGTCCGGCTTGCCGAATTCGGCGGCGAGCTCGTGTGCAGTCTGGGTGCCGAAGAACTTCACCACCGACCGTATGCCATTCCTGAGGGCCACCTCGGCCACGTTGGCGGCCGGTTCGACGCCCAGGACGGGGACGCTTTTCGCGACAAAATGCTGCAGCAGATAACCGTCGTTGCTGGCGATCTCCACCACGCGGCTGTGGCGACCTAAACGGAAGCGCTCACACATCAGCTCGCAGTACTTGCGCGCGTGCTCCACCCAGCTGTCCGAATAGGATGAGAAGTAGGCGTACTCGCTGAATATGGCGCTCGGGGCGACGAACTCCTCGAGTTGCACGAGGAAGCATCGCTCGCACAGGTACGCATGAAGCGGATAGAACGGCTCCATGTGATTGAGCTGTTCAGCCGTGATGTGCCTCTGGCACAGTGGCGACATGCCCAGGTCGACGAACGTATGGCGCACGGGATAGCCGCAAAAGCGGCACTGCAGCGGGTGATCCATGTTGAGAGCCTCGAATTCCCGGATGCCGTCAGTGACAGTCAACCCGCAGCGTAGGACAGAGCCTACCGGCCAGCGCGACCTCGCCGGAGCAGGTCGCGAACAAGATAATATAAGGTCATAGGCCGCGCCCTTTGAATGTCTGCTGCCGGCGGCCCGGCGCCTCGGCCGGAAGGGATTTTGGCGGAGCATGTAGTCAGGTAGATGCGCAGTGGGCCAATGGGTTTCTGAAATCTGGCACTCGCGGGAAATCCTCTACTTCCTGGCGTGGCGTGATGTGAAGGTGCGCTACAAGCAGGCGGCCCTGGGTGTCGCCTGGGCGCTGCTGCAACCTCTTTTCACCATGATTACCTTTGCCTTCTTCTTCGGGAAGTTGGCCGGCATTCCGAGCGATGGCGTGCCGTACCCGCTGTTCTCGTACTCGGCCTTGCTGCTGTGGACGTACTTCTCCGTTACGCTCTCGCAGGTCGGCAACAGTCTCATCGCCAATTCCAGTCTGATCACCAAGATCTACTTTCCACGTGTGCTGCTGCCGGCGGCTGCAGCCCTCGGAGGTCTGCTCGACCTGTTCGTCAGCTCCGTGTTCCTGATCGGGATGCTGCTGTACTACCACATGACTCCGCGCTGGACGGTGCTGCTGACGCCAATTTTTGTCGGACAGACGGTGCTGTTGGTCATGGGGCTCGGCATGCTGCTTGCCGCTCTCAACGTGCGCTACCGTGACGTCAAGTACACCATCCCGTTTCTGACCCAGCTCGGCCTGTTCGTGACACCCATCATCTATCCAGTGAGCTTCCTGCCACATCGTTTCCAGGGCTGGCTGGCTTTGAATCCCATGACCGGCGTGATTCAGGGGTTCCGCGCCTGCTTGTTCGGCGGCGGCCAGGTCGATTGGGATGTATTGGGTTGTTCGTGGATCGTGACGTTGTTGCTGCTGCTCATTGGTAGCTGGCACTTCAGAAGCACTGAGCGTGTTTTCGCCGATGTCGTCTGATGCCGGGACGGGCGCAAGTCATGACCGAGTCCATCACCGTCGAGAACCTCTCCAAGCGTTACGAGCTCGGAGCCTTGCAGCAGGAGACCCAGCTGCGCGACCAGCTCGTGCGGCTGTTGCGAGCGCCGTTCGGCAGGCGAGCGCCGAAGGAGGTCCTGTGGGCCTTGCGCGATGTCTCCTTCACCGTGCAACAGGGCGAGGTCGTCGGCATCATCGGCCGTAACGGTGCCGGCAAGAGCACGCTCCTCAAGATACTCGCGAAAATCACTTATCCCACCTCCGGCAGGGTACGCGCGCGCGGGCGCGTCGCCGCGCTGCTGGAAGTCGGCGCCGGGTTCCACGAGGAACTTACCGGGCGCGAGAACATCTTCCTGAACGGTTCCATCATGGGGATGAAGAAGAAGGAGGTCGATGCCAAGCTCGAGGCGATCGTCGAGTTCTCGGGCCTGCAGCGTTTCATCGACACACCCATCAAGCGCTATTCGACCGGCATGCGCTCGCGGCTCGGCTTCGCGGTGGCCGCGCACCTCGACCCGGATGTGCTCATCGTCGATGAGGTGCTGGCGGTTGGCGACGCGGTATTCCAGAAGAAATGTGTCAGCGCCATGCACGATCTGCGGGGTGGGGGGCGGACCGTGCTGTTCGTGTCCCACAACATGGCGGCGGTCGAGAATCTATGCTCGCGCGGCATGTGGATCGCAGAGGGCAGAATCAAGCTCGACGGACCGATGCGTGAAGTCATTGAAGCCTACATGGGATCGTTTGCTTCAGCCGACGGCGCCTCCAAGGCACTCATCGCGGCAGACGCCCGCGGCGGGAGCGGCGAGATCCGCTTCACCCGGGTCGAATTCCGCTCGACCGATGGGGGGCTGCAAACCGTCACGCGCTGCGGCAAGAGTCTGGTGATCCGTCTGCATTACCGGGCGAAGGAGCCGATCGAGCGCCCGGCCTTCGCGCTCAGGATGTATACGGAACTCGGCACGCTGGTGACCGACACCGGCACCTGGCTGCACGGTCTGGACATTCCGCTGGTCCCGGCCGGGGACGGCTACCTCGACCTCGAGATCGATTCTCTCAACCTCGTGCCGGGGCGCTACTACTTGTCGCTGAAAGTGGACTCCTTGCTTGAAACACGCGTGTACGACGCCCTGGAGCATGCCGTGCACCTCGACATCGAGGAGGCGCCCATCTACGGGTTGAGCCGGCGCATCGACAGCCGCTTTGGACTGGTGTTCTTTCCCCAGCGTTGGCGCCTGGATGGCATCGGCAGCGGCGCCAGGATCGAGGTGAGCCCGGCCGCCAACGGTTGAAGCGAGATCCATGCCGCCGCAGGCTGGAGCCACAATACGGATATGCGCGTTTTCGTCACAGGAGTGGATGGTTACATCGGGGCGGTGCTCGCGCCCTATCTGCTGGAGCGCGGCATCACGGTCATCGGGCTCGATACCGGCTACTACCGGGATGGGTGGCTGTACAGCGACAACCGGCGTCTGGCCGCGACGCCGCACACGCTCAACAAGGATCTGCGCGCCGTTACGGCGGCCGACCTGGCGGGCTGCGATGCCGTGGTGCATCTCGCCGAGCTATCCAACGATCCGCTCGGACAGAACAATCCCGAGGTGACGCACCGGCTCAACCATCAGGGCTCGGTAGCGTTCGCAAGGGAAGGCATTCGCGCCGGCATCAGGCGCTTCGTCTACAGCTCCTCCTGCAGCGTCTATGGCGCGGGCAGTGGAGAGTTTCTCGACGAGAACGCGCGCGTCAATCCGCAGACCGCCTACGCCGAGTGCAAGGTGCTGGTGGAGCGCGACCTCGCCGCCATGGCGGGAGCGGATTTCAGCCCGGTGCTGTTGCGCAATGCCACGGCGTTCGGCCCCTCGCCGCGCATGCGCTTCGACATCGTCCTCAACGAGCTGTGTGCGCTCGCCTGGACGAGCAGACGCATCGTCATGACGAGCGACGGCAGTCCCTGGCGCCCGGTGGTACACGTCGAGGATATCTGCGAGGCCATCTACCGCAGTCTGGTGGCGCCGGAGGATGCGGTGCGTGGCAAGATCTTCAATGTGGGTCAAACTTCCGAGAACTACCGCGTGCGGGAGCTGGCACAGATCGTCGCGGACGAGTTCCCCGGTTGCGCGGTCTCGGTCGGCGCGTCCGCCGGCGACAAGCGTAGCTACCGCGTGAGCTTCGAGCGCATCCACCGCGAATTACCCGGCTTCAGGTGCCGCCGTACGGCGCGCGATGGCGCGCGCCAGTTGCACGAGCTGTTCGAGCGTATTCAAATGCAGCCCGCGACCTACCAGTTCCGCGCCTTCACCCGTCTGAAGCAGTTGCAGTACCTGCAGGCGACTCGGCAGATCGACGGCGAATTCTACTGGCGCTGACATGCTGTTCGAAGCGCTCGAGCTGTCCGGTGCGGCATTGGTGAAAATGGAGCGTCAATTCGACGAACGCGGGTTCTTCGCACGCTCGGTGTGCGTCGAGGAGTTCCGGGCCCACGGCCTGCCGGCCGCGTTCGTGCAATCGAGTGTTGCCTGGAGTCGGCGCCGCGGCACGGTGCGCGGCCTGCACTTTCAGTGGCCGCCTTCGCGGGAAGGCAAGCTGGTGCGGTGTCTGCGTGGCGCGATTCATGACCTGCTGCTCGATCTGCGACCGGCCGAGCCCAGCTATCTCAGGCATCGAGCCGTGTTGCTCGACCAGGACAACCGGCATGCGGTGTTCATTCCTTCGGGTGTGGCGCACGGATTTCAGACACTGGTCGATGACTGCGAGGTGCTGTATCAGATGACGGATGTCCACGCGCCGGCGCTGGCGACGGGGGTGCGCTGGAACGACCCGTCCTTCGGTATCCGCTGGCCGATCACGTCCGACATCGTCATCGCCGCGCGCGATGCCGCGTATCCGGACTTTGACCGCAACGGCTTCGAAGAGGAGTTGCGCAAGCGGACGGCCCAATCGAGTGGCAGGGTCTGATGGACGTGGAAGCATCGTCACCGGCGGCTGCAACCTCGGCAGGTCGCAGTCTCTACGAGTTTGCGGCGCGCTTGTACCCGATCTGCAGGAGCATCACCGGCGCCGGCGTGCGTGAGACGCTCGCGCTGATCCGCGCTCGCGTACCGCTGGTCGTACACGAGGTGCCGAGCGGCACGCGCGTGTTCGATTGGGAGATCCCCCTGGAGTGGAACGTCGAGGACGCGGCGGTCATCGATGCCGATGGCCGGCGGGTGATTGATTTCCAGGCGCACAATCTGCACTTGGTGGGCTATTCCGAGCCGGTGCAGACGTCCCTGTCGCTCGGGGAGCTGTCGGCACGGCTGCATGTGCTGCCGGAGCACCCCGACTGGATCCCGTACCGCACCAGCTACTATCGCCGCGACTGGGGCTTCTGCATGCGTGCGCGCGATCGCCTGGCGCTGCGCGCGGGACGCTACTGCATCGAGGTGAAGAGCTCGCTCGCGCCGGGCTCACTCACGTATGGGGAACTGCTGATCGCCGGCCGCACCCGCGCTGAGGTGCTGTTCTTCACCCACGTCTGTCACCCCTCTCTTGCCAATGACAATACCAGTGGCATGGCGGTGATGACGGCGCTGGCCGAGTGGATCGCGCGCGAGCCGCGACGCTTCACCTATCGCTTTGTGTTTGCGCCCGGGACCATCGGGTCGCTGACCTGGCTCAAGCGCAACGAGTCGCGTCTGTCGCGCGTGCGTCACGCACTGGTGCTGGCCCTGCTCGGCGATCCGGGCGCACTCACCTACAAGCGCAGCCGCCGCGACACGAGTGAGATCGACGCGATCGTGGCTTATGCGCTTGCCGGGGACGGCGCCGTCATACCGTTTTCGCCGTACGGTTACGACGAACGGCAGCTATGCTCCCCGGGGTTTGATCTTCCGGCAGGCCGACTCACCCGGTCGGTCAACGGCGCTTATCCCCAATACCATACTTCGGCGGACGATCTGTCGCTCATCACGCCCGCGGCCCTGCAAGGCAGCTTCGAAACGTGTCAGCGTATCGTGGAGCTCATCGAGACCAACCAGCGGTACGTCAATCTCAAGCCCAAGGGCGAGCCCCGGCTCGGCCCGCGCGGGTTGTATCGGGCGCTCGGCGGCAGCGAACCGGCCACGCACGAATATGCGATGCTCTGGGTGTTGAACCAGTCCGACGGCACGCACTCGCTGCTCGACATCGCACGGCGCTCCGGACTGCCGTTCGCGGTGCTGCGCGAAGCGGCGCGCGCGCTCGAAGCCGCGGGGCTGCTCGCCTCCCCGCCGGCAAGATCAGCGGCTGCCGGCAGGGGCGCGGCGCGGCGCACGCTTGCCGGCAAAACCAGGCGAGAGAGCTCATGAAAGTCGTATTGTTCTGTGGGGGTCTTGCCACGCGGCTGCGCGAGCACTCGGAGACGATTTCAAAGCCGCTGCTCAAGATCGGCTACCGGCCGATCCTGTGGCACCTCATGCGCTATTACGCGCATTTCGGCCACCGCGATTTCGTCCTGTGCCTCGGATACCGCGGCGACCTGATCCGCGACTACTTCCTGAACTACAACGAAGCCATGTCCAGCGACTTCACCCTGCACGAAACGGATCACCGCATCGAACTCCACAGCCACGACACCGCTGACTGGAATATCACCTTCGTCGATACGGGTCTGCACGCCACCATCGGCGAACGTTTGCTGCGCGTGCGCAAATACCTGGGCAATGAGGCGGAGTTCCTCGCGAACTACTCGGATGGATTGTCGGATGTCCCGCTCGATCGGATGATTGCCGACTTCCGCAGCAAGCAGGCGATCGCGAGCCTGGTGTCGGTGCGCAGTCCGCAGAGCTTCCACGCCGTGCATGCGGCGCCCGATGGGACGGTGACCTCGATGGGCGGGCTGCACGAGCAGGATCTGCGCATCGACGGGGGTTTCTTTGTTCTGCGGCGCGAGGTCTTCGACTACATCCGCAAGGGCGAGGAACTGGCGGAGCAGCCTTTCGGACGGCTGATTGCCGCGCACAAGCTGGTGGCATTCTCGTGGGATGGCTTCTGGCGGTGCATGGATACCTTCAAGGACAAGATCACTTTCGACCGCATGGAAGCGCAGGAAAATTGCCCCTGGAAGGTGTGGCAGAATCAGCCTCCGCGGAAGTGAGAGCGCTCGCAACGCCGCGGCCGGCGGGCCGTGAGACACCTCAATCATGAGCGGACAAGCAGCGCCTTTGGTCAGTGTGGTCACGCCCGTTTACAACGGCGCGAAATACCTGCGCGAGTGCCTGGAGAGCCTCGTTGCGCAAAGCTATGCGAACTGGCGCTGCACGCTCGTCAACAACTGCAGCACGGACGACAGCCTCGAGATCGCGCTGCACTACGCGAGCCGCGACTCGCGCGTAACCGTACACAGCAACCCGCAATTCCTGCCGATCATCGATAATCTCAATCGCGCTTACGGTCTGATCGATCGTGACAGCAGCTACTGCAAGCCGTTGATGGCGGACGACTGGCTCTATCCCGAATGCATCGAAACGATGGTGAGCTGCGCGCTGACGCAGCCTTCGATTGGTCTGGTGTGTTGCCTCGCTTCCACGGGAAACAACAACACCCGGTTCGAATTGCGGCCTGCCGATTCGCCCGTCACCTCGCCGACCACGGTTCTTTCAGGCAGGGTCGCCGGTCGCAAGGCACTGCTCGAGAATCGCTACTTCTTTGGCTTGCCGACCACCATGCTGATCAGGTCGGACCTCATCCGCCGCCGCACGCCTTTCTACGACCCGGTTAACCTGCACGCGGATGTACAGTCGTGCTATGACATTCTGCGAGAGTCCGACTTCGCCTTCGTCCACCAGGCGTTGGCGTTCATGCGCGAACACGACCAGAGCCAGACCTCGCTCCTGCTCGGACTTGACAGCGACTGCGCCAGCAACTTGTACACTCTCACGAGGTACGGCCGCGCATATCTCGACGAGGAAGAATACCGCCGCTGCTATCGCTCGAGACTCGAGCGGTATTACGAGATGCTGGCGGGTGCTGCCGTGGAGCTGCGGGGCAGAGCATTCTGGGAACTCCACCGCGCCATGCTCACCCACAGCGGAGCGCCGCTCAACAGGGTGCGCCTCGGGTACGCGATTGCTGCGCACGTCGCGCATAGACTCGCTTCTCCCCGGTCATTGGTGCGCAGTGTCGCGCGGCGCATCAAGGCGGCGATGCGCAAGCCGCCGCGGCACGTCAAAGCCCCCAGCCAGCCTCCTCAACTGTGACGAGTGTCACAGAGTCGCCGGAAACTGCCTTTACACTATCGTGTAAAGTCCGGCCTCTCGGTGCCGGTTCCGGTCGCCCAGCCCTATGCGCATCCGCGTTCTCGGACAACACGTGCCCGCTCCCCTTGCCGTGCTTGCGCTCATCGAAGTCGGCCTGGCGTTCCTCGCGCTGTACGCGGCGGTCCTGCTGCGCTTTCAGACCCGGTTCAGCCACCTGTCGAACCTGGAGCGGGAGCTGGGCCCGCTGTGGCCGCGGGGGGTGGTGTTCAGCGCGATCGTGGCCGTCTGCCTGCTCGCTTTCGGCCTGTACAGCTCGCGCCAGCGCGCGCAGATGGGGGGCATTTTCCTGCGCCTGGTGGTGGCGCTGGTGGTGGCCTCGTGTGCCATCGCCGCAGTCTTCTACCTGATCCCGAGCCTGCACCTGTGGCGCGGCGTGGCGGCGCTGGCCGTGAGCGGGACCGGTTGCGCGGTGCTCCTCTCGCGCCTGGTATTCGCGCGCGCCGTCGACCAGGAGATGTTCAAGCGGCGCGTACTGGTCTACGGCGCCGGCGCTGCCGCCGCCGCGGTCGCCAACCTGCGGCGCTCGACGGACCGTCGCGGCTTTTTGCTGGCCGGCTTCGTGTGCCCGCCGGACGAGGACCCGGTGGTTCCCGCGCAGCGACTGCTCGATGCGAGCGGCGGCCTGGGCGAGCTGTGCGAGCGGCTCAATGTCAGCGAGGTGGTGGTGGCCATGGATGATCGGCGCCGCGGCTTCCCGATCCGCGAGCTCCTCCAGTGCCGCCTCGCGGGAGTCGACGTCACGGAGCTGCTCTCCTTTCTCGAGCGCGAGACCGGGCGGGTGCGCATCGACGTGTTGAATCCGAGCTGGATGATCTTCGGCCATGGGTTCCGGCGCGATCCGCTGCGGCTGTTCTCCGCGCGCACCATGGATCTGCTCGCGAGCCTCGCGGTGCTCGCAGTGTCGCTGCCGTTCATGCTGCTCACCCTGATCGCCATCAAGATCGAGGACGGCTGGCGCGCGCCGGCACTCTATTCCCAGTGCCGGGTGGGCCGCGGCGGGCGCACTTTCAGGGTGCTGAAGTTCCGCAGCATGCGCCTGGACGCGGAGCTCGAGGGCGCGCAATGGGCGCAGCGCCAGGATCCACGCGTCACGCGCGTGGGCGCGATCATCAGGAAACTGCGGGTCGATGAGCTGCCGCAGGTGCTCAACGTGCTGCGCGGGCACATGAGCTTCGTCGGCCCGCGCCCCGAGCGCCCGGAATTCGTGGCGCAGCTGGCGGAGAAGATCCCATACTACGTGCAGCGTCACTGCGTGAAACCCGGCATTACCGGCTGGGCGCAGCTGTGCTATCCGTACGGCTCATCCGAACAGGATGCGCTCGAGAAGCTGCAGTACGACTTGTACTACATCAAGAACAACAGCCTGCTGTTTGATCTGGCTATCCTGGTCCAGACCGCCGAAGTGGTACTGCTCGGCAAGGGAGCGCGCTGATGGCCGCCGCGATGCAGCGTCGGAAACTGCTGATCCTCGAGAACGATCGGGCGCTGCGGCGCGAGCTGGAAGCGGTGTTCTCCGATCTGGACGTGACCGCGTGCGAGACCTCCGAGCAGACGCTCGCCATCGTGCGTCGCACCGAACCGGACGCGGTGCTGTTCGACCTGGGCGCGGCGGGCGAGCCGGCCGTGGCCGCACAGAGCCTGGAGCTGCTGCGCCAGATCCTCAATATCAGTCCCGACACCAAGATCATCGCCATGACCGAGCACGACGCGCGCGAGCTGTCGGTGGCCGCGGTCGGCCTCGGCGCGACCGATTTCTACCACAAGCCACTCGATGCCGGCGTGCTCTCGATCGTGGTGCGCCGCGCGCTGCGCATCCGCGAGCTCGAGGAGGAGAACTGGCGGCTGCGCGAGCGCACCGGCGCGATGGCGCTCGAGGGCGTCATCGGCGTCAGCGACACCATGAGGGGTGTGTGCCGCGCGATCGAGAAGGTCGCGCCGACCAACGCCACGGTGCTGCTGCTCGGAGACAGCGGCACCGGCAAGGAGGTGCTGGCGCGCAACCTGCACCGCCTCTCGGGCCGCGCGCACAAGCCCTTCGTCGCCATCAACTGCGCGGCGATCCCCGACACGCTGCTCGAGAGCGAGCTGTTCGGATATGAGAAGGGCGCCTTCACCGGCGCCGCCAAGCGCACCGCCGGGAAGCTCGAGTCCGCCGAGGGCGGCACGGTGTTCCTCGATGAGATCGGGGAGATGCCGGCCTCACTCCAGGCCAAGCTCCTGCGCGTGGTGCAGGAGCGTACCGTCGAGCGCGTCGGCGGGCGTGTGCCGGTGGCGCTGGACTTTCGTCTGGTGTGCGCCACCAACCGCAAGCTCGAAGCGCTGATCGGCAGCGGCGGCTTCCGCGACGACCTGTTCTACCGCATCAGCGAGGTGACCATCCGCGTGCCGCCGCTGCGCGATCGGCAGGGCGACAGCCTGCTGCTGGCGCAATTCATCCTGCAGCAGCTCTCCGAGCGCTTCGGCAAGCCCACGCGCGGACTGGCGCCCGACGCCATCCGCGCGATCCATGCGTATCGCTGGCCGGGGAATGTGCGCGAGCTGGAGAACCGCATCAAGGGCGCGGTCATCATGGCCGAGGGCGCGGTCGTCACGGCGGGCGACCTGGGCCTGGAAGACCCCGGCGATGAGCCCGAGTACCTGAATCTGCGTGTCGCGCGCCAGCGCGCCGAGGCGCAGGCCGTCAGGCAGTCACTCGCCGTCGCCCGGGGGAACCTGTCGCGGGCGGCGGAGCTGCTCGGGGTGACCCGCCCGACGCTCTATGACCTGCTCGGCAAGCACAGTATCGACGCCGCGCAGTTCGGGCGCCACGCGCCGCCGGCGGCCGGCACTCCCGAGCTGCCGGCCAAGGAGAACACCGGCAGCGGCGATTAGCGCTGCTTGAACTCTTCCGGCGTCAGCTGGTGCCGCGCGAGGAGCTTGTAGAAATCGGTGCGGTTGCGCCGCGCCAGCCGCGCCGCCTGGCTCACGTTCCCGCCGGTGATCTGCAGGATCTGCGACAGGTAGCTCCTGGTGAACTCATCGCGCGCCTCGTCGAAGGAGGGCAGGCGCCCCGGGGTGCCGCCGAGGGACTGCTGCACCAGCTCCACCGGAATGATGGGGGTCTGCGACAGCGCCACGTTCTGGCGCACCACGTTCTGCAGCTGGCGGATGTTGCCCGGCCAGTCGGCCGTGGCGAGCAGCTCCACCGCCTCGGGCGCGTAGATCTTGCGCACTCCGCTTTCCTTGGCGATCTGCGCCAGGAAGTGCGCCACCAGGAGCGGGATATCCTCGCGGCGGCGGTTGAGCGAGGGCATCTCGATGTGCACCACGTTCAACCGGTAATACAGATCCTCGCGGAACTGCCCGACGCTCATCAGCTGCTGCAGGTCGCGGTGCGTGGAGGAGATCACGCGCACGTTCACCGGGACGGCATCGGTGCTGCCCACGGGGCGGATGACGTTCTCCTGCAGCACGCGCAGCAGCTTCACCTGCAGCCGCATCGGCATGTCGCCGATCTCATCGAGCATCAGCGTGCCGCCGTCGGCGGACATGAACAGCCCGCGGTGCGCGCGCGTCGCGCCGGTGAAGGAGCCTTTCTCGTGGCCGAACAGCTCCGACTCCAGCAGGTCCTCCGCCATGGCGCTGCAGTTGATGGCGACGAACGCCTTGTTGCGGCGCGGGCTGCCACGATGGATGGCGCGCGCCAGCAGCTCCTTGCCGGTGCCGCTCTCCCCGGTGATCAGCACGCGCGCATCCGTTCCCGCGACCATGTGCGCCTGGGCGAGCTTCTCCTCCATGCTGGCGCTGCGCGTGATGATCTCCGCGCGCCAGTCCTCGTCCGAGGCGCCGAAGCCGGAGATCCGCAGCGCCTTCTGCACCTGGTCGAGCAGCTCCTGCTTGTCGACCGGCTTGGTGAGAAAGCCGAACGCGCCCATTTGCGTCGCCTGCACCGCATCCGGAATGGTGCCGTGGGCGGTGAGGATGATGACCTTCAGTCCCGGCCAGCGGTTCTGCAGCTCCTTGAGCAGCCCGATGCCGTCCATCTGGTCCATGCGCAGGTCCGTGATCACCAGGTCGGGGCGAAAGCGGCTCGATGCCGACAGCGCCTGCGCGGCGCTCTCCACCGCCTCGACGTCGTAACTCTCCGCGCGCAGGCGGATGGTCAGCAGGCGCAGCAGTCCCGGGTCATCGTCGACCAGGAGAATGCGGGCCTTGCGTTTGCCGGTCTGGTTCAGGATCGTGTCCTTGCTCACAGTGATCATCGTCCCGTGCTCCCGGGTTTGCGCTCGTTGAGCGAGCGCTCGATGTTGGCGATGGCGTCGAGTTTGGCGCGCGCCTCCTCGAGCTCCCTGCGCAGGCGAGTGTTTTCGTCCAGCTCGGCCTGCAGGCGGTGGTTGGCGTTGGCCATGCGCTGCTGGTCGGCCCGCACCGCCTCACTCTGCAGCCTGCGATTTTCTGCATCGAGCGTCAAATGGTCGTCAATCTGCGAAAGCACCAGGAATGCGAGCGCGCGCTCCCCGGGCAACAGCATTTCCGGGTCCGCCATCAGCTCGCGCAGCAGCGCCTGGGCCTTGGGGAGCTCCGTGGCCGGGTGCCCCGGAGTGCCGAGAACCAGCGCCAGCCTCAGCTCGCGGCTGGGCGTCGGCGCGGTGTCGTAATCACGCTGTGCGTTGGCTACGATTTCCGCCTGCTCGGCGGGCTTGCCCTGCACCAGCCGCTGCAGCAGCAGCAGGTACTCATTCAGCACGGTCGAGCTGGCCACCGCCGCGTTCACCATCGGAGCGGGCGCGGGCGCGCGCTGGGGGCCCCAGGCGCAGCCGCAGGCGAGGAGCGCCACGAGCACGCCGCCCGCGGCGGCGCCGGGCGCCGCACCCGGGGAGCCCCGTGTCACGCCGAGGCAGGCAGGCAAAGTGCGCTCAGGCGGCATGGGCATGCGCCTTGGGTTCGCGCCTGGCGGGGCGATCCCCGCTCGTGGCCTTGATGGGCATGGTGATGCGGAAATGCGCACCCGGAAACTCGCCATCGACGATCTGCACGGTGCCGCCGTGCGCGGCCACGAACTCCAGCACCACCGACAGTCCGATGCCGGTGCCTTTCACGGCCGTGCTGCGCGCCGCGCGCCCGGTATAGAAGGCGTCGAACACGTGGCCGCGCTCCTCGGGCGGGATGCCCGGGCCGTTGTCGGCCACGTCGAGCACCAGCTGCGCGGCCGTAGCCCGGGCCCGCAGGTGGATGGTGCCTCCCTTGGGCGAGTACTTGACGGCGTTCGACACCAGGTTCTCGAGGATGAGGCGGATCTTGCCGCGATCGGCGACCAGGGTCACGTCCTCGACGCGTACATCGAGGCGCACCCGTTGCGACAGCAGCGTGAGCTGCTGGTTCTCCAGCACCTGTTTCACCAGCGGACGCAGGCGAAACTCGGTGGCCTCCAGGCCCACGCTGGAGGTCTGCCAGGCGCTGAAGGACAACAGGTTCTCGATCATGCGCTGCAGCTTGATGCCGCTCTCGCGCAGGATCGCGGTCACCTCGCGCTGGTTGGAATCCAGCTCGCCCACCGCCCCGTCCATCAGCAGCTCCGTGCCTTCGCGAATGTTGGCAAGGGGTGTCTTGAGCTCGTGCGAAATGTGCCGCAGGAAGCGGTTGCGCTCGTGGGCAAGCTCGAGCAGCCGCTGGCGCAGCCACTCGAGCTGCCCGCCCAGGCGCTCGAGGTCATGCGGACCGGTCACGGCGATCGGGTTGGTGAAGGTGCCCTGGCCGAGCTCGCTGATGGCGCGGTCGAGTTGCCGCAGCGGCCGGCCCACGCCCAGGGTCAACACGAACACCGCGACCACGGCGAGCGGCAGGAGCGGCGCGGTCTGCCACAGCAGGCGCTTGCGCGCCTGCAGGGTCTGCTCTGCCAGCGCGGCCACCTGCATGTCCACCTGGGCGTTGCTCTGCTGCGCGACGCGCTCCACCAGGGCCGACAGCTGCGTGAAACGGCTGGACAGGTCGGAGGCGACCGCAGCGCTGTTGCCTGGGGGCGCGCTCATGACCGTGTTGCGCAGGCTCCGTTGCAACACCCCGATCTCCTCGAGCGTGCTGCGGGCGTCGCTGGTGGCCTGAGAGTGCAGCTGCTCGCGTGTGGTGCTCAGGCGCTCGTCCTGCGTGCGGTACAGCTCGAGGAGCTTCGGATCGGCGAGCACGTCGTACAGGCGCGCCGTGCGCTCGAGCGAGGCGATCTGCCCGAACAGCGCCTGGCTGGCGCGCGCGCCGGCGACGCCTTGAATGACGATTTTCGTGCCCGTGTCTGCGAGATAGCGGATCTGCAGCACGGCGGTGAGAATGGCGACCAGGAGCGGCACGGCGATCAGCGCCAGGCCGACTAGCATCAGTCCACTCAATGACTTAGGCCGCGCCCATCGCATGAGAGGACATTCTACCGGGCGCACTGCCAACGTGTCTGGGATTGCAGACGCGCGCCGGCGCACTCACCAGGGGTCGCGCAGCAGCCGCTCCTCCCAGGCGAGCGCGCTGCGCACGATGCCGTCGAGATCGTCGAGGCGCGGGCGCCAGAGGAGCTCGGCGCGGATGCGATCGGCGCGCGCCACCAGCGCTCCGGGGTCCCCGGCCCGGCGGGGCTCCTCGCGAACCGCCAGCCGCTTTCCCGACACCCGCTCGACGCTCTCCAGAACCTGCCGCACGCTGTAGCCGTGGCCGTAGCCGACGTTGAGAGTGATGCAGGCGCCGCCGCCTCGCAGGTAGCTCAGGGCATCCACGTGAGCCGCAGCCAGGTCCTCGACGTGGATGTAGTCGCGCACGCCGGTGCCATCGGGGGTCGGGTAGTCGGTACCGAAGATCGCGACATGCGCTCGCTTGCCGAGCGCGGCTTCGCAGGCGACCTTGATCAGCAACGTCGCGTTCGGCGTGGCCTGGCCGATGCGACCACCGGTATCCGAGCCCGCCACGTTGAAGTAGCGCAGCGCCACATAGCGCAGCGATGCGGCGCGCGCCACGTCCGCGAGCATCCATTCCGACATGAGCTTGGAGGTGCCGTAGGGATTGATGGGGGCGGTCGGAGTGCTCTCGGCGGCAAAGCCCTCCGCCGGCACGCCGTAGACCGCGGCGGAGGAGGAAAACACGAAGTGCCGCACCTGCGCCTCGAGGCAGCACTCGAGCAGCGCGCCGGTCGCGCAGGTATTGTTGCGATAGTACTTGAGCGGCTCGCGCACCGATTCCGGAACGATGGTGTGGGCGGCGAAATGCATCACCGTGTCGACGCCGTGCTCGTGCAGGACGCCGCGCACCCGCTCGCGGTCGGCGACCGCGCCGACGATGAGGGGGGTGTCGAGGGCCGCCTGGCGAAAGCCGCGCGACAGGTCGTCCAGGATCAGCACCCGCTCGCCGCGCGCGCGCAATTGCAGGGCCACGTGACTGCCGATGTAGCCCGCGCCGCCGGTGACTAATATGCTGCCGTGCTTCATGGGGAAGCGATGATAAACAAAACCCCCGGCAGTGACCCGCAGCCGTTCGCGGGGCTGACGCCCGAGGTGGTGCTCGATGCCGCCGCCGCCTTCGGCCTTGCGCCCGACGGGCGTCTGTTCGCTCTCAACAGTTACGAGAATCGCGTCTACCAACTGGGCGCGGAGGATACTCACCTGGTGCTCAAGTTCTACCGGCCGCAGCGCTGGACCGATGCGCAGATCGCCGAGGAGCATCAGTTCACCGCCGAGCTGGCGAGGGCCGAGCTCGCGGTGGCCGCGCCGCTGGTGATCGGCGGAGAAACGCTGTTCCGCTACCGCGACTTCCGCTTTGCGGCCTTCCCCTGGATGCGCGGGCGCGCGCCGGAGCTCGATGCGCCCGAGGCCCGGCAGATCCTCGGCCGCAGCCTCGCCCGCATCCACCAGATCGGGGCGGTGCGCGCTTTCCAGGTCCGGCCCCGCATCGGCGTGCAGAGACTCGGCTGGGACGCCCGCGCCCAGGTGCTCGCGAGTGAGCTGCTGCCCGAGGCGCTGCGCGAGCGCTATTCCACCGTCAGCGGTGCACTGCTCGAACGCGTGAGCGAGGCGTTTGCGGCCGCCGCGGGCACGCGCGAGATCCGCCTCCATGGCGACTGCCACCTGGGGAATCTTCTGTGGAACGAGCACGGCCCGGTGTTCGTCGACCTGGATGACTGCGCCACGGGGGTACGCGTGCAGGACCTGTGGATGATGCTTGCCGGGCCGCCCGCGGAGCAGCAGCGCCAGTGGGGCGAGCTGCTCGCCGGTTACGGGCAGTTCGCGGACTTCGACTTCAGCGAATTGCTCCTCATCGAGCCGTTGCGCAGCTTGCGCATGCTGCACCATGCCGCCTGGGTGGCGCACCGCTGGAGCGACCCGGCCTTCCCGCGCGCCTTCCCCTGGGTCGCCGAGCCGCGCTACTGGGAGGGCTACCTGAATGATCTGCTGGAGCAGATCCCCGCCATCGATGAGCCCCCGCTCCTGCAGCTGTGAGAGCCGGTACCGATTGGCACGTGTGCAGGCGCGCGCAGACGCGCTATTGTCGCCACCGGGTTCGGCAGCGCACGCGCGCTTATGCGGATGTACTTGAGAAGGGGTGGGTTCAACAACCTCGGGCCGGCGCTCGCTGCGACCGTGACGCTCCTGGGCTGCGGCTCGGGTGAGACGCCCGGCATCGCGGGCGGAGCGGCGAAACCCGCGGCCGCACCCCGCAAGGCACAGCCGGGCGATGTCGTTTCGCCCAACATGGTGAGCGCCGTGGGCGGCGCCCGCACCGGGCCCGCGAGCGTGCAGGTGAAATTCGAGCTGCGGCAGCGTCCGGATGTGGGCCAACCGCTCGACATCGACCTCGTGATCCTGCCGGGGTCCTCGAGTCTGGACCGCCTGTACGGCCGGGTCGAAGTCGCCGACGGCCTGCAGCTCACCGAGGGTGCGCAGATCGCGCCGACCGACCGGCCCGTGGAAGGCGCTCCCATCCACCACAGCATCAGGGTCCTGCCGGCGAGGGATGGCATATTCACCGTCAACGCCGTGGTGAGCGTGGATTCCGCCGGCCAGTCCTCGAGTCAGACTTTCTCCATCCCGATCATCGTCGGGCCAGGTCCACCGCTGCCTGCCAAGCCTTCGAGCACCCCGGCAACGCGACCCGCGGCCGCGGCTCGCTAGAGCCCCTCGCTAAACCCCCAAGCGACCCCGGAAGGCGCGCCCGGCGCAACCACGCTCGTCAGGGCGGACCCGTCGGTTAGAGAGCGCGCGCTATCGCCTTCTGGCCTTCTGGTCGATCACGCCCGCGAGGCGATTGGTCCTGAATGGTGCGCGCGGAGGCGCTTGCGTAAAATGCGCGCTCCTGCGCTGCGACGGAACCTCACGTGCACCACACTCGCCACGCTCCCGGCCCGCTGCGCCGACTGTGCGCGATGCTTGGTATGTCATGCCTGGGCGCCGCCGCGTTCGGCGCGTGTGCCGCCGCCGTGCCTGCCCCGGCTGCGGCGCCCGAGGCGGTCGCGGCGCAGCTGCGCGATGCGGCGCTCGCCGGACATAACATCGCCTACCAGTGGGTGAGCGAGCTCACGAGCCGCTTCGGCCCCCGTCCGGCGGGCTCCGTCAACGAACGGCAGGCCGCCGAATGGGCGGCGGCGCGCTTCAAGGATCTCGGCTTCGAGAACGTACACATCGAGAGCTTCCCGATCACCGCCTGGGTGCGCGGCGCCGAGAGTGCCCAGATCACCTCGCCCCTCACGCAGCCGCTCGTGGCCGCCGCACTCGGGGAATCCCCGCCGACGCCGGCCGCGGGACTGGAAGGCGAGGTCGTGAGCTTCGCGAGCTTCGATGCGCTCAAGGCCGCGCCCGCAGGTTCCTTGAGCGGCAAGATCGTCATGGTGGCGCGCCGCATGGTGCGCACGCAGGACGGCGCCGGTTACGGCGCGGCGGTGGACGCCCGCATCGACGGCCCCGGCGAGGCGGCGCGGCGCGGCGCGATCGCGTTTCTGCTGCGCTCGGTGGGCACCGACAGCCATCGCCTGGCGCACACCGGCACGACGCGCTACGTCGATGGACGCGTGCCGATGCCCGCGTTCGCGCTCAGCAACCCCGATGCCGATCAGATCGAGCGGCTCGCCGCGCTCGGGGAGAAGGTGCGCGTGCGCCTGTACTCGAGCGCCTCCTATGTCCAGGACGCGCATTCGCAGAACGTGGTCGCCGAGGTGCGCGGGCGCGTGCGGCCCCAGGAAGTGGTGCTGCTCGGCGCGCACCTGGACAGCTGGGATGAGGGGACCGGGGCCATCGACGACGGCACCGGCATGGCGATCATCACCGCGGCCGCGGCGCTCATCCGCGATGCCCCGCAGCGGCCGCAGCGCACGGTGCGTGTCGTGCTGTTCGGCTCCGAGGAAATGGCGCAGCCGGTGGCACCGTACGGCGCCTTCGGCGGCCATGCCTATGTCGACAACCACAAGGCGGAGCTCGCGACCCACGTGCTCGCGGCAGAGAGCGACTCCGGTGCCGAGCGCGTCTATCGTCTCGGGCTGCCGCAGGCCGTGCTGGAGGGCGAGTTTGCAAAAACGGCGCTGCGCGTGCTCGGCCCCATCGGGGTACTCGCCGCCCCGCGAGCGCCAGAGGAGGCGGGCACGGATGTCGGCCCGTCGGTGGCGGCGGGTGTGCCGGCGTTCGTCCTCAACCAGGACGCGAGTGCGTATTTCGACATCCACCATACCGCCGACGACACCCTCGACAAGGTCGACCAGGAGCAGCTCGACCAGAACGTCGCCGCCTGGGCGGCGCTCGTGTGGCTGGCGGCGGACAGCGATGTTGATTTCCGCACCCACAACGCGCCGCCGCCGCAACCATGAGCGATCAGATCCTCATTTCGCGCGCCGATGGGGTGTGCGAGGTGCGCTTCAATCGTCCCGAGAAGCGCAACGCCATCACCTTCGCCATGTACGAGGCGTTGGACCGGGGCCTGCGCGAGGCGCAGGCGGACGCGGCAGTACGGGCGGTGTTGCTCGCGGGTGAGGGCGCCGGCTTCTGCGCCGGCAACGACCTCAACGATTTCCTCACCGGCCCGTCCTTCAGCGCCGAGCACCCCGTGATGGGTTTCCTGCACACCCTGGCGACCTTCGAGAAGCCGCTGCTCGCCGCCGTCCACGGGCAGACCGTCGGCATCGGCGTGACGCTGCTGCTGCACTGCGACTTGGTGGTCGCGGCGCGCAGCGCGCAGCTGTCGATGCCGTTCGTCGCCCTCGGTCTGGTGCCGGAAGCGGCCAGCTCGCTGCTGCTGCCGCGGCTGGTGGGTCAGCAGCGGGCGGCCGAGCTGCTGTTGCTCGGCAAGCCGTTCGATGCCGCCACCGCGGAGAGGCTCGGCCTGGTGAACCGCGTGGTCGAGGAGGCCGTGCTCCTTTCCGAGGCGCGCGCGCTGGCGCGGGCACTGGCACAGCAACCCAGCGGCGCGCTGCTCGCCACCCGGCGCCTGCTGCGTGGTGACCCGGAGCAGGTTCGGGCGCGAATCGAGGCGGAGGCGCGCATTTTCGCCACCCAGCTGCAGTCGGAGGAATTTCGTGCCGCGGTGCGCGCCTTGCTCGCCAAGGGGCGTGCGGGCTGAATGCGCGCGCGCTGCAGGTAGGCATATGCCGGTGTACAGCCTGGAGGGACTCGTTCCGGTCGTCGACCCGACGGCGTTCGTGCATCCGCAGGCGGTGCTGATCGGCGATGTGATCGTAGGGGCCCGCTGTTACGTGGGCCCGGGCGCATCGCTGCGCGCAGACTTCGGCCGCGTCATCCTGGGCGCCGGCTCGAACGTGCAGGACTGCTGCGTGCTGCACAGCTTTCCGTCCCGGGACACCCTGCTCGAGCAGGACGCCCATATCGGACACGGGGCGGTGTTGCACGGCTGCACGGTACGCCGGGGCGCACTCATCGGCATCGGCGCGATCGTCATGGATGACGCGGTGGTGGAGGAGGAGGCCTTTGTCGGCGCCGCAAGCTTCGTACGCGCCGGCTTCGTCGTGCCGCGGCGCTCGCTCGTCACCGGCGTGCCGGCGCGCGTCGTGCGTGCGCTGACGCCCGAGGAACTCGCCTGGAAAGCCACCGGCACGCGCGAATACCAGGAGCTGGCCGAGCGCTGCCTCGCGACGCTCAGGGAGTGTCAGCCGCTCGCCGCTGCCGAAGCCGGCCGCCCGACCCTGGGCGGCTCGAGCGCCGTGCCGCTGCACAGCATCGGGCGCCCGAAGCATCTGCGACGCTAAGCCTCCACCGACGGATCGGCGGCATCGGGGTTGATCACCCCGAAGAGCGCCGGAACGCGCGCGTAGAACAGGCGGATCTTTTCCTCCTGCAGCAGCGCCAGGAGCTTGCCCGCCTCCTCGTCGCTCACGATGAACTCCACCTCCACGGTGAGGGTGCCGGCGAGCTCGAAGAAGTGACTCTCGTGCAGCACATGGTGGCGGCCGAAGCCGGCCATGGCGCGAAAGGCCGAGCCGCCACGGATGCCGAGCCTATTGGCCTGCTCGAGCAGCCATTCCCACACCAGGCGCCGCTGATGCCGCTGTCCCTCGTGAACGTAGAATCTCAGGAATGAGCCTTGCATAGGACGACCGTGCCGATGCCGGCAAACGTCATGAGTAACGATCCCGCCAGGTGCGCCGCGGCCGCGCCCAGCGCCCACAGTGCCCGTCCCTGTTGCATGAGCGTCACGACCTCCGCGGAGAAGGTGGAGAAGGTCGTGAGCCCGCCGCAGAACCCGGTGATCACCAACAGCCGCCACTCGGGCGCTACCGCCGAGTAGGTCGCGAAGAAAGCCACCGCAACCCCGACGACGTAGCCGCCGATCAGGTTGGCGGCGAGCGTGCCCGGCGGGATCGCGGGGAAGTGCGCGTTCAGCGTCAGGCCGAGCCACCAGCGCAGCAGCGCTCCCAGACTTGCCCCGAAGCTGATCGCAGCAATCGACTTCCACATAGGCCGTTGCTTGTACCTTATCGCGTGAGCGACGCGCAACGGTTCGAGTATGCTCACGCCCCTCGTGAGTGCGCCCGTCCCGGGCGTGGAGAGAATCTCATGCGCAGCTTGCTGGTCCCCGCGGTGGCCGCCGCGCTCGCCGCGGCGCTGAGCGGCTGCTCGCAGCAGTCCCGGCAACATGCGGCGGACGAGCGCCTGGCCGCCATCTACAGCAGCGAGTGGAAGTGGCGCACCGACCAGCTGCCCGACGACGAGGACAGCACCCGCCCGCTCGCCGATCACCTGCCGAAGGTGGACGCGGCAACGCAGGACATGCGCCGCAAGTACTGGGAGGCCGTGCTGCGCCGGGTCGAGGCCATCCCGCGCGCGAGCCTGTCGGCGAAGGAGCAGGTCAACTACGACATCTACCGCGCACAGATCGCGGTCCTGATCGCCAATCAGCGTTTCCGCGACTTCGAGATGCCGGCCAACTCCGACACGACCTTCTGGACGAATATCGGCTACACCGCGCGCCGTCCGTTCCGCACCCTGGTGGATTACCAGCACTGGATCGCGCAGATGCACGACATCCCGCGTTACTTCCACGAGCAGATGGAGGAGATGCGCGCCGGCATGAGGCGCGGCTTCACTCCGCCGCGCGTCACCATGGCGGGACGCGACACTTCCATCACCGCGGTCACGGACGCGACGCCCGCAGCCAGTCTCTTCTACACCCCCTTCAGGGACATGCCGGGCATAGCGGCCGCCAGGCAGGCGAGTCTGCGCGCGGATGCCCTCAAGACCATCCGCGAAGTGGTGCAGCCGGCGTACGTGGAGCTGCTGCAATTCATGCGCACCGAGTACGTCCCGGGGATGCGCACCACACTGGCGGCGGCCGACCTGCCGGACGGCAGGAACTACTATCGGGCGAAGATCCGCGAGTTCACGACGCTCGACCTGGATGCGGACGCGATCCATCAGCTCGGCGTCGCCGAGGTGCAGCGGCTGCACGAGGCGATGGTCGCTGCCATGCGCGAGACCGGCTTCGCGGGCGACTTCCCGGCGTTCCTCAGGTTCCTGCGCACCGACCCGCGCTTCTACGCCCGCTCGCCCGAGGAGCTGCTGATGCACGCCGCGTGGGCGGCGAAACGCTTCGACGGCAAGGCGGCGCAGTTCTTCGGCTACCTGCCGCGGGCGCGCTTCGCCATCAAGCCGGTGCCCGAGGACCTGGCGCCCTTCTATACCGCGGGGCGCGGCGGGGCAGGGATATATCTGCTCAATACCTACGACCTGCCGAGCCGGCCGCTGTACAACCTCACTGCCCTGACGCTGCACGAGTCCGCGCCCGGGCACGCCTTTCAGATACCCATCGCGATGGAGCACAAGGACCAGCCGATGTTCCGCCAGCTCACCTACCTCTCCGCCTACGGCGAAGGCTGGGCGCTGTATTGCGAGCAGCTGGGACTCGAGATGGGACTGTACGACACCCCTTACGAGCGCTTCGGCATGTTCGGCTACCAGATCTGGCGCGCCGCGCGCCTGGTCGTGGACACGGGCATTCACGCCCAGGGCTGGACGCGCGAGCGGGCGATCGAGTACTTCAGGCAGTACACGGCGCTCCCCGAGCGCGAGATCGACACCGAGGTGGATCGCTACATCGCCTGGCCGGGGCAGGCGCTGTCGTACTACCTGGGCGAGCGCGCGTTTCTCGACGGCCGCGCGCGCGCGGAGCAAGCGCTCGGCGAGCGCTTCAACGTGCGCGCCTTTCACGACGCGGTGCTGGAGCTCGGCTCGGTGCCGCTGCCGGTGCTGCAGGCCCGGATCGAGCGTTTCATTGCCGAGGGCGGTCGCGGACCCTATCCGGACATGGAGTAGGGCCCGCGTTGGGGTTAGGATACGGCCGTTTCCTGTTCGCGAAAGGAGTCGGTATGAGACGCACGAGATGGCTGGTGGCGATGGGTGCGGCACTCGCGATCGTGGCCGGTCAGGCCGTCGCCCAGGCTTCGCATGAGAACAGCCAGCACGAGAAGATGACGAGCTGCAACGCGGACGCGACGGCCAAGGGGTTGAAGGGGGCCGACCGCAAGACCTTCATGAAGAGCTGTCTGTCCGAGAAGAGCACGGCGGCCACCTCGGGCGCCGCGACGGCGCCGGCCGCCACGACGAGCAACAGCCAGCAGCAGAAAATGAAGACCTGCAGCGCCGACGCGACGACCAAGGGGCTGAAGGGCGCCGGCCGCAAGGCCTTCATGAAGGATTGCCTGAGCGGCAGCGGCGGCACGGCTCACTAGCGCGCGCGGCACGCCGCCCGCGGTTGGGATCCAGGGCCGGGTCCGGCGGCCGGGTGCGGCGTTGCGCATTCGTATGCCTGCATGAGCGAGGCACAGTCATCCTTCGCCGAAGGCGGTTGCACCTGCCGCGCGGTGCGGTTTTCGCTCAACAGCCGGCCACTCGTCGTGCACTGCTGTCATTGCCGCTGGTGCCAGCGCGAGAGCGGCGCTTCCTTTGCGCTCAACGCCGTTATCGAGGCCGATCGCGTGGTGCTCCTTCAGGGAAGTCCCGAGCTCGTGATGACGCCGAGCAACAGCGGCAAGGGCCAGAAGATCGCCCGCTGCCCGGCGTGCCGTGTGGCCCTCTGGAGCACCTACGCCGGCGCGGGGGATGCGCTGCGCTTCGTGCGCGTAGGCACGCTCGATGAGCCGGATCGCCTTCAGCCCGATATCCACATCTACACCGAGTCGAAGCAGCCCTGGGTCGTGATCCCCGCCGGTGCGCGCGCCGTGAGCCAGTACTACCGGCGGAGCGAGGTCTGGAGCGCCGAGAGTCTCGCGCGCCGCGAGCGGCTGCTCGGGACAAGGAGCTGAGGCGAGCCAGGAGGCGAGCCAAGGCACGAGCGCACCCGCTGCCCCCCGACGCCACTGTGCGTGGCGGGGTCACCTGCCGACTTTGATATAGAAGAACTGTATAGCTGAGGGGCAAAATACGATTATTCCTTGGGTGCCACCCGCTCCTACAATCGCCGCCAGCGCACCGCTCAAGTCCCGACGCGCACACCGGATGCCCAGCGAAGTCCACCCGTACCCCTTTACCGGCCGCCAGCTCCCCTGCCTCGTCGGGGGCGAGTTCGTGCGCCAGGGACGCGCGTTCGAGAACATCAACCCCGTCAACGGCGCCGTCAACTGCACGGTCACCGAGGCGGACGCTGCGCTCGTCGACCGCGCCGTGCAGGCCGCGCGTGCCGCGCTGCGCGGGCCGTGGGCGCGCCTGTCGACGCCGGAGCGCTGCGCGCTGCTGCGCAAGGTGGCGGAGCGCATCGAGCAGCGTTTCGCCGAGTTCGTGAGCGCCGAAATCGCCGACACCGGCAAGACGCTGCAACAGGCGAGCTCGCTCGACATCCCGCGCGGCGCGGCCAACTTCCGCGCCTATGCGGATTTCGCGCTGGCGCGCGGCTCGGAGTGCTTCGAGATGGGCACACCCGATGGCCGCGGCGCGCTCAACTACTCGGTGCACAAGCCCCTGGGTGTGGTGGCGGTCATCGTGCCGTGGAACCTGCCGTTCCTGCTCATGACCTGGAAGGTCGCCCCCGCGCTGGCGTGCGGCAATGCCGTGGTCGCCAAGCCCTCGGAGGAGACCCCCTCCTCGGCGGCACTGCTCGCGGAGGTGATGCAGGAGGCCGGCGTGCCCCCCGGGGTTTTCAACCTGGTGCACGGTTTCGGGCCCGGCTCCACCGGCGAGGCGCTGGTCCGCCACCCGGATGTGAATGCCGTTGCCTTCACCGGTGAGTCGGCGACCGGCGCGGCCATCATGAGAAGCGCCGCGGACTCGGTGAAGGCGCTGTCTTTCGAGCTCGGCGGCAAGAATGCCGCCGTGGTGTTTGCAGACGCGGACTTCGATGCGGCCGTGAGCGGCACGATGCGCTCGGTGTTCTCCAACTGCGGGCAGGTGTGCCTGTGCTCGGAGCGCGTCTACGTCGAGCGCCCGATCTTCGAGCGCTTCGTGGAGGCGCTCACCGCACGGGCGCGCGCGCTCAAGATCGGCGGGCCGTACGAGGGCGCGGACCTGGGACCGCTTATCTCGCGCGCGCACCGTGAGAAG
>VBNH01000175.1 GCA_005878095.1 Gammaproteobacteria bacterium | reverse complement strand
ATTGGCCCAAGCAGGCGAAGATCATCCAGATTGACAGCGACCCGCGGATGCTGGGGCTCGTCAAGCCGATCTCGGTGGGAATTCAGGCCGACGCCCGCGCCGCCGCCGCTGCTTTGGTAGCACGCCTCAAGGAGCGGCGGCTCACCGGCGCGGCGAGCCGCACCGCGCGCCTGGCACGCATCGCCGCCGAAAAGACGACCTGGGAAGCGGAACTCAGGGATTGGACCCACGAGCGCGATCCGTACTCGCTCGAAGTAGCGGCCAACTCCCGGCGGCTGCACCCGCGTGAGGTACTGCGCTCACTCGAGCAGGCCATGCCCGCGGATGCCATGGTGTCAACGGACATCGGCAACATCTGCTCGGTGGCCAACTCCTATCTGCGTTTCGAGCGGCCGCGGTCGATGTTCGCGGCCATGAGCTTCGGCAACTGCGGTTATGCGTTTCCGGTGATCTGTGGCGCGAAGGTCGCCTCACCCGAGCGTCCGGCGTTCGCCTACGTGGGCGACGGCGCGTGGGGCATCAGCTTCAACGAGCTGCTCACCTGCGTGCGCGAGAAGATCGGCGTGACGGTGATCGTCTTCAACAATGAACAGTGGGGCGCGGAGAAGAAGAATCACGTCGACTTCTACTCGCGGCGCTACCAGGGGGTCAATCTGCAAAACCCGAGCTGGGCCGCCGTGGCGCGCGCGTTCGGCTGCGATGGCGTCACCCTCGAGCGGCTCGCCGACGTCGCCCCCGCGCTGCGCGCCGCGGCTGCGGCGCAGAGCGCCGGCAAGACGACCGTGCTGGAAGTGATGGTGACGCAGGAGCTCGGCGACCCGTTCCGCCGTGACGCCCTGTCGAAGCCGGTGCGGCACCTGGCGAAATACCAGAAATTCATGTGACGCGACCTGCGTGCAGCATCCAGCCGCGGTGCCGCCGATGACTGCGCCAGACTCAGGCGCGAGCGGGCTGCGTCGCGCGCTGCAGCGGCGGCACATGCATATGATCGCGCTCGGCGGCGTGATCGGTGCCGGCCTGTTCGTCGGCAGCGGGGTGGTCATCGCCTCCGCCGGTCCCGCCGCCGTAGTCTCGTTCGCCCTGACCGGCACGCTGGTCGTGCTGGTGATGCGCATGCTCGGGGAAATGGCGATCGCCTACCCCGCGATCGGCGGGTTCTACGAGTACAACCGTCTGGCGCTCGGAGAGCTGGCGGGGTTTCTGACCGGCTGGATGTACTGGTATTTCTGGGTGATCGTCGTCGGCCTCGAAGCGGTCGCGGGCGCCAAGATCCTCGCAACGTGGTGGCCGACGATCGCGCCCTGGCAGTTCACGCTCGCACTCATGGGGCTGTTCACCATCGTGAATCTGCTGTCGGTGCGCTCCTACGGCGAGGCGGAGTTCTGGTTCGCCTCGATCAAGGTCGCCGCCATCGTCGCGTTTCTTTGCGCCGGCGCCCTGTTCGCGCTGGGTGCCTGGCCCGGGGCCGGGGAACGGGTGCTGCAGCTTACGGCGCATGGCGGTTTCATGCCCAATGGCATCGTCCCGGTGCTCACCGGAGCGGTCGCGGCGACCGGATTTTATTTCGGCGCCGAAATCGTCACCATCGCCGCCGCCGAGTCCGCGGAACCGGAGAAGGCCGTCGCGGAGACCACGCAGTCGGTGATCTGGCGGACGCTCGTGTTTTATATCGGCTCGATTTTCCTGGTGGTCGCCATCGTGCCCTGGAACGACCCGACGCGCATGGCGCGGCCGTACGTCAGCGTCATGGAGGTGCTGAGGATCCCGGCGGCGGCAACGGTGATGAGTATCGTGATACTCACGGCGGTGTTGTCCGCTTTGAACTCCGGCCTGTTCGCCGCTTCGCGAATGCTCATGGCGCTCGCCCGGCGTCGGGATGCACCCGCGCTGATCGCGAAGCTCGACAAGCGTGGCGTGCCGCTCGCCGCAATCCTCGCGAGTACGGCCTTCGGCTATGTCACCGTCGCGATGAGTTACCTGTCGCCCGACAGGATCTTCGCGTTTCTGGTCAATTCCTACGGTACCGTCGCGATCTTCGTCTACGTCCTGATCGCAGTCAGCGAGCTGCGGCTGCGCCGGCGTCTCGAGCAGGAGATGCCCGAACGGCTGCGGATGCGCATGTGGGGCTACCCGTGGCTCACGCGCCTCGCGATCGTGGCGATGCTCGCGATCGTGGCGGCGATGTCCGTCATTCCCGAGCAGCGCGCCTCCCTGGTATTCGGTCTCATGAGCGTGGTGGTGCTCCTCAGCGCCTACGCGCTGCGCCGCCTCGCGCGCGTACACCCGGCAGCGGCGCAGGGGTCCTGATGCGGCTGCTCGTTTTCAACGCCGGCAGCTCATCGCTCAAGTTCGATCTGATGCAGATGAGCGAAGGACCTGCACGCCGGCTCAAGGCCGGCGCTTTCGTGGATCTGGCCGACGGGTCGGGGCAGTTCGCGCTGCAGACCAGCGAGCCGGCGCCCCCCAGGCCAGCGCCGATTCGCACACTCGCCGAGGCCGCTGACTTCGTGCTGGCGTGGCTGTCGGCCACCGTGCACGGTCGCGACCTGCTCGGCGGGCTCGATGCGACCGTGCACCGCGTTGTGCATGGGGGTGAGAGCTTCCGGGCGACCACGCGCCTCGGTGACTCGCAGCTTGCGGCACTCGCCGAGCTAAACGTGCTCGCTCCGCTGCACAATCCGCCCGCCCTGGCGGTCATCGCGGCCGTACGGGCGCGGCTCGGCACGCTCCCCGTGGTGGGCGTGTTCGACACCGCCTACTACGCCGAGCTCCCGGAGGCGGCCCGTCGCTATGCGGTCCCGAAGCGCTGGCATGAGGCCTTTGGCGTGCGACGCTACGGGTTTCACGGCACCGCGCACCGCTACCTCTGCCACGCGGCGCGCGCGCGCGTGCCGGCCGGCCGGCCCACCAGCCGGGTCATCAGCCTGCAGCTTGGACGCGGCTGTTCTGTGACCGCCACCCTCGATGAGCGCGCGGTTGCGACCAGCATGGGATTCACGCCACTCGAGGGTCTGGTCATGGGTACGCGCTCGGGGGACGTGGATCCCGGCGCGCTTCTCTACGTCATGGAGCGCGGCGGCCTGTCCGCGGCGGAAATGCGCCGCCAGCTGAATGCCGACAGTGGCCTGCTCGGCCTCTCCGGCCGCAGCGCCGACATGCGCGAGCTGCTCTCGCTCGAGCGCGGCGGCGATGCGGGTGCCGCGCTGGCGATCGAGATATTCTGTCGGCGTGCCCGGCACTATGTGGCGGCGTATATGAGTGAACTCGGCGGGGTCGATGTGATCGCTTTCGGGGGCGGCATTGGTGAGCACTCCCCGCCGATACGCGCCCGGATCCTGCGCGGCTTGGAATGGATTGGCATCGAGCTCAACGGGCAAGCCAACGACGCGAGTGCGGGGATCGATGCGAGCATTGCCGCGCCGGGCAGTCGGGCCGCGGTCGAAGTCATTCGCGTCGACGAGGCCAGCGTAATGGCGGGCGAGGCAGCGTCGCTCCTGGGGCGCAGCACGTGACGGCGCTGACGCAGCCCCGGCGCAGCCTGCGGGAATTCACTGACACACCCTTCTCTGAGTGAGCAATCCGATGACTTCCGAACCGTATCTGCTGACCCCGGG
>VBNH01000167.1 GCA_005878095.1 Gammaproteobacteria bacterium | reverse complement strand
CTTCTGTTTCTCGGCGAGCTTCAGCGACATGTGCGCCGCCACGGTGTCGGCCAGGCGCCCGGCCTGCTCGATGCCGGCGAGCGCGGTGAGCACCTCGGGCGGCACCTTCTTGTTGAGCTTCACGTACTGCTCGAACTGGGAAATGACCGAGCGCGCCAGCACGTCGAGCTCCTTCTCGTCGTAGCTCTCCGCATCCGGCAGCAGCGTCGCATCCGCGGAGTAGTACTCGCCGGCGTGCAGTTTCTCGATGCGGGCGCGGTCGACGCCCTCGACCAGCACCTTCACGGTGCCGTCGGGAAGCTTGAGCAGCTGCAGAATCGTCGCGACCGTGGCGATGCGGTACAGGTCGTCCCCCTTGGGATCGTCGACATCGGCCTGTTTCTGCGCCACCAGCATGATGCGCTTGTCGGTGCGCATGGCCACATCCAGCGCCTGGATGGACTTCTCGCGCCCGACGAACAGCGGAATCACCATATGGGGGTAAACCACCACGTCGCGCAGCGGCAGCACCGGCACGTTTTCGAGCGCGGCGGGAATCGGAGTCGCAGGGGTAGTCGGTTCGGACACGCTCAAGCCCTCGGTGACGGTGGGACACGGCCGGGCGTCTGTCAGAACCCCGGCCGACGGCGTTTATGGCCTAGTGTAGCGGGAAATGAGGCTGCGGGACCGCGTTTCAAGAGTGACGCGCCTCACAGGAGCGGCGCGCTGGCGGCAACGCGGGCCAGGCCGGGTCAGTGATGGTTCGAGCCGGAGGCGCGGCGCGGCTCATCGACGCTCGCCAGCCGCCCGTCATCGGAGCCGTAGACGACGTAGGGCTTGGTCTGCCCCTCGATGACCGTCTCGTCGATCACAATCCGGGAGACGTTGCGCATCGAGGGCAGCTCGTACATGGTATCGAGGAGCACGGTCTCGAGGATGGTGCGCAGGCCCCGCGCGCCGGTCTTGCGCTGCATGGCGCGGTGCGCCACCGCGCGCAGCGCCTCGTCGCGGAACTCGAGCTCGGCTCCCTCCATCTCGAACAGGCGCCGGTACTGCTTGGTGAGCGCGTTCTTCGGCTCGGTGAGGATCGAGACCAGGGCCTGCTCATCGAGCTCATCGAGGGTGGCCACCACCGGCAGACGCCCGACGAACTCCGGGATCAGGCCGTACTTGATCAGGTCCTCGGGCTCGACGTCGTGGAACAGATCGCTCCCGTGCGGGCGGTGATTGATGTCGCGCACCTCGGAGGTGAAGCCGATACCGCTCTTCTGAGTGCGGTTGAGGATGATCTTCTCGAGGCCCGCGAAGGCACCGCCGCAAATGAACAGGATATTGCTGGTGTCGACCTGCAGGAATTCCTGCTGCGGGTGCTTGCGGCCGCCTTGCGGCGGCACCGAGGCAATCGTGCCCTCGATGAGCTTCAGCAGCGCCTGCTGCACGCCCTCGCCCGAGACGTCGCGGGTGATCGAGGGATTGTCCGATTTGCGCGAGATCTTGTCGATCTCATCGATGTAGACGATGCCGGTCTGCGCCTTCTCGACGTCGTAATCGCACTTCTGCAGCAGCTTCTGGATGATGTTCTCGACGTCCTCGCCGACGTAGCCGGCTTCGGTGAGCGTGGTCGCGTCGGCAATGGTGAACGGCACGTTCAGGAGGCGCGCCAGCGTCTCGGCGAGCAGGGTCTTGCCGCACCCCGTCGGGCCGATCAGCAGAATGTTGCTCTTGGCGATCTCGACATCGTCCTTGGAGCGCGAGGCGGCGGTGCGGGTCTGCAGGCGCTTGTAGTGATTGTAGACCGCGACCGAGAGCACCTTCTTGGCGCGCTCCTGGCCGATGACGTACTCGTCGAGAACCTTCTTGATTTCGTGGGGCTTGGGGAGCTTGTCGCGCGCGCGTTCGGCGCGGTCCTCGAGCTCCTCACGGATGATGTCGTTGCACAGCTCGACGCATTCGTCGCACACGAACACCGAGGGGCCGGCGATCAGTTTGCGGACCTCGTGCTGACTCTTCCCGCAGAAGGAGCAGTACAGGAGCTTGCCGTCATCATGACGGCTGCGGGAGTCTTCACTCATCGAGGTCTCTCATAAACTCACGTCGCGCTACTTCTCGAGCCACGTCGAACGCCAGTTTCTTATAGCACGGGGTCCGGCCATGAAGCAAAGAGCTGCGGCACAGCTAAGTAGTTCTACGCACGCGAGTTATATGACGTAGTTCACCTCTTTGACATTTGCTCGGCTTCGGCTGCCGCAATAGGGCAAGTCAGGCGGGCTTTCCGGGGGTCGGGGCCGGCAGTTCGCCGCGCTGCTCCAGCACCTTGTCGATCAGCCCGTAGCGGACCGCCTCGTTCCAGTCCATGAAGCGGTCGCGGTCGGTATCCTGCTTGATGCGCTCGACGCTCTGGCCGGTGTGCTTGGCGAGGATCTTGTTGAGCCGGTCGCGCGTCTCGAGCATCTCCCGGGCGTGGATCTCCATATCGGCCGCCTGCCCCTGAAATCCGCCCAGGGGCTGGTGAATCATCACGCGCGCGTGCGGCAGGCAGTAGCGCTTGCCGCGCGCGCCGCCGGCGAGCAGCACGGCGCCCATGCTGGCCGCCTGTCCGATGCAGATGGTGGAAACGTCCGGCTTGACGAACTGCATGGTGTCGTAGATCGCCAGTCCCGCGCTCACCACCCCGCCCGGGGAATTGATGTACAGCGCGATGTCCTTCTCCGGATTCTCGGACTCGAGGAACAGCATCTGCGCGACCACGATGTTCGCTATGTAGTCATCGACCGCACCCACGATGAACACCACGCGCTCCTTGAGCAGGCGCGAGTAGATGTCATAAGCCCGCTCACCCCGCGCGGTCTGCTCGACCACGATGGGGACCAGATTCAAGCCACGTTCGTTCATGTTTCGCCCGCCTGTTGCTGCTGGGGTTCGTACTGGGGGTCGTGCCGGGGTTCGTGCTGATGCTGAGGCTCCTGATCGGCCTCAGACTTGCCGAAGCCGGTGAGTTCGCTGAAGGTCATGGCCCGCTCCGTGACGCGCGCGCGCGCGAGCACCCAGTCCACCACCTGGTCCTCGAGGACCGCGGATTCGATGGTGCGCATCGCGTCCCTGTTGTGCTGGTACGCCCGCCGCGCCTCCTCGGGATTGGGGTACCCTTCGGCAAGCTCCATCACCCGCGCCTGCACGCGCTCGCGGTCCACTTTAATGCCCTGGGTCTGCACGATCTGTGCGACCAGGAGTCCCAGTGCCACACGCCGGCGCGCCGGCTCCTCGAACACCTCGCGCCGCGGCAGCTGACTCGCGTCGCGAATCCCCAGACGCCGCGCGGTGTCGATCTGCAGCTGCTGCACTTGCTCCTCGATCAGGGCGCGCGGCACATCCACGGGGTTGTCCTGGTACAGAGCATCGAGCGCCTGCGCGCGCACCCGGCCGCGAATCACCTCGGCCAGCTCGCGCTCCATGCTCTTGCGAACCTCGGCGCGCATTTCCGCCAAACCGCCCTCTTCGACACCGTACGCGCGAAAGAATTCGTCGTCGACCGCCGGAAGGGAGTGTTCCTCGACCGCCTTAATGGACAGATGCAGCTCGGCGGACTGCCCGGCGAGCTTCTTGTTCGGATGGCCGGCGGAGAAAAGCGCGCTGACGGTGCGCCGCTCGCCGGCGCGCACCCCCTTCAGGCCCTCCTCGAGCTCGGGCATCGCCTGGTGCGTGCCCAGCACGATCCTCACATCGGTGAGATCGCTGCCCTCGAAGGGCTTGCCGCCGATGCGCGCCTGGTAGTCGAACACCACGCGATCGGAGTCGCGCGCCGCCCGTTCGACGGGGGTGAACACCGGGCGCTGCCGGCGCATGTTCTCGATCATCGCGTCCACATCCGTCTCGGACACCGCGGCCGCCGGCCGCTCGATCGCCAGGGCTTCCGGCGGGTTCACCCGGACCTCGGGCAGCACCTCGAAATGGGCGGCATATTTCAGGCCGGTCTCCGGCCCCGTCGCAATCGGCTCGATGCGCGGCCCGCCGGCCGGCCGGAGCTTCTCCTGGGTCACGGCCTGTGCAAAGGAACTGCGTACCAGGTCGCTCAGCACCTCGGCGCGCACCTGCTCGCCAAACTGCTTGGTGATGACCGCCAGCGGCGCCTTGCCCGGGCGAAAGCCCTTCAGGCGCGCGGTGCGCGACAGGCGCTTCAGGCGCTGCTGCACCTCGTTCGTCACTTCGGTGGCCGGCACCGCCACTTCCAGGCGCCGTGACAAGCCACCCGTGTCGGAAAGAGAAACTTCCATCGAACAAACCTCGGCTCCGGGCCTTGAGCCCCGAGCCAGCGACCGTTCTAGTGAAGCCTAAGGAGAACTGGTGCGAAAGGAGAGACTCGAACTCTCACGGGTTTCCCCACTGGATTCTAAGTCCAGCGCGTCTGCCAGTTCCGCCACTTTCGCCCGTGCCGTGCGCACCGGACGAGCCGGATGCGGCCACACCTGCCGGCCGTGCGTCGGGGTGACTCGCATTATAGCCGATGGCAACCTGCCGCCCGCGCAGCACTGCGCCTCGTGGTCACGGCGGGTATCGATCTTGTAACTGACTGATTATTATACCGAACCTTAATGCCCTTCTAGCGATGGGCTTCGCGCGACCCCAACGATGCGCTCGAGCGCTGGAAAGCACCACCGGGTGCACTATTCATCGTCGCCTAGCGATGGGCTTCGATTCTCTTCGGCGCCACGATCGGAGACGCTGCGCGGTTCCACACGCTTTGCACCTTGAGTCTGTTGTTGACGGAAACGCAACCAGTTCTCACGAGCTTGGCGCCTCTGCTCCTCTGCGCAGACCGGTGCTGTGGCGACACCGGGTTCTGAAATCTTGTCGTCAGGATCTGGTTTGTCATCCTGTAATCCTGCCGCGCGATATTGCTCCCCAAGACCAAATACGCGCTCGACGGTTTGAACGAACAGTTCGGCTTTCCGGACAACCTCCAGCGCCTCCTCTAATTCAATTTCGGCTCCGGTGTAGTCCGCTTTTATTCGCAGGGATTCTATACGGCTCAATTCGGCTCCGAGTTCACGGTCAATCTGTCCTGATTGAACTGCGTGCTTGCGGAAGGCTTCGACAAGCCCGTTATGCGTCCGCGGCAGCTTGTCTTCGGCAACGCCGGCGCGCAGAAGTGCCGCGCACGCGATGTCAAACATCGCGTAATAGCATCTGCTAACCGCGCTGTCGTTGTCGCCTGCATCTAAAGCGAGCCCGGCAACTTTTAGGCCCGTTTGCTTTTTCGCACCAACGCCCGCGCGAACGGCGCCATCTTCACAGCACTATCCCTTCGCGCTCGATATTCCTGAGGAACCCTGGCCTGGGGAACTGTGCCGGATTTAGCCAGTCTTCGATTGCAATGGGAACCGGTTGCACCATGATCCCGGTGTCGAGATACGCGTAATAGGCCAGTCCAGCGAGCATCATCAATGTTTTCCCATCGTTGCCACGTTGGTAAAGGATCAAGGCGACATCAGCATCGCTATCCGGCCTGTGCTCTCCGCGTGCGCGCGAGCCAAACAGTATCGCTCGATCCAGTTGTATATCAGCGGGAATCCGCGCCAGGAAGTCGCGTACAGCGCTCTCGGTATCTGGATCCAGGAATTTCATGACCACTATTTTGGATAAAGCCTGCTAGCAAGCAATGTTCGCAAGATTGGTGGGCCGTGTAGGGATCGAACCTACGACCAAGAGATTAAGAGTCTCCTGCTCTACCAGCTGAGCTAACGGCCCTGGTTTATTGGGGTGGACGATGGGACTCGAACCCACGACAACCGGGATCACAACCCGGGGCTCTACCAACTGAGCTACGTCCACCGTCCGGTCCCTCGTCGTGCGGCTGGCGTGCCCGGCAGGACTTGAACCTGCGACCCTCGGCTTAGAAGGCCGATGCTCTATCCGCCTGAGCTACGGGCACGACTTTCACGGCGGCCCCTCGCCGGCCCCGCAGCACGGGGGCGCGAATCATACGTAAGTGACTCAGGGAGCGTCAATTTGCAGTGCTCGTCGCTGCGGCGCAGCTGACGGGCCGAGGACCTGCCCGGCCCGCCTTTGTTACACTCGCGAAAACGTCCCCGCATTCGTCAGGCCATCGATGAAGGGTCCGGTCAGCACCCGCCAGGGCGAATCGGCTGCCCCCGGCAGTCCGGTGGATATGAAACCTGCCGTCGCGCTGGCGCGCGCCGGCCTGTCTGAGTTCGACATCGGCACCACGGCGAGCGAGGTGGCGCTCGTGGAGTTGCGCCGCTTGCTGGCCGCGTGGCACGTGCACGAGCCCGGCGCGCGCCTGGGGCATGATCCCGAAGCGCTGCACCAGCTGCGCGTCACCGCACGCCGTATCGACGCGACCCTTGGTCTGTTCAGACAGCAGCTGCCGCCGGCGCTCGCGCGCGCGCGCAGGACCGCCAAGACCGTGCTGCGCACCCTGGGAGCGGCGCGCGACCTCGACGTGCAGCTCGCGCAGCTCGCCCACTACTGCGCCGGGTTGCCCGCAGAGGAGCGTACCGCGGCTGAACCTCTCAGAGCGCGCCTCGAGGCGGAGCGCGTGCGGGCGCGCGCGCGCATGGTCCGGGCGCTGGACTGCGAGCCCACGCGGCGCTGGCTTGGAACCTTGAGCCTCGCGAGCGCCCAGGCCCCGGCTGGCAACGGGGCGCTCGCCGAGGCTGCGAGGGTGGTCATGCCGGAACGCGTGCGCAGCCGCTTTCGCAAGCTCAGAAAGTCCGTCCGCAGGTTGGATACCAGCTCCTCGATGGAGGACCACCACGCCGTTCGCCGCCGCGCCAAGCAGTTGCGCTACGCGATCGAATCCGGCGCGGCCCTGTTCGGCAAACCTGCGGAAGAGACGCTCAAGGCGTTGCGCCGCCTGCAGGAGACACTCGGTGCGCATCAGGACGCCCACATGGCGAGGAATCGCCTGGCCGCCCTCGCCGCCGACCCCGCGAACGGGCTGCCGGCGGCCACGCTGTTCCTGATGGGGCGGCTTGCCGAGCACCATGCCGGCACGACCGCGCAGGCGCGCAAGACCCTCACCCGATCCTGGCGCAAGGTCCGGGGCAGGCGCTGGCGAGCGTTGCGCGCCCGGCTCGAGCAACTGAGCGAGACGGCCTGCGGGGCGAGCAACCGCGCGCCCGAGCTCGGCCGCGCGGAAGAGGCAGCCATCGCCGCCGTCCCCTTGCGGCATGCGCCGGAGCCGCAAGCGGGCCCGATCAAGCATTGACGCTGACGCGGACCCACGCGCATGCAGCTGCTGGTCGTCCGACACGCCATCGCCTTCGAACACAGCGCCAGCCGCTGGCCGGACGATGCCGAGCGCCCGCTGTCGCCGCAGGGCGCGGCGCGTGCCCGCAAGGCGGCGCTGGGACTGAAGCGCATCACACGACCCCCGGCGCAGGTGCTCGTGAGTCCGCTGCGCCGCACCCGGCAGACCGCGGCGATCCTGACTCGGTTCGCCGGGTGGCCCGAGGCCACAACGTGCGCGCAGCTGCTGCCCGGGGCATCCCCCGAAGGCCTGCTGGCGCTGCTGACCCGCACTCGGAACCGGCGCCTCGCCGTGGTCGGGCACCAGCCCGCTCTCGGGCGGCTGCTCGCGGCGTGCCTGCCGGGCGGGGTGGGAGCCGCGGCGTTCGAGTTGCGGAAAATGGCTGTTGCCCTGCTCGCCTTCCAGGGTTCGGCGCGCGCCGGGCGCGGTCAGCTCATCTGGCTCCTGCCGCCGAGAATCCTGCGCGCGGCGCGTTAGCCCATGCGTGGGTCAGTGGGCTCCGGAGGCGGACGCCGCGCCCAGGCCGCCACGCAACGGCCGCGCCAGCCACACCAGAAAGATCAGGCCGAGGAACAGCAGCCCCGACACATAGAAGATGTCGTTCGCGGAGAGCATGAACGCCTGCGAGTCGACCATGCGATTGAGCAGCGCGTAGCTCTGGTCGGTCCCCATGCCGCCGGCGTGCAGGTTGCCGAGCGCCTGCGCCGTCACCGGATCGTTGGGCGTGAGGTGCTCGATGAGCTGGGCGTGGTGGAGCGTGGCGCGCCGGTCCCACAGTGTCGTGGTGATGGACGTGCCGAATGATCCGGCCGTGATGCGCGCGAAGTTGAACAACCCGGAGGCCGCCGGGATGCGCTCCGGCCGCATCCCGGAGAGCGATATCGACACCAGCGGAATGAAGAAGGTCGCCATGCCTGCGCCCTGAATCACAGTCGGCAGCATCAGCGTGCCGATGGTCGCGTTGGTGTTGAAATCGGCGCGCATGAACAGCACCAGCGCAAACACCGCGAACGAGATCGTCACCAGGATGCGCGGATCGACGCGATCGACGAAGCGCCCGACGACTGGAGTGAGCACGATGGCCAGGAAGCCGACCGGTGCCAGCACCCAGCCCGCCAGCGTCGCGGTATAACCCATGTACTGCTGCAGCCACAGCGGCAGCAGCACGACGTTACCGAAGAACAGCCCGTATGCGAACAGCATGGCGACCGTGCTCACCGAGAAGTTACGCGAGCGGAACAGCGACAGGTCGACTATCGGATGCTCCTCGGTGAGCTCCCAGATGAGGAACACCACAAATCCCACCACCGCGACGCAGGCGAGCGCGACGATGGCCGTGGAGTTGAACCAGTCGAGATCCCTGCCCTGGTCGAGCAGCACCTGCAGCGCGCCGACCCAGATCACGAGCAGCCCCAGGCCCACCGTGTCCACCGGCACCTTCGCGGTCGGGGTCTCGCGCTTGTGATAGATCCCCCAGGTCACGAGCGCCGCGCCGATGCCCACCGGTACGTTGATGTAGAAGATCCACGGCCAGGAGATGTTGTCGGTGATCCAGCCGCCGAGCACCGGTCCGACCACCGGCGCCACGAGCGTCGTGATGGCCCACATGGCGAGCGCCATGCCTGCGCGGCTCTTCGGGTAGCTCGCCAGCAGCAGCGACTGCGACAAGGGAATCATCGGGCCTGCGACCGCGCCCTGCAGCACCCGGAACAGCACCAGGAGCGACAGGCTCGGCGCGAGGGCGCACAGGAAGGAGGCGATGACGAACAGCACGACCGAGGCGGTGAACAGCTTCACCTGCCCG
>VBNH01000166.1 GCA_005878095.1 Gammaproteobacteria bacterium | reverse complement strand
TCACCTGCGGCGTGCGGCCGATGGTGTTGTCGCGCACCCAGCCAAAGCGCGGCGCCGTGACGCCGTGCAGCGCGGCGAGTTGCCTCCCCAGGCGCGCTTCGCACTCCGGCCCCGCCGCGCCGGTCTCGATCCACTCGAGCGCCAGGAACGCGGCGCACTGCGTGTGCCCGCCCGCCAGCACCCGCGGCACGCGCACCGTGTGCGAGCGCTCGAGCTCGGCGAGCCCGGCTGCCTCGGCCGCGAACATGGTGCGCGCCTCGGGCGGGGCGAGCTTCACGAACATCGGGCCCGCATCCCCGGGCCAGCGGTAGCACTCGTTGATGCTGCCGCCCGACACGCGCCGCTCCGGCGCCGGCGCGCAGCGCGTGCCGGTCAGCGCGCCGATCTCCCGGGCGATGGCCGCAAAGCGCTCCATCTCACGCTGCGCGGCGCACTCAGAGGGCGGGCAAGTGCGCCAGCCGCTCGCCCTGGCGGCGCAGGAACGGTCCGAAGCCGAGTCGGTCGTACAGGTCCGAGAGCGCCGGCATGTCGGGCAGGCGGCGCCTGAGCCCGGGCGCCGCGACCTCGAGCGAGAGATCGCAGGCGATGCGCGTGAGCCGGCGCGCGAGATACACCGACTCGCGATGCTCGCTCAGGCGCGCCCCCAGGGTTCCCGCGCCGCGCAGCTTCAGGTGCGCCACCCGCGCCAGGTCACCGTACAGCTCATCGAGCGAGCTGAAGGAGCGCATGAGGCAGGCGGCGGTGCGATGCCCGATGCCCGGCACGCCGGGAATGTTGTCCACCTCATCGCCGGTGAGCGCGAGATAGTCGGCGAAGCGCTCAGGTCTCACGCCGAAATGCCGCTCGATGTCGTGATAGCCGAACTGCTCGCGCGCGCCGAAGTCCCAGAACAGATCCCCGTCGCGCACCAGCTGCGCCAGGTCCTTGTCGCGGGTGATGAAGGCCGAGCGCACCCCCTGCCTGCGCATCAGCGCCGCGAGCGTGCCGATGATGTCGTCGGCCTCGTAGTCCGGGTCCACGAACACCGCGACCCCGAGCCGCCGGCACAACTCGCGGCAGTGCTCGAACTGCAGCGCCAGGTCCGCCGGCGCGCGCTCGCGGTTGGCCTTGTACGGCGGGTAGATGCGATTGCGGTAGGAGCCGGCGCGGCGCTGATCGAAGGCGACCGCCATGTAGGTGGGGCGTACCCGCTCGATGAGATCTCCGAGGAAGCGCGCGAACCCGAACACGGCGTGCGCGGGGTTGCCGTCCCGGTCGCGCATGTCGGGGAGCACTGAGTGCCAGGCGCGAAAGACGTAGACCGAAGCGTCCACGAGAAAGATCAAGGCGCCGCTCCGTAAGACAAACCGCCGTCACCTTAGCAGCCGGCGGCCCCGATCGTCACGCGCGGATCGCGCGGCCTTCAAGCGCGCGGTCAGCTGAGCCAGCGCTGGATGCGATCGTGCAGCGGGCTCGAGCGCGGAAAATGCGCCACCAGGTATTCCATCTGATCGGCGAGCACGCGCCGTCCCTTGAGAAAGATGTATTCCGCATAGGTCGGCGTGAACGGCACCGCGATCAGCTGCATGCGCGCCTGCTCGGGTGTGCGCGAGGCCTTCTGGTTGTTGCAGCGGCGGCAGGCCGCCACCACGTTGGTCCACAGGTCCGTGCCGCCCTGGCTGAAGGGGCGGATGTGATCGCGCGACAGCTCGCGCGAGGCAAAGCGCTGGCTGCAGTACATGCACAGGTACGCGTCGCGCCGGAACAGCGTCTGGTTGTTCAGCGGCGGCACGTAGTCGTGGCGCGTGTTGCCCGGATTGCCGGTGTGCCCGACCGTGGCGACGATGGAGTTGACCTCCAGGACCGTGCGCCGCCCGCTGCGCGCATTGGTGCCACCGTACAGCTCATACAACAGCGAGCCGCACGTGTAAGCCACCTGCTCCTGGGTGTACAGTCGCGCGGCTTCCTTGTAGTCGATCCACTCGAGCGGCATGCCGGCGACGTCGGTGCGCAGCACCAGCTGCGACAGCCCGCGCGCCGCCACGGTCGCGACTATCGCGAAGTCCTCCGGGAGGCCGTGATCGGCCCGCTCGAGATCGATGCCCAGCATGGCGCCGTACGATACGGCACTTGTGTGCATGAGTTCAACATTGCAAGATCTTAATTCGACTGCGGATTTCCACACACGTGGCTGGCCGGCCACGTACGCGAGGGCCTGAATGTCAGTCACCATTGGCGCGCTGCGCGAGAGCGCGCCGCGTGAAACGCGGGTCTGCCTGGTTCCGGAAGTGGCCGAGAAGCTCACCCGGGAGGGCGCGCGCGTCCTGATCGAGCGCGGCGCAGGCGTACGCGCCTGCTTCCCGGACTCTCTTTATAAGAGTGTCACCTGGGCGGACTCCGCCGCCGGCGTGCTCGCCGGGTCGGACCTGATCCTGACGGTGCAACCGCTGACCGTCGAGCAGATCCAGCAGCTCAAGCCCGGCGTGGTGGTCATCGGCTTCATGCAGCCGCACGCGCGCGCCGCCGAGGTGCGGGCGCTCAAGGCGCGCGGCGTCACGAGCTTCGCCATGGAGCTGGTGCCGCGCATCTCGCGCGCGCAGTCGATGGATGCGCTGTCCTCGCAGGCCGCGATCGCCGGCTACAAGGCGGTGCTGATCGCCGCCTCGCACCTGCAGAAGTTCCTCCCCATGCTCACCACCGCCGCCGGCACCATCCGCCCCTCGCAGCTGCTGATCATCGGCGCCGGAGTGGCGGGACTGCAGGCGATCGCGACCGCGCGGCGCCTGGGCGCCGTGGTCGAGGCCTACGACGTGCGCAGCGCCACCCGCGAGCAGGTGAAGTCGCTCGGCGCGAAGTTCGTCGACACCGGCGTGAGCGCGGAAGGCTCGGGCGGCTACGCGCGCGAGCTCACCGCCGAGGAGAAGGCCAGGCAGCAGGAGGTGCTGGATGCGCGCATCGCCGCGGCCGACGCCGTGATCACGACCGCATCGGTCCCGGGGCGCCCGGCACCGAAGATCATCTCGCGCGCCGCCGTGGAACGCATGCGCGCGGGTGCGGTGGTGGTCGACATCGCCGCCGAGCAGGGCGGCAATTGCGAGCTCACCAGGGCCGGCGAGGTGCTCGAGCACCGGGGCGTGAAGGTGGTGGGACCGGTGAATCTGCCGGCCGAGCTGGCCTATAACGCCAGCGAGATGTACGCGCGCAACCTCTACAATTTCCTCAAGCCGGCGCTGGTGAAGGGCGAGCTGGCGATCGACTGGAGCGACGAGGTGTTCGCGCAGTCGTGTCTGACGAGCGGCGGACAGATCAAGCACGAGCCGACGGCCAAGGCGCTGGAGGGTGCGACATGACCGGGATGGTGGCGCTGTATATCTTCATGCTCGCGGCCTTCACCGGTTACGAGGTCATCTCGCGGGTGCCGGTGATCCTGCATACGCCGCTGATGTCGGGCTCGAACTTCGTGCACGGCATCGTGCTGGTCGGCGCGATGGTCGCGCTCGGTGGCGCGCACACCCCGCTCGAGAAGACCATCGGCTTCATCGGCGTGCTGCTCGGCGCCGGCAACGCCGTGGGCGGTTACGTGGTGACCGAGCGGATGCTGGAGATGTTCAAGTCGAGCCGCGCGCGAGCGGCGCGCCCGAGGCCGCACTGATGCTTGCGGGGATGTCCGCCGACTCAGGCGTCCAGGCCAGCTACTTCGTCACCGCGGTGCTGTTCATCATGGGGCTCAAGCGCATGAGCTCTCCGGTCACGGCCCGCAGCGGCATCCTGTGGGCCGGCGCCGGCATGCTGGTGGCGACGCTCATCACCTTCCTGTACCCGGGAATGTCCAACTACGGGCTGATTCTCCCGGCGATGCTCATCGGCGGGGTGCTCGCGTGGTGGAGCGGCAAGCGCGTGGCCATGACCAACATGCCGCAGATGATCGCGCTGTACAACGGCATGGGGGGCGGGGCGGCGGCGGCCATCGCGGCGGTGGAACTGTATCGCGGCGGGACCGAGGGCTACGCCAGCACGACGCTCGCGGTGGCCGGCGGCATCATCGGCGCGGTGTCCTTCAGCGGCAGTGCGATCGCCTTCGGCAAACTGCAGGGTCTGATCACGCGCAGCATCCGCTTCCGCGGCCAGCAGCTGCTCAATCTGCTGCTGCTCGCCGCGGCGCTGCTGCTCGGTGCGCTGGTCGCCGCACAGCTCAACGCCTCGCTCGCCGTGGTTACCGGATTCTTCCTGCTGGCGCTGCTGCTCGGACTCACCATGACGCTGCCGATCGGCGGCGCCGACATGCCGGTCGTCATCTCCCTCTACAACGCGCTCACGGGACTCGCGGTCGGCCTCGAGGGCTTCGTACTCAACAACGCCGCGATGATCATCGCCGGCACGGTGGTGGGCTCGGCCGGTACCCTGCTCACGCAGTTGATGGCGAAGGCCATGAACCGCTCGCTCGGCAACGTGCTGTTCTCGGGCTTCGGCGATACCGGCGCCGCCGCCACCGGCGAGGTCAGCGGGAGCCTGAAGCCCATCGAGGCCAGCGACGCCGGCGTGATGATGGCGTTCGCTAGTAAAGTGATCGTGGTTCCGGGTTACGGCATGGCGGTGGCGCAGGCCCAGCACAAGGTCTGGGAGCTGTGCCAGCTGCTCATCGATCGCGGCGTGCAGCTGCGGTTCGCGATCCACCCGGTCGCGGGGCGCATGCCGGGGCACATGAACGTGCTGCTGGCCGAAGCGGGCGTGCCCTACGACCTGATTGCCGATCTCGATGAGATCAACGCCGAGTTCGAAACCGCCGACGTCGCGCTCATCATCGGCGCCAACGACGTCGTGAACCCGGTGGCGCGCACCGACAAGTCGAGCCCGATCTACGGCATGCCGATCCTGAACGCCGACAAGGCGAAGAACGTCATCGTCATCAAGCGCGGCAAGGGTGCGGGATTCTCCGGCATCGAGAACGCGCTGTTCTATCTGGACAACACGCGCATGCTGTACGGGGATGGGCAGAAGGCGGCGGCGGAGTTGATCCAGGCGATCAAGGCGGTGGAGTGAGGCGCGGGCACCTGCCCATGTACGAACACCGCCGTCAGCGCCCGCTGCCGCCAGCCGCCTTTCTGGTGCGGTGGCTGCGGCACTTCGCCCTCGCCGCGCTGCTGCTCGCGGCCTCCCTCGGGCTCGGCATGCTCGGCTATGAGCACTACGAACATCTCGAGTGGCATGATGCGTTCGAGAACGCCTGCATGCTGCTGGGCGGCATGGGGCCGGTGACTAATCCGGTAACGCCCGCGGGGAAGCTGTTCGCGGGCTGCTACGCGCTGTACGCGGGACTGGTGTTCATCGTGAGCGCGACCATCATTCTGGCCCCGGTTCTGCACCGCATGCTGCATCTGTTTCATTGCGACGAGCGCGACTCATGAGCCCTCCACTTCGAGCGCCATCGAGCCGGCCGGCGGCGGCGTGCGCGGGCCTCGCCCTGGCGCTGCTGCTCAGTGCGGCGTCGCAGGGCGCGACTCCCGCGGGCGAAGCGCCGCACAAGCCGCTCACCGGCGCGGAGGTGCTGGCGGCGTCCACGGCCGCGGACTGGCGCGCGCTCGATCCCGCGAACACGCTCTACCTGGAGCTGCCCGCCGGGCGCGTCGTGATCGAGCTCGCCCCGCAGTTCGCCCCGCACCACGTCGCCAATGTCCAGGCGCTCGCCCGCGGGCATTACTTCGATGGGTTGTGGATCATGCGCGCCCAGGACAACTACGTCGTGCAATGGGGCGATCCGGACGGCAAGAAGCCCGTCGGCGCCGCGCACCGCACCGTGGGCGCGGAGTTCGAGCGCCCGCTGCGGGGTCTGCCGATCACGAAGTTTCCGGATCCGGATACCTATGCGCCGCAAGTCGGATTCGTGGACACCTTTCCGGTCGCCGCCGATCCGGCGATCGGCCGCGCGTGGCTGGTGCACTGCTACGGCATGGTGGGAGCCGGGCGCGACAACGACGTCGATAGCGGCGGCGGTACCGAGCTGTACGTGGTGATCGGGCAGGCCCCGAGACACCTGGATCGCAATGTCACGCTGCTCGGGCGCGTGGTGTCGGGCATGGAGCTGCTGTCGGTCATGCCACGCGGCAGCGGCACCCTGGGCTTCTACGAGCACGCCGAGCAGCGCACGCCGATCAGGTCCCTGAGGTGGGCGGCGGATGTGCCCCCCGCGCAGCGCACGGAGCTGGAGGTGCTGCGTACCGACACACCCACTTTTCTCGCCTATGCCGAGGCGCGGCGCAGCCGGCACGAAGAATGGTTCAAGGTGCCGGCCGCACGCCTGGACGTGTGCAATCTGCCCATCCCGGCACGGCCACGCGGCAACGGCGGCGCCGCGAAATAGCCCCCCGGGGGCCGGATCAGCGGTGCGGCCGCGACGCCTGGGGCGGCGCCCGCGGCATCTGGCCCTTCTCTCCGCGCTCGCGCGCGTGCTCGATCATCTGCTGGCGCTCGGCGGGGCTCGCCTTGTGCCATTGCTCGCGCAGCATCTGGCGCTGCGCCGGCGGCAGCTGCTGGAACTTGTGAAAATTCTCCCGCACCCTGGCCTGCTCATTCGGCGGCAGTTCCTGGAATCTCTGCCAGCGGCTGCGCAGCGCATGGCGCTGCTCGGGGGGCAGTGACTGCCAATGCGAAAAGCGCTCGCGCGCCTTGTCGCGCTGCTCGGCCGACATTCCCAGCCAGCGGTCGGAGCCGTGCGCGAGCGCCTGCTGGCGCGCGGGCGGCAAGCTGTCCCACTGGGCTGCGAATCGCGACAGCACCTTCTGCTGCTCGGGCGCAAGACTCGACCAGGCGACCGGGGCCGGGGGAGTGGCACCCGCCGCAGGCGCTTGCTGCGCAACGGCGGGCGCCTGCTGCGCAAACGCGGGCGCTGCCGCAAGGAGCAGCAGGGCGACGCAGGCGCGCGTGGTGTTACTCATTATTTTTCACTCCCGCTGCGCTCGGCGGCGGAGTCGGAGTTGCGAGGGGCGCCCGACCCTTGAGCAGCCGCGCCGCGCGCGGCGGATCTGCGTGCGCGAGGTAGTCCGGGTTCAGCTCGGCCAACCGGTCGACGCTTCCCAGGAACTCGAGAAAGCCGGGATCGGGGTCCGCGGGCTGCGCCTTGCGCGTGTCGTCGCTGCGGGCCAGGGCGCAGGCAAGCGCCAATACGGCCAGCACCGCACAGCTCACGCGCGAGGTGCACATCAGCCGTCGCTCTGGACATTGTCCGTCTGCGCGGTCGCCCACTCATAGAACGGGCCGTCCCAGCCATCCAGCAGTTCCAGTGCCTCACTGTCTGCCAGCAGGTCCATGTCCTCCGCCGCGTGCTGCGGCTCGACCACCGGGGGTTCGCCGGCGGGCTGGCGCTGCCACAGCACCACCGCCACGAGCAACGCGGCCGCTGCCGCGCCCACGGTCGGCATGAGCGTGAGGCTGCGCCACCCAGTGCGACGCGCGCCGGCCGCCTCGAGCGCCGCGTGGCGCGCCTGGTTCAGGCGCGAGCGGGTGCGCCCATCGATACGCGACAGGCTCTGCTCGAGCACTACGCGCGCGTTGCGCTCGAAGTCCGTCAGTGGCTCATTCACCGCGCTCATAGGTAGAACTCTCCGAGTCGCGCGCGCAGCGCCTGCAGCGCGCGAAAGTAATGCGTCTTGACGCTGCCTTCCGAGCAGCCCATCGCCGCAGCGGTCTGGGCCACATCGAGTCCCTCCAGCGTGCGCAGCAGAAACGCCTGCTGCTGCCGGCGGGGCAGCCCACCGAGCGCCTTCTCCAGCGCCCCCACCGCCTGCTCGAGCTCCAGCCGCCGCGGGGGTTGCGGCTCGGGGCTCGGCGCCTGGGCGATGGGATCGGGCTCCTCGTCATCCTCGTCGCCGCGAAACGGCAGCCAGGCGATCACCCGCCCGCGCACCGTGCGCCGGCGCTGCATGTCGCGAATGCGGTTCTCGAGAATGCGGTAGAAGAGCGGCTTCCACTCCTGCGCCGGCCGGTCGGCGTAGGCGCGGGCCAGCTGCAGCATCGCGTCCTGCACGGCATCGAGCGCGTCGTCCTCGTGCCGCAACGCCGCCTGTGCGATCTTGAACGCCTTGAGCTCGACGCCGGCCAGGAACTGGTTCAGCGCACGGGATCGGGTCTGGGCTTCAGGATCCGTCAGGTCCACGTCGCCGTGTAGTGCGGCCGGCATGCTATAAGGCGACGCGAGCGTAGCAAACTCGGACATGGCCTGTATAACGCGCGCGCGCGTGACCTGGTTGACGGGCCGGTTGAGGCGCAAGTTGCTGATTTGACTTCCACGTGAGACCGGAGCCGCAAGTCTTTCGGGTGGCGCTCGACACCCCGCTCCGACGGCTGTTCGATTACCTTCCTCCGGCGTCCCCCGGGGCGCATCCGCCCGCACCCGGCGCGCGCGTGCGGGTCCCCTTCGGCCGCCGGCGTCTGGTGGGCGTGATCATGGCGAGCGCCGACACGTCGGACGTTGCGCCCGCGCGCCTGAAGCCGATCCTCGAGGTGCTCGACCCCAGGCCGGTGCTGGATGCGGGGGCGCTCGAGCTCCTCGGCTGGGCCGCGCACTACTACCACCATCCGATCGGGGAGGTGCTGGCGGCGGCGCTCCCCCGGCCGCTGCGGCTCGGGGCAAGCGCCGCCGGGAGCGAGGAGCGCTGGGTGGCGAGCGCCCTCGGGGCCCAGGCGCGCGCGGCGGGTGAGCCGCGCCGCGCCGCTAGGCAGCGCTCGCTCCTCGAGTTTCTGCTGGCAGAGGGTGGCGCCGCGGCCGCCACCCTCGATGAGCGCCTCGGCTCATGGCGTGACGCCGCCCGCCCGCTCCTCGCGCGCGGCTGGATCGTGCGCACCGAGAGCGCGCCCGAGGCGCAGGCGCAGGTGGCGCGGGTCCGCGCCGCCGGCCCCGCGCTGCTGCCCGAGCAGAGCGCCGCCCTGGAGGCGGTGACGGCCTCACTCGGGCGCTTTGGCGCGTTCGTGCTGCACGGCATCACCGGCAGCGGCAAGACCGAGGTCTACCTGCGCCTGATCGAGCGGGTGCTGGCGGGAGGCCGGCGCGCACTCGTGCTGGTGCCCGAGATCGGCCTCACCCCGCAACTGTTGGGCCGGTTTCGCGAGCGCTTCGACGCCCCGATGGCGGTGCTGCATTCGGCCCTGACGGATCACGAGCGCCTGCTCGCCTGGCGCGACGCCTTCAGCGGCCGCGCGCGGATCGTGCTCGGCACGCGCTCGGTGGTGTTCGCCCCGGTGCCGGAGCTCGGGCTGATCGTGGTCGACGAGGAGCACGATCCGTCCTTCAAGCAGCACGAAGGCGGCTTTCGCTATT
>VBNH01000063.1 GCA_005878095.1 Gammaproteobacteria bacterium | reverse complement strand
CAGGCGCCGATGCCGGCGACTACCCCGAGCGGCTCGCGGCGCGTGTAGCCGAAGGCCTGTGGCCCCAGATCGATGTGCTCGCCGGCGATTGCCCCGGCCAGCCCGGCGTAATATTCCAGGCACTGCGCACCCGAGAGCACATCCACCGCGCGCGTCTCCTGGATCGGCTTGCCGGTGTTGCGGGTCTCGAGCACGGCGAGTTCCTCGTTGCGCTCGCGCAGCATGCGCGCTGCGCGCTGCAGCACGCGCCCGCGCTCCGCACCACTCAGGGCGGCCCACGTCTTTTGCGCCGCCTGCGCCTTGCGGACTGCGGCATCGATCTGCGCCGCACCGTCGGCGCTCAACTCCGCAAGCACCGCACCATTGGCGGGGTTGATCACCCGCAGGCGGCCGCCGGCGCTCACGGCGCGCACCGCCGACTCACCCGTCACGCGCAGCGTCGCCGCCTGCGCCAGCTCCTTGAGCCTTCCATCGACGAATGCCGTGAGCAGCGCCCGCGCGCTCTCGCTGTCGGCCTCCTGCCATTCCGAGAGCGCGGCGCGCAACCACACGCCGTCGATCATGGCGGCGATCATCGAGGCAAGGCTGCGCGCCTCCTCGCCCGGTATCAAACGGCGCAGATCGCTGCGCAGGTTCGACAACATGCGGCGCTGGTAGGCGGTCTGCACCCGCTTCAGACCCCGCACGTGCAACACCTGGCCCCAGAATGCCAGCCACGCGGTTCCGGTACGCTGGTCGAATTCCTCGGGCGCCAGATTGATGTCGATGACCGCCTGCACTCTGCCGCGCGGCGTGCGCGCCAGCGCCAGCCGCGCCCGCATCCGCGCCGCGAGCGTGCGCGCCAGTGTGCGAAAGGCGGCCTCGAGCAGTCCGTCCTTGTCGTCGAAGTAGTGCGCCACGAGTCCCGGCGAGACCCTGGCGCGCCGCGCGATCTCCGCGAGAGTCGTGCCGACGTAGCCGACTTCGGCGAGACTGTCGATCGTGACCTCGACCAGCTGCACCCGCCGCGCTTCCTCGCCTTCATCCCGGGGGGAGGAGCCGCTGTGATGCACGAGGTCTTTGGGTGTGGTTGATTGGCTGTTCAACGGCGTGCTCCAGAGACTCGTCCGCGGGCGGCTGCGTGGCGCCTCGCTGCGCCTCGCAGCGCCCCATTTGCCGAGTCGATACTGCTTTATTACTCAGTGACTTGCCTGATCTACAGGCACTTGACAGACCGTCTGTTAAACGGCTATTCAGGCCGAAACGGAAATGATGGAGTCGGCGGCCTCACGGGTCAAGGGGAGCACGTATGGCGCGACTTGGGTCGAGGGGCATGAGGGTGCGGGCGGAGGCGCTCGCGGCGCTGGCCGCGCTCGCCTCCTCGGGAACGGTCGCGTCGCCGCAAGCCCCGGCCGCGACGGCGCTGCTCGCGGACCCTGCGCAGTGCCGGATCGTGCGGCTGTCGGATATTGGCTGGACCGACGTGACGACCACGACGGCGGTATTCAGCGCCCTGCTGCGGCACCTGGGATACCGGCCCGAGATCACCGTGCTGTCGGTGCCGGTCACGTACGCATCGATGAAGAACAAGGACATCGACGTGTTCCTCGGCAACTGGATGCCCTCGCAGGAGGGCGATCGCAAGAGCTACGTGGCGGATGGGTCGGTGGAAGTCATACGCGCCAACCTGACCGGGGCCAAGTACACCCTCGCCGTGCCCGCCTACACCTATGACGCCGGCCTGCGCAGCTTTGCCGACATCGAGCGATACGCGGTGCAGCTCCACAACTCGATTTACGGCATCGAGCCCGGCAACGATGGCAATCGCCTGGTGCTGGGCATGTTGCGGCAGAACCTGTTCGGTCTGGGCAACTTCAAACTGATCGAATCGAGCGAGCAGGGCATGCTGGCAGAAGTCGAGCGCGCCTTCCGCGTCCGCGCGCCCATCGTGTTTCTCGCCTGGGATCCGCACCCGATGAACATGCGCTTCGATCTGCGCTACCTCTCCGGTGGGGACGCGGTCTTCGGGGCCAACTACGGCGAAGCGCGGGTCTACACCAACACCCGCGCCGGTTACTCCGCACAGTGCCCTAACATCGGCCGGCTGCTCCGCAACCTCTCGTTCACCACGCAACAGGAGAGCCGGGTGATGGCCGACATTCTCCTGCGTCACCAGCCCGCGGCGGTCGCCGCCGAAGCCTGGCTCAAGGCGAACCCCGCTGTGGTCGCTGGCTGGCTGAACGGCGTGACCACCTTCGAAGGACGGCCGGCGCTCACCGCCATGCGCGGTGCCGGGACGCTCAGCCGCACCTTCAGCCTGGAGCGCTGGCTCAGTGATCACAAGATTCCCGTCGGCGACAGCGTCACGGTGATGATCGAGTACGTGAAGACCCATGGGCGGGTCCTGTTCGATGGCGTCTCCGCCCTCATCCGCGGCAGCGTCGACGGATTCACGGCGCTGCTGCGCGCCATTCCCTCGCCGCTCCTGATCCTGGGCGCCGGCGTCCTGAGCTTCGCCCTGCGCCGCTCGCTGCCGCTCGCCGTGTTCGTCGTCGCCGCGCTCCTGTTCATCATGAATCAGGGCTACTGGGAGCCGACGCTCGAGACCCTGTCGCTCGTGATCATGGCCGCGCTGGTCTGCACCGCCATCGGTGTGCCCGTCGGCATCGCCGCGGCGCACCGGCCGCGGCTCTACGCTGCACTGCGGCCGGTGCTCGATCTGATGCAGACACTGCCGACCTTCGTGTACCTCATTCCGACACTGGTACTGTTCGGCCTGGGGGTGGTGCCGGGGCTCATCTCCACCGTGATCTTCGCCCTGCCTGCCCCCATCCGACTGACGCAGCTCGGTGTCAGCTCAGTGCCCAAGCCGCTCCTGGAGGCGGGCCAGGCGTTTGGTGCGACGCCCATGCAACTGCTGTGGAAAGTGGAGTTGCCGAGCGCCGCTCCGACGATTCTCGCCGGCATCACCCAGTGCATCATGCTGAGCCTCTCCATGGTGGTGATCGCAGCGCTGGTGGGAGCCGGGGGCCTGGGAGTGCCGGTGGTGCGCGCGCTCGGTACCGTGCAGGTCGGGATGGGTTTTGAGGCAGGGTTCGTCATCGTGCTGCTTGCGATCGTGCTCGATCGCATCAGCCGCCCTTCCGACAGGAGCAGCGCGCCGTGAGCGCGGCGCTCGAATTCCGCTCGGTCGACATCCTCTTCTGCGCCAAGGCGGGGCGCCGCGCCAGCAGCGCCGCCATCCAGCAGGCGCTCGCGGCGCTGGATGCCGGCGGCACACGTGCCGAGATCGCCGCGAAGACCGGCGTGGTGGTGGGAGTGGCGAACGCCTCCCTGAGCGTCGAGCGCGGCGAGATCTCGGTGCTCATGGGATTGTCGGGATCGGGGAAGTCGACGCTGCTGCGCGCGGCCAACGGCCTGAATCGCGTCACGCGCGGCCAGGTCCTGGTGGGTGACGGCGATACCATCGTCGACATCGGGGTCAACTGCGATCCGGCCACGCTGCGGCGCATCCGCCGGCTGCGCATCGCCATGGTGTTTCAGCAGTTCGGGCTGCTGCCGTGGAGGACGGTGCGCGACAACGTCGGTTTGGGCCTCGAGTTGCGCGGTGACTCCCCCGATGAGCGCCGCCGCATCATCGACCAGCACCTCGAGCTGGTCGGCCTCTCGCAATGGGGTGAGCGCTACTGCAGCGAGCTCTCCGGCGGCATGCAGCAGCGCGTGGGACTGGCACGCGCCTTAGCCACCGAGGCGGATATCCTGCTGATGGATGAGCCGTTCTCGGCGCTCGATCCCCTGATCCGCAGGAAGCTCCAGGACGAACTGCTCGCGCTCCAGGAGCGTGTCAAAAAAACGATTCTATTCGTGAGTCACGATCTGGACGAGGCTCTGAAGCTCGGCGACAAGGTGACGATCCTCGAGGGCGGCCAGATCGTGCAGACCGGCACCGGTCGGGACATCGTCGAACGGCCGGCCGACGACTATGTCGCTGAGTTCGTGCGCCATGTGAATCCGCGCACCGCCATCAAGGGCGTCTAGCGCGTTGACTTCGGCGTAGCCGCAGAGAACGCGCCGGCCAAATCAAGGCGAAAATACAGATGCTCGGCCCGGTAGTCGATTGAGCCGTCGCGCCACTTGCGTGCAAGTCTTCTTACCTCGGCCACCAGCTCAGAACGCGTGAGCGGACGGTTGAGCCCGTAGTGGTCTTGAATGATCCGCTTGCATTCATCAGTGAGCTGAATGGCGTGCATCACTGCATCCCTTGTTGCTATTTTGCTGGCGTATCGACTTTGTCCGCGGCTTTTCAAGCGCCGGGTAGGACTATGCCTTGCGGGAGGTCCTGCATTTGGGGGTGAAAACCCTACTTTGTCTATGTTAGCTCGCCCGAGACAGCCAGACAAACGATGCACCCGTCATGCCCCCGACTTGCTGCAGCGCACCAGCACGCGCCCGCCGGCGTTGCCTGGGCGCATCGCTCGCAGGGCGTGCTCGCGGCCGTGCTGTCGCGCCCGTTCAAGCCGGTGGGCGCGCGGGTGCTCGTCGCAGCAGCGCGCGGGTAGCATGATGCGCGGACGATGCAACCCTTCTCCGGCCTGGCGCTGCTGAGGCGGGGCCTGTCCGGCCAGCGCGGCTGGACGACGCAGTGGCGCAGCCCGCCGCCCAAGGCCGCCTATGACGCCCTGATCGTCGGCGGCGGGGGTCACGGGCTCGGAGCGGCCTACTACCTCGCCAGCGAGCACCACCTCACCAACATCGCGGTGCTCGAGAAAGGCTGGATCGGCGGCGGCAACACCGGCCGCAACACCACCATCATCCGCTCCAACTACCTGTTCGACGAGAGCGCCGCACTCTACGACCATGCGGTCAGGCTGTGGGAGCGCCTGTCACAGGTTCTCAACTACAACGTCATGTTCTCGCAGCGCGGCGTGATGATGCTGGCGCATACGGTGCACGACGCGCAGGTTTTCAAGCGCCATGTGCACGCGAACCGCGTCAACGGGGTCGACAACGAGTGGCTGACGCCCGAACAGGCGAAGGCCTTCTGTCCGCTGCTGAACACAGGCAACATCCGCTACCCGGTACTCGGCGCCGCGCTGCAGCGCCGCGGCGGCACCGCGCGCCACGACGCGGTGGCGTGGGGATACGCGCGCGCCGCGGATGCACTCGGGGTCGACATCATCGAGAATTGCGAAGTGACCGGCATCCGCCGCAACGCCAGCGGCGCGGTCGAGGGTGTGGAGACCACGCGCGGCACGATCCGCGCCCCGCGCATCGGCGTGGCCGCGGCCGGCCACACCAGCGTCATCATGAAAATGGCCGGTATCGAGTTGCCGCTCGAGAGTTACCCGTTGCAGGCGCTGGTGTCCGAACCGGTGAAGCCGGTGTTCCCGTGCGTGGTCATGTCCAACACCATCCACGCGTACATCAGCCAGTCGGACAAGGGGGAACTGGTCATCGGCGCGGGCACCGACGCCTACACCTCGTACACGCAGCGCGGCGGCCTGCATATCACCAGTCATGCGCTGGAGGCGATCTGCGAGCTGTTTCCCATGTTTCGCCGCCTGCGGATGCTGCGCAACTGGGGCGGGATCGTCGACGTGACGCCCGATCGCTCGCCCATCATTGCCAGGACACCGGTGCCGGGGTTGTACGTGAACTGCGGCTGGGGCACCGGCGGGTTCAAGGCCACGCCGGGCTCGGCCCATGTGTTTGCCTGGACCATCGCGCGCGATGAGCCGCACCCGCTCAACGCGCCGTTCACCCTGGAGCGCTTCCGTGACGGTCAGCTCATCGACGAGGCGGCCGCGGCCGCCGTGGCGCACTGATGACATCGCCGCGCCTGTGACATCGCCGTGCTGCTGATCGACTGCCCCTATTGCGGCGAGCGTCCCGAGCTGGAGTTCGTGTACGGCGGGCAGGCGCACGTCGCCCGGCCCGCGCAGCCGGCGCAAGTATCCGCGCAGCAGTGGGCGGACTATCTCTACCGCCGTGACAACACCCGCGGCGTGCACGCCGAGCGCTGGCGTCACACGCACGGCTGCGGCCGCTTCTTCAACGCGCTACGCGACACCACTACCGATCACTTCCGCGCCACCTACAAAGTGGGCGAGCCGCCCCCCAGCGCTGCGGCCCCGGTGCCGCGGTGAACGAGGGCCTGCGTACTCGTGAGGGGGGGCGGATCGACCGCTCGCGCGGGCTGCATTTCAGCTTCGATGGGCGCGCCTACACTGGTGTTGCCGGGGACACGCTCGCCTCGGCGCTGCTCGCCAACGGTGTGCACCTCATGGGCCGCTCGTTCAAGTACCACCGCCCGCGTGGTGTGCTCGCCTGCGGCGCCGAAGAGCCCAACGCGCTGGTGGCGGTGCGCCGCGACGCCGCGCGCTACACGCCCAACCTGCGCGCCACCCAGGTCGAGCTGTACGAGGGACTCGCAGCGCACAGTCAGAATCGCTGGCCGAGCCTCGCCTTCGACCTCGGTGCCGTCAACGATCTGCTCGCCCCGTTCATCCCGGCCGGCTTTTACTACAAGACCTTCATGTGGCCGCGGCGCGCGTGGCAGTGGCTCTACGAGCCGCGCATTCGCGCCGCCGCAGGCCTCGGTCGCGCGCCCACCGAGGCGGACCCCGACCGCTATGCCTCGCGCTACGCACACTGCGACGTGCTCATCGTGGGCGCGGGCCCCGCCGGACTCGCCGCCGCCGCGGCCGCCGCCGCGAGCGGCGCGCGCGTCATGCTGTGCGATGAGCAGAACGAGTTCGGCGGCTCCCTGCTGGCGGATGATCCGCGTGCGGCCGCCGCCATCGAGGGCCGCCCCGCTCCGCAGTGGCTGCGGGAGACGTCGGCGGCTCTGGGCTCGAACGCCCGCGTGACGCTGCTGCCGCGCACTACGGCGTTCGGTTACTTCCCGCACAACCTGCTCGGATTGAACGAGCGCCTGAGCGATCACCTCGCCGACCCGCACCCGGATTTGCCGCGTGAGCGCCAATGGCAGGTGCGCGCCCGCGAAGTGGTGCTCGCCACCGGCGCCATCGAGCGCCCGCTCGTGTTTCCCGGCAACGACCGGCCCGGAATCATGCTGGCCGGCGCGGCGCGCACCTGGCTCAACCGCTATGGCGTTCTACCGGGCACGCGCGCCGTAGTGGTCACGGCCCATGACGAGGCGTACCCGGCGGCGCTCGAGCTGCAAGCTGCGGGAGTGTTCATCGCCAGCATCGCGGATGTGCGCGCCCGGGACGACGGTTCATGGGCTGCGAGGGCGCGCGCCGCGGGCATTCCGGTGCTGACACGAGCGACCGTGCTCGGCACCGGTGGACGGCGCCGCGTGAACTCGATCCTGCTCGCGCAGCTGGAGGGCGGTGAGGCAGGCGCCCAGGCGCAGCCGTGCGACCTCGTGCTCATGTGCGGTGGCTTCACGCCGAGCGTGCACCTGTTCTCGCAGTCACGCGGCAAGCTCTGCTGGGATGAGGGGCTGCAGGCGTTCCTTCCCGGCACGCCGGCCGAGCGGGTACGCAGCGCCGGGGCCTGTCGCGGTGTGTTTGCGCTCGACGCGGCGCTCGCGGATGGCGCCGCCGCCGGGGCTGCCGCCGCGCGTGAGGCCACGGCTCCCGCGCGCACGGGCGTGTGCCCGAGCGGCGCCGCGGCCGCCGCCGCCGCGCCGCCCGCAGCCGGCGGCGGGGCCGGCTTCGCCGGCGCCCTGCCTCAGCCTGCCGGTGCCCGCGGGCGCGCGTTCGTCGACTGGCAGAACGATGTAACCACCGGCGACCTGGCGCTCGCGACGCGCGAGGGATTCCGCTCGATCGAGCACATCAAGCGCTACACCACCACCGGAATGGCGACGGACCAGGGCAAAACCTCCAACCTGAATGCGCTCGGCATCGTGTCGTGCACCCTCGGCAAGCCCATTCCCGAGGTGGGACTGACGAGCTTCCGCATGCCCTACACACCCGTGAGCTTCGGCAGCTTCGCGGGTCCCGCGCGCGGGGAACTGTTCGATCCGGTGCGCACCACGCCCATGCATGAGTGGGCCCGCGCGCGCGGTGCGGTGTTCGAGGATGTGGGCCTGTGGAAGCGCGCACGCTACTTTCCGCGCGGCGCCGAACACATGCACGCGGCGGTCGGGCGCGAGTGCCTGGCGGTGCGCAACGCCTGTGGCATTTTCGACGCTTCCACGCTGGGCAAGATCGAAGTGGTCGGCAAGGACGCGGTGACGTTCATGAACCGTCTGTATGTCAATGCGTGGACCGGTCTCGCCGTCGGCCGCTGCCGCTATGGCCTGCTGCTGCGCGATGACGGCTTCGTTTACGACGACGGCGTCGTGGCGCGCGTGAGTGAGAACCGCTTTCACGTCACGACGACCACCGGCGGCGCCCCGCGGGTGCTGGCGATGATGGAGGACTACCTGCAGACCGAGTGGTCGGACCTGAAGGTATGGCTCACCTCGACCACCGAGCAGTGGGCCGTGGTCGCGGTGCAGGGACCGAAGGCACGCGCGGTGCTCGCGGGACTGGTGGACATCGATCTCGCGGCAGCTGCGCTGCCGCACATGAGTGTCGCGCTGGGGCGAATCTCCGGCGTGCCGATGCGGCTGTTCCGCGTCAGCTTCACCGGGGAGCTCGGCTTTGAGGTCAACGTCCCGGCGGACTTCGGGCCTGCGGTGTGGGAAGCCCTCTGGGATGCCGGCCAGGCGCACGACATCACGCCCTACGGCACAGAGACCATGCACGTGCTGCGCGCCGAGAAGGGTTACATCATCGTCGGCCAGGACACCGACGGGACCGTCACGCCCGATGATGCGGGTCTGGGCTGGGCGATCGGCAAGAACAAGCCCGACTTCGTCGGCAAGCGCTCGCTCGAGCGACCGGCCATGACCTCGCCGCAGCGGCGCCAGCTCGTCGGCCTGCTCACCACCGACCCGCAGGTGGTGCTGGAGGACGGAGCTCAGGTCATGGCGCAAGCCGGCGCCCGGGCACCTGCGCGCGCGCTGGGACACGTCACCTCCTCCTACCACAGCTCCGTGCTCGGTCGCTCCATCGCGCTGGGGCTGGTCGCGGGCGGGCGCGCCCGCATCGGTGAGACCCTGTACGTTTCCGTTCCCGCGGGCGATATCCCGGTTCAGGTTGCATCGCCGGTGTTCTACGATCCGCAAGGCAGGCGCCTGCATGCGTGATCTGAGCGCCGCGCGCTGCCTGCCGCTGGTCAGCGCGAGCACCGTACTGCATGCGCTGCCGCCCGCGACGCGCTACGTTCTGCGCGGCGGCGCCGAGGTCCGGGCGGCGGCCGAGAGTGCCGTCGGTTGCGGCATCCCGGCCAGGGCCTGCCGGGCGACCCTCGAGGGCGATCGGGCGGCGCTGTGGCTGGGACCCGATGAGTGGCTGCTGATCGCGCCGGAGCCGCCGCCTGGCGGATTGGCAGCAGGGCTCTCTGAGGCGCTCGAGGGGCTGGCGCATTCGCTCGTGGACGTGAGCCACCGTCAGAGCGCGCTCGCGCTGAGCGGCCCGCAGGCCACGACACTACTCGCCGCCGGCTGTCCGCTGGATCTGGATACGAGCGCCTTCCCGGTGGGCATGTGCACGCGCACCATGCTGGCGAAGGCCGAAGTCGTGCTCTGGCGCACCGGGCCGCAGGTGTTCCGCGTCGAGGTATGGCGCTCCTTCGTCGCCTACGTATCGCAGTTTCTCGGCGAAGCCGCGCGCGGCATCATTTAAGGGAGAAAGCCCAAGTGAAGACGCATGTTCGGGTTCTGGTCATCGGTGGCGGCGTGGTCGGGGTGAGCACGCTCTATCACCTGACCCGGAAAGGCTGGACGGATGTCGCGCTGATCGAGCGCACCGAGCTCACCGCGGGCTCCACCTGGCACGCCGCGGGGCTGCTGCCGCTGTTCAACATGAGCTACACCGTCGGCCAGCTGCACAAGTACTCGGTCGATCTTTACAAGCGCCTGCCGCAGGAAACCGGTCAGGACGTGAGCTTTCACGTCACCGGCAATCTGCGCCTCGCAACCTGCACAGAGCGCATGGACGAATACCAGAAATATTGTGGCACGGCCAACACCATCGGCGTGCCCTTCGAAGTCATCGGTCCCGCGCGGGTCAAGGAGCTCTGGCCGCTCATCGAGCTCGGCGGCGGCGCCGACACCCCGGCCATCATCGGCGCCCTCTACCACCCGCACGACGGCCACATCGCCCCCGCCGATCTCACCATGGCATTGCGCAAGGGTGCGCGCAGCGCGGGCGCCGAGATCTACGAGCACACCGAGGCGCTCGGCATGGAGCGCACCGCGAGCGGTGAGTGGCGGGTCCGCACCGGCAAAGGCGATATCACCGCGGAGCATCTGGTGCTGGCGACCGGTAACTACGCCCGGCAGAGCGGACGGTTGCTGGGTCTGAACGTGCCGGCGATCCCGGTCGAGCACCAGTACATCGTCTACGACGAGTCTGTGGAGCTGAAGGCGTATCGCCAGGGCGGCGGACGCGAGCTCGCCGTGCTGCGCGAGTCCGACAGCTCCTATTACCTGCGCGAGGAGCGCCTGGGCTGGATCCTGGGTCCCTACGAGAAAGGCGCGCCGGCGCGTTTTGCAGACGGTGTTCCCGACTGGTTCGGGCGCAGCCTCTTTCCCGGCGATCTCGATCGCCTCGTGCCGCACGTCGAAGCGGCCACGCGCCGGGTACCGGCGCTGGAGAGCTGCGGCATCAAGGACATCGTGAACGGACCGATCTCCTACACGCCCGACGGCAGCCCGCTCGTCGGACCGGCCTGGGGCCTGCGCAACGTCTGGCTCAACGAGGGCCACAGTTTCGGCATCACCGCCGCCGGCGGCTCGGGCTGGCAGCTCGCCGAGTGGATCGTCGAGGGCGAACCCGGGATCGACATGCTGGCGGTGGATCCGCGCCGCTTCGGCGCGTATGCCAGCAAGCGCTACGTCGTCAAGAAGAACGAGGAAACCTACCGCAACGTGTTCGTCATCCACTTCCCGGACGAGGAGCGCCCCGACGCACGGCCGGCGAAGACGAGTCCGGTGTACGCGCTGGTCCACGCCAAGGGCGCGGTGTGGGGACAGCGCTATGGCTGGGAGCGCGCCAACTGGTTCGCTCCGCCGGGAGTGGAGCGCAGGGATCGCTGGAGTTTCCGGCGCAGCAACTACTTCGCGCACGTGGGCAACGAGGCGCGCCTCATGCGCGAGCGCGTCGGTCTCATCGATCTCACCCCGTTCACCAAGCACGAGGTCACCGGACCCGGAGCGCAGAGCTGGCTCGATGGGCTGCTCGCCAACCAGGTTCCCGCGAAGACCGGACGCCTGGCGCTGTGTCACGCGCTCACGCGCCGCGGCGGCATTCGTTCCGAGTTCACCGTCACCAAGATCGCCGAGCAGCACTACTACGTGGTGAGCGCCGGCGCCGCGGAGCGTTACGACAGCGATTATCTGTTCAAGTCACTGCCGAGAGACGGCTCGGTGGGACTTCGCAACATCACCAACACCCGCGGCTGCTTCGTGCTCGCCGGACCCAAATCGCGCGAGGTGCTTGCGCAGTTGACCGACACGCCGCTCGACAACGCGTCCTTCCCGTGGCTTACGGCGCAGACCATCGAGGCGGGACTGGCGGTCGATGTGTATGCGCTGCGCGTGAACTTCGTCGGCGCCCTCGGCTGGGAGCTGCACTTTCCCGTCGAATACGCGCATCACCTGTTTGAGGCGCTGTTTGAGGCCGGCGAGGCCCACGGCATCGGCATGGTGGGCATGCGCGCCATGGAATCGCTGCGCCTGGAGAAGTCCTACCGCATGTGGGGCAGCGACATGACGCCGGACTACACACCCTTCGAGGCGAGTCTCGACCGGTTCGTGCGCATGAACAAGGCAGCGTTCATCGGCAAGGAGGCACTCGAGAAGCAGCTGGCCGCAGGGGTCCCCAACCGCTTCGTGACGCTCGAGGTGCACGGCGTGACCGATGCCGACCCGCTCGGCAACGAGCCCTTGTTCGATGCCGGCGGCCGCGTGATCGGACGTGCGACCTCAGGCTACTACGGGCACTGCCTGAAGAAGAGTCTCGCGATCGGCTACACCAGGGCCGAATTCGCCCAGGTAGGCACGCCGCTCGCCATCGAGATCCTGGGCGAGCGCAAGCAGGCGACGGTCCTGCGCGAGTCGCCCTACGACCCCGACAACCTGGATCTGCGGGCCTGAGCCGCGGGTATCGATCTAGCGGCCGGGCTCAATCGCGGCGCCGCGCGACGACGAAGGCCTCGTCGTTGAACCACAACCCGCCGTACTTCTGCAGCACCTTTTGCGTGGCCTCGAGATAAGCCCCGTTCGTGACCACGGCGTCCAGGCGCTCATCCTCGATCTGATTCACGTAGATGGCGGCGTTCCACGCGGCGAATAGCGTCGAGGTGCCGATTCGATCCCCGATCTCCGACGGCAGCGTGTGCATTTGGTAGCGAAATACCGCCTCTGCGTCCGGCAGGGCGCTGAGGTCGAATTCGCGGGCGTCGCGCCCGAGCTCGTGGCGCAAAGTGGCGAGGAGCTCGTCGCGGCTCACCTGAAACGGCTGCTCATCCGGCCACAGCTGCTGGACGATCTCCAGCCCCGGATCGTGACCGTACGACTGGATCGCCAGGAGCCTGCCGCCGGGCGCCAGGCTGCGCGCGAGCGGCGCCAGCACCTTCTGTACCTTGAAGTCAGCGCCCATGCGCGCCCGCCAGGGTTGAGACGCCAGGATGAGGTCGTAGTGCCCGGCAATCCCCCCCGGCTTGGGGATCACCGCGTCGAGCAGGAACTTGTGGTCTTCGCGATAGAGGACCAGCACCGAAGGCCGAACGACGAGCGGGTTTCCGGTCTTGAGACTCGGCGTGGTCTGCCAGCCGTTCGCCAGAGTCGCACCCAGATCGTCGATCTGCTGCGCGTACTCATCCGCCGTGATGCCGGTCAAACCCACCTGCTGCCAGTTGAGCGCGGCTGCCGAGACCTCGGCGCGCGGCGTAAGGCGCGGCGCCTCGGCATAGTTGAGGTTGGTCACGACGAACACTGTTGCCGGGTGCTCGAACAGCCGATCGGGCAGCTTCTCGAGCCCCAGCCGTGCGTCCTCGAGACTGATCTCCTTGGCGACGACGCACATCGGCACCGTGGGAAACTGGCGATGCGTACTGCGCATCAGACGCGCGATCACCGTGCCATCGCCCATCCCCGCGTCGAAGAGGCGCACGGCGGGCGGTGTCGGACGCAACAGGGCCACCTCGTCGGCCGCGCGTCGCGCAATGGCCGACTTTTCGTTGCACGCGGTGACGAACGCGAGGTACTTCTGGCGGTTATCGTAGAATCGAAACGGCGGCGAGCTCGCGGGGCTTTGCGGCGCGGTCGCTCGTTTCGCCGTTGCGCGTTTCGCCGTTGCGCGTTTGCTGGAATTGCGCATCGGCGGCACGGGCACGATCAGAAGCCGCGCACCAGGAAATCGACGGCGGCCAGTATCACCTTCCACTGATCGGCGACGCTGCCCGCCTGGGGCCCCAGATCTGCCCGCGCGATCCCCGCGAGTTGCGGGGTCATCAACAGGTAGGCCTCCCCGTCCAGACTCAGCGTCGGCGTCAGGTAGGCCAGCGGGTACTTCGTCAGGGCGGGCGCCCTGGTGAGCGGGATGACAACTCGCGTCTGCAAGTCCTCGAACAGCATAGACTGCACGTCGAGGAGAAACGGGTAATCCGCCTTCGTCTGCGAACTCGGGTTTCGATACACCGCAAACTGCGTCACCACAAGCTCCCGAGCTGCCCTAAAAGGTGCGCGCGCCCTGGAAGGCAGGCGCGTGTCGCCCGACGTACTCGTTGTAGGCTTCGATCGCCTCTGCGTGTCCCAGCCGCCACTGCCTGCGCTTCAACGCGGCAAGCTCCTCCTCCAGAGCGCGCTCCAGAGTCGCAGACAGGTTAATGCCCGCCTCGCGCGCTGCGGCAAGCAAGTCACCGCGAACGGTGACGTTCGTGGCGCGCTTGGGCCTTGCGGCGACCGGGGTGGGGCCTGACATGACAGGTACTCGGACGTTGTGGTGCGCATATATTATCCGCATAAGATATGCGCATCAACTGTGCGCATAACGTATCTGAGCCCCAGCACGCGCCGAGCCCACCCCAGCACGCGCCGAGCCCACCCCAGCACGCGCCGAGCCCACCCCAGCATGCGCCGAGCCCACCCCGCGGTCGGCGGGCCGTCCCGCGCTTCGGCGACCACTCCCCCCGCCACCCGATTCCACGCTGGCGCGAGTCCGCAGTCACCGTTTCAGTCGCCCCTCGCCGCCGTCGCAATCAGGCAAGAAGAGCGTAAAATCTGGCATGTGGCATTTCCCCGCAGCAAGTTCGCGTTTCTGACCCTGCCGCGGTATTCGATGATCGCGCTGTCGACCGCGGTCGAGCCGCTGCGGATGGCGAACAAACTCACCGGGCAGTCGGTGTACGACTGGTCGATCGTGAGCCTCGATGGGCAACCGACGGCTGGCTGAGCGGCGCGTGCCGCTGGGCGGGCTGTGCACGGGGGGCTATGCGCTGGCGAAGGCGGGACTGCTGGATAAGTACCGCGCGACCATCCACTGGGAGAATCTCTCGGCACTGCGCGAGGAATTCCCACGCATCCACCTGAGCGATCAGCTGTTCACCATCGACCGCGACCGCTTCACCTGCTCGGGGGGTGTCGCGCCGCTCGATCTGATGCTGCACCTGGTGGAGTCGAAGCTCGGTGCACGCGTTTCGCAGCTCATTTCCGAGCAGTTCATCGTGGATCGGGTGCGTGACGACCGCGACCGGCAGTACGTACCACTGCGCGCCCAGGTCGGTGTGAGCCACGAGAGCCTGATCAAGGTGGCGCAACTCATGGAAGAGAACATCGAGAAGCCCCTGTCACTCGATGAGATCGCCTCCGCCACCGAACTGTCGCGCCGCCAGATCGAGCGTCTGTTCAAGCGCCATCTGAACTGCGTACCCAAGCGCTACTACCTGCAGATGCGCCTGCGCCGCGCGCGCGAGCTGTTGCTGCAGACCTCGATGCCGATCATCGATATCACCACCGCCTGCGGCTTCCAGTCGCCGCCGCACTTCTCGCGCTGCTACCGCGCGCAGTTCGGCTGCCCGCCGAGCGCGGAACGCCAGACCCGTCAGGGCAAGCCGGGCGTCCAGCCACACGAGCCCGGCCCGGCGCGGCTCTTGCCTTAATGCCATGGTGGTGCTCCGGCGGTGTCGTTGGCGGATATGCGGCGGTCGCGAAGTAGCCATTGCCGGCGGCACCCTCCCCTTACCATGTAAAGCGCGCACCCCGCTAGGCTCCTGTCGCGCATGGAGATTTCGACAATGGCAGAGCACGCCGACGCCGAATTCAAGCTACGCGATCTGAACGATCAGGAGCTCACGGAGCAGATCCACGACGACCTCTACAACGGCCTCAAGGCCGAGGTGGAAGAGGCGACGCGCATCTTCCTCGAGCGTGGCTGGAACGCCGAGAAGGTGTTGAATGACGCGCTGGTCGAAGGCATGCGGATCGTCGGTATCGACTTCCGCGACGGCATCCTGTTCGTGCCCGAGGTCCTGCTCGCCGCGAACTCCATGAAGGGTGGTATGGAGATCCTGCGTCCGCTGCTGGCCGAGACCGGTGTGCCGCCCATCGGCAAGATCGTGATCGGCACCGTCAAGGGCGACATTCACGACATCGGCAAGAATCTGGTGTCGATGATGCTCGAGGGCGCGGGCTTCGAGGTCATCGATCTCGGTATCAACAACCCGGTGGAGAAATACCTCGCCGCGCTGGAACAGCACAAGCCGGACATCCTCGGTATGTCTGCGCTCCTCACCACCACCATGCCGTACATGAAAGTCGTGATCGACACCCTGCGGGAAAAGGGTATCCGCAAGGACTACATCGTACTGGTCGGCGGCGCCCCGCTGAATGAGGAATTCGGCAGAGCGGTGGGCGCCGACGCGTACTGCCGCGATGCCGCGATCGCGGTGGAGACGGCCAAGACGCTGCTCGCCGCGCGGCGCGCCAACCGCGCGGCCTGATGGCGCACGAGAGTCTCATGGACCAGCGCCCCGGCACGTTGCTCATCGCCTGCGGGGCTCTCGCCCGCGAGATCGCAGCGCTCAAGCGCGCGAATGGCTGGACGACGCTCGATGTGCGCTGCCTGCCCGCGCAGCTGCACAATCGGCCTGAGCGCATCGCGCCGGCGGTGCGCGCCGAGATCCAGGCGAACCGCGCCCGCTACGCGAACATGTTCGTCGTCTACGGTGACTGCGGCACCGGTGGACGGCTGGATGCGGTGCTCAAGGAGGAAGGCGTCGAGCGGCTGCCGGGCGCGCATTGTTACGAGTTCCTGGCGCGCCCGCAGGTGTTTGCGCAGCTCGCGGAGGCCGAGCCCGGCACGTTCTACCTGACCGACTTCCTGCTGCGGCACTACGAGCGCCTGGTCGTGCGGCCCCTCGGCCTCGACCGCCACCCGGAACTCGCGGCCGAGTATTTCCGCCACTACAAGAAGCTGGTGTATCTCGCGCAGACCGACCGTGCGGACGCCATCGGGCGGGCGCGGCAGATCGCGGACTCGCTCGGCTTCTGCTTCGAGTACCGCTACACGGGCTACGGGGAGCTGGGCACGCGCCTGCGCACTCTGGTGACCAGCCAGGACGCCCTGGCATGGCAAGCCTGACCATCATCTCCTGGCGCGATATCCCCGCCCAGGTCGTCGTCAGACGCGGTCGCGAGACCGCCAAAGTGCAGCTGTCGGCGCGCTTCCAGGAAGCGGTGGATCGCGCGGCCATGCGCGCCGGCCGGGGCAGCTCGGACGCCTATCTCGCCGACTGGAAGCGCAGCGAGGCGCGGCCCTGCGGTGAAGACATCCACGCCGAGGCGGCCGCGGAGGCGGCGCGGATCGAAGCGCGCTTCAGCGACGAGCAGCTCGAGGAGCTGATCCGGGCCAAGGGGCTGGCGGCGGGCGCTTAGGTGTACGCGGTCAGACAGTGGTCGGTGCGTCACGCCCGGGGGCTGAATGCCTTCTACCGCAGCTTCGAGTCCGCGCTCGTCGCACTGCATCCCTTGTGGAAGCGGCTCGGCTATCAGCGGCTCGAGCGGCCGGTGGCAGCCGTGGAGCGCTCGGTGAAGGGGCTGCTGTTCGACTGCCGGATGTGCGGTCAATGCATCCTGAGCTCCACGGGCATGTCGTGCCCGATGAACTGTCCGAAGAACCTGCGCAACGGTCCGTGCGGCGGCGTGCGCGCCGACGGGCACTGCGAGGTGCGCCCGGAAATGAAGTGCGTGTGGACGGAAGCGGTGGCCGGCAGCGCGCGGATTGCGGGCGGAATGGAGGCGCTGCGGCAGGTGCAGGTCCCCGTGGACCGGCGCCTGCAGGGCAGGTCTTCCTGGCTGCGCGTGGTGCGCGAGCGTGTGGGAGAGCTCTGAAGTGATCTTCGAAGACGAACCGGTTCCGGGTTATCCGCTGCCCATTCTTCCCGGACATACCTCACCGGGACGTTTCGAGCGGGTACTGCGCGCCGGACAGTTCGCGGTCACCAGCGAGCTCGCACCGCCCGACTCCGCGGATCCCGAGGACGTCTATCGGCGCGCCCGCATTTTCGACGGCCACGTGGACGCCATCAACGCCACCGACGGCAGTGGTGCCAACTGCCACATGTCCAGTCTCGCGGTGTGCGCGCTCCTCACCCGGATGGGCTACGCACCGGTGATGCAGATCTCCTGCCGGGACAAGAACCGCATCGCCATCCAGGGGGACATCCTGGGCGGTGCCGCCATGGGAGTGTGCAACCTGCTGTGCCTGACGGGCGATGGCGTGCAGGCGGGCGACCATCCACAGGCCCTGCCGGTGTTTGATCTGGATTCAGTGAGCCTGCTCGAAACCGCGCGCACGCTGCGCGACGAGCATCGTTTCCTCTCCGGCCGCAAGATCAGCTACGCGCCGCGCTTGCTGCTCGGTGCGGCGGAGAACCCCTTCGCGAAGCCCTGCGAGTGGCGCGCGCAGCGACTGGCGAAGAAGGTCGCCGCCGGCGCGCAGTTCATCCAGACGCAGTTCTGCTACGACGTGCCGCTGCTCAGGGCCTTCATGCGCCAGGTGGAAGAGCTCGGTCTGCTCGACAAAGTCTTCATGCTGGTGGGAGTGGGCCCCTTGCGCTCCGCCAAGGCGGCCGAGTGGATCCGCACTCACGTCCCCGGGGTGCACATTCCCGATGCGATCATCAAGCGCCTGGCGGGCGCGAGCGACGCCGCACTCGAGGGCCGCAAGCTGTGCATCGATCTCATCCAGGAGATCCGCACCGTCAAGGGCGTGCACGGCGTGCACGTCATGGCTTACCGCCAGGAAGAGACCGTGGCAGAAATCATCGAGCGTTCCGGGGTGTTGGGCGGCCGCGTGCCATGGTATCCCGGGCGCGACCCCCAGGCGAATACCGACAGGATGGCCTCATGACCGACACCGTCATCAGCTCCGCAACCCGCGAGGTCGTACTCGGCCTCGAGCGTCCCTTCGTCATGATCGGCGAGCGCATCAACCCGACGGGGCGCAAGATCCTCGCTGCGGAGATGGCCGCCGGGAATTTCAGCCGTGTCGAAGCCGACGCACTGGCGCAGGTGGCGGCCGGAGCGCACATGCTGGACGTCAACGCCGGCATCCCGCTCGCCGATGAGCCGGCGATCCTTGCCAGGACGGTGCAGCTGGTGCAGTCGATCACCGACGTGCCGCTGTCGATCGATTCATCCATCGTCAAGGCGCTGGAAGCAGGACTTGCCGTCTACAAGGGCAAGCCGCTGGTGAACTCGGTCACCGGAGAGGAGGAGCGGCTCGAGGCGGTGTTGCCGCTGGTGAAGAAGTACGGCGCCGCGGTGGTGGCGATCTCGAACGACGAGACCGGGATCTCGGAGGATCCCGACGTGCGCTTCGCGATCGCGAGGAAGATCGTGCAGCGCGCGGCCGATCACGGCATTCCGGCCAGCGACATCGTGGTCGACCCGCTGGTCATGCCGATCGGCGCCATCAACCAGGCGGGCGTACAGGTCATGCACCTGTTGCGCCGCCTCAAGAACGAACTGCGGGTGAATACCACCTGCGGCGCATCCAATGTGAGCTTCGGCCTGCCCGCACGCGAAGGCATCAGCGCGACCTTTCTGGCCATGGCGATCGGCGCCGGACTCACCTCCGCGATCATGAACCCGATGCACCTGGAGATCGTCAAGGCGTGCATGGCCGCCGACGTCATGATGGGTCACGACCCGGACTGCGCGCGCTGGATCCGCCGCTTCCGCGAGGCGCCGCCGCTGCAGGCCTCGGGTGCCGCCGCCGCCGCCAGCCCCGAGGGCTCGGCACGCGGGCGGCGCGAGGGCGGGCACCGGAGGCGCGCCCAGAGTCCTTCATGAGTGAGCCCGACGCATTGGTCGTCTTCACGCCGTCCGGAAAGCGCGGCCGCTTCCCGCTCGGCACACCGCTCCTGCAAGCCGCCCGGAGCCTCGGGGTCGACGTCGATTCGGTGTGCGGCGGGCGCGCGCTGTGCGGGCGTTGCCAGGTGCTGGTGATGGAGGGTGACTTCCCCAAGCACGGCGTCAGCTCGCAGGCCGCCAATCTCTCCCCTCTGAGCGCGGCCGAGCAGAGCTTCTCGCGGCGGCGTCCGCTACCGGCGGGTCACCGGCTGTCCTGCTCCGCGCAGATCCAGGGCAACCTCGTCGTCGACGTGCCTGCCAGCAGCCAGGTCCACCGCCAGGTGGTGCGCAAGGCCGCCGAAGCGCGCCCGATCACACTCGATCCGCTCGTGCATCTTCATTACGTCGAGGTGCGCGAGCCCGACATGCAGGACCCGTCCGGTGATCTGCAGCGACTGCTCGAGGCGCTGCACCGCGAGTGGGAATTCGGCCCCCTGCGCTGCGACCTCGCGGTGCTGCAGAGTCTGCAGGCGGCCCTGCGCAAGGGGCAATGGAAAGTCACCGTCGCGGTGCATGCGGGTTCGCAACTGATCGGCGTCTGGCCGGGATTTCACGATCGGATCTACGGGCTTGCGGTGGACGTGGGCTCGACCACCATCGCCGCCCATCTGTGTAATCTCGAAACCGGCGAGGTGGTCGCTTCCGCCGGCTCGATGAATCCCCAGATCCGCTTCGGCGAGGACCTCATGAGCCGGGTGTCCTACTCGATGATGCACCCCGGTGGGGCGCAGCAGATGACCGAGGCGGTGCGCGCTGCGCTCAACAAGCTCGCCGCCGAGGTAGCACGCGACGCGAAGGTGTCGGTGTCAGACATTCTCGAGCTGACCATGGTCGGCAACCCGATCATGCATCATCTGCTGCTCGGCATCGATCCTGTGGAGTTGGGCGGTGCACCCTTTGCGCTCGCGACCGATTCTCCGCTTGACCTGCGCGCCGCCGAGCTGGGACTCACGTTGCATCCGGGTGCACGGGTCTACACCCTGCCCTGCATCGCCGGTCACGTGGGCGCGGATGCCGCCGCCATGATCCTCGCGGAGCGTCCCGACCTTTCCGAGAAGCTCACGCTGCTGGTCGACGTCGGCACCAACGCGGAGATCGTCCTCGGCAATCGTCAGCGGCTGCTCGCCTGCTCGAGCCCGACGGGGCCGGCCTTCGAGGGCGCGCAGATCAGCTGCGGTCAGCGCGCGGCTCCCGGGGCCATCGAGCGCGTGCGCATCGATCCCGCGACGCTCGAAGCGAAGTTCAAGGTCATAGGGTCCGATCTGTGGTCGGATGAGCCCGGGTTCAACGAGGCCGTCGCCCGCTCCGGTGTGACCGGCATCTGCGGTTCGGGGATCATCGAAGTCATCGCCGAGATGTATCTCGCCGGCATCATCAACCAGGACGGGGTGGTGAACGGCGCACTCGAGGCGCGCAGCGATCGCATCGTACAGACCGGGCGCACCTTCTCCTACACGGTGTATCGAGCTGCGACGCCGCTGCAGATCACACAGAACGACGTGCGCGCGATTCAGCTCGCCAAGGCGGCGCTGCACGCGGGCGTCAGGCTGCTGATGGATCATATGGGCGTCGATCAGGTCGACCGTATCCGGCTGGCCGGCGCGTTCGGGAATCATATCGACGTCAAATACGCGACGATCCTCGGCATGATTCCCGATTGCGAGCTTTCGCAGGTGTCGTCCGCCGGCAACGCTGCCGGCACCGGCGCTCGTATCGCGCTGCTCGATAAGGCCTCGCGCAAGACCGTCGAAGAGCTGGTGCAGCGCGTGGAGAAGATCGAGACCGCGATCGAGCCGAAATTCCAGGCTCATTTCGTGGCAGCGATGGGCATTCCGCACACGACCGAGCCGTACCTGCATCTGCGCCAGGTGGTGCAGCTGCCGGCCACCAAGGCTGCCGCGCCGCGCGCACGGGCGCGCCAACGCCGCACGGGGCCGTGACACGCCTACGACGGACGCTATACGTTCGAATCCGGAAACGACGCCTTGCGCCGCTTGATGTAGTCGAGCAGCGCTTCGTCCACCGCCGGATCGAGCGGCGGCGCTTCGTACTGCTCCAGCTGGCGCTTCCACAGGGCGTTGGCGCGCTGCGCCATGTCCTTGCCACCTTCCGCTTCCCACTGCTCGACGCTGTTGTTGTCGGCAAGCGGCGAGCGGTAGAACGCCGTCTGGAAGTTCGCCTGGGTGTGCGCGCAGCCGAGGAAATGCTTGCCGGGACCGACTTCGCGGATGGCATCGAGCGCCTGGCCGTTCTCCGTCAGGTCGACGCCGGCGAGCAGCGTATGCATCATGCCCGCCTGGTCGGTGTCCATGACGAACTTCTCGTAGCCCATCGCGAGGCCCCCCTCGAGCCATCCGGCGGTGTGCAGTACGAAGTTGACGCCGCCCAGACAGGTCGGAACGAGGGTGTTGGCCGACTCATAGGCCGCCTGTGCGTCCGGGATCTTCGCAGCGCACAATGCCCCGCCGGAGCGGAATGGGACTCCCAGCCGCCGCGCCAGCGCCGCCATGGTGTACAGGACCAGCGCGGGCTCGGGCGTACCGAAGGTCGGCGCGCCTGACTGCATCGACAGCGAGGACGCGAAACTGCCGAGCACCACCGGCGCGCCCGGATTCACCAGCTGCGCGAGCGCCATGCCGGCGAGCGCCTCGGCCAGCGTCTGCGCCACGGTGCCCGCCACCGTCACCGGCGACATGGCGCCGGCGAGGATGAACGGCGTGACGATGGTCGCCTGGTTCGCCCGCGCGTAGGTCTTCAACGCCCCCAGCATGGTGGCATCCCAGGTGAGCGGCGAGTTGGCGTTGATGAGACTGATGATGCAGGTGCGTGGCTTGCCGGTCGCGGGATCGGTGTAGGCGTCCCCGAACAGGATCCGGGTCATCTCGACGGTGTCGCGCGCCCGATCCGGATGGGTGACCGAGCCCATGTACGGCTTATCGCTGTACTTCATGTGGCTGTACACCATGTCGAAGTGCCGCTTGTTCACCGGCAGGTCGACCGGCTCGCAGATGGTGCCGCCGGAGTGATGCAGTGAGGTCGCCATGTAGGCAAGCTTCACGAAATTGCGGAAGTCCTCGATGCGGGCGTAGCGTCGGCCCTCGTCGAGGTTGCGCACGAACGGCGATCCGTAGGCGGGCGCGAACACCGTGCGGTTGCCGCCGATCACCACATTGTGCGCGGGGTTGCGCGCGTACTGGGTGAATTCCCTCGGCGCCGAACGTCGCACGATGCTGCGGCACATGCCGCGTGGAAAGCGCACCCGCTCGCCCTGGATCTCAGCACCCGCGTCCTTCCAGAGTTTGAGCGACTCCGGATCCTCGCGGAAATCGATGCCGATCTCTTCGAGGATCGTGTCGGCGTTGTGCTCGAGGAGTTCCAGTCCCGCTCTCCCCAGCACCTCGTAATACGGGATGTTGCGGGTGATGTACGGTACGAAGGCGTGGCTGCGCGCGGTGCGCGCCGCGATCTTGGCATCACGGCCGCTGGGGCGGCGGGATCGCGCGGGCTGACCTGGCTGCTGCTGCTCGTCCATTGGGGGGTGTCCTGCGGGGCTGAAGCCCCATTATGGTCACGCACCATCGCAAGGACTGATCGATTTGCGGCATGCACTTCTCCGGCAGCGCCAACAGGCCGGTCGCGCTAGGATGGCCCCATGGCCGAGGCCGACATTGTCGCCGCGCTGCGGGCGTTCCTGCCTGGGGATTGCGTGCTGTCCCGGGAAGAGGAGCGCCGCCCCTACGAGTGCGACGCACTGACGGCGTTTCGGCAGCTCCCCGGCGTCGTCGTGCTGCCGCGCACCGAGCAACAGCTGCAGCAGGTGCTGCTGACCTGCAGCCGGCTCAAGGTGCCGGTGGTCGCACGCGGTGCGGGCACCGGCTTGTCCGGGGGCTCGACGCCGCACGCGCGCGGCGTGCTGCTGTCGTGCGCGCGGATGAACCGCATCCTGGAAATCGATGCGCACGCCCGCATCGCAAGGCTCGAGCCGGGAGTGCCCAACCTGCGGGTGTCGGAAGCGGCTGCCGCGCATGGCCTGTACTACGCGCCCGACCCCTCCTCCCAGGTCGCCTGCTCCATCGGCGGCAACGTGGCGGAAAACTCCGGCGGGGTTCACTGCCTCAAGTACGGTCTGACGGTGCACAACGTGCTCGGCGTCCGCGGCTACACCATGGAAGGAGAGCCGCTCGAGTTGGGCGGCCGCGCCCCCGACGGCCCGGGCCTGGACCTGCTGGCGCTTGCCATCGGCTCCGAGGGCCTGCTGATGATCGTCGCCGAGGTGACCGTGAAGCTCATTGCGCGGCCGCCCTGCGCCCAGCTGGTCATGGCTTCGTTCGCCGACGTGCACAGCGCCGGCAACGCGGTCGCTGCGGTGATCGCCGGCGGCATCATTCCGGCGGCGCTCGAGATGATGGACCGCAAGGCGACCGCCGCGGTCGAGCCCTTCGCGCACGCCGGCTATGACCTCAGCGCGGCCGCGATTCTGCTGATCGAGGCGGATGGCACGCCCGAGGAAGTCGCCGACCAGGTGCGCGAAATCGAGCAGGTGCTGCGCAGCGCCGGCGCCAGCACGCTGCGGGTGTCGGGTTCGGAAGCAGAGCGCCTGCGCTGGTGGTCCGGGCGCAAGAACGCCTTCCCGGCCGCCGGGCGCCTGTCGCCGGACTACTACTGCATGGACGGCACGATTCCGCGCCGGCATGTTGGCGAGGTCCTGCAGGCGATCGAGCGCATGGAGGCCCGTTACGCGCTGCGCTGCATGAACGTGTTTCACGCCGGTGACGGCAACCTGCACCCGGTGATCCTGTTCGACGCCAATGACCACGACTCATGGGAGCGGGCCGAGCGCTTCGGCGCCGAGATCCTCGAGCTGTGCGTGCAGCTCGGCGGGACCATTACCGGCGAGCACGGGGTGGGTGTCGAGAAACTCAACTCCATGTGCGTGCAATTCTCCCCCGCGGAGCGCGCGGCCTTCGCCGCCGTGAAGGAGGCGTTCGACCCGGCGGGCCTGCTCAATCCGGGCAAGGTGATCCCAACGCTGGCGCGCTGCGCGGAGTACGGCAGGATGCGCGTGCACCACGGCGCGCTAGCGCACGCGGATCTGCCGCGCTTCTAGCAAGACCCGATGGCCGCGACCGCCGACGCCGTCCTGGCTGAGTTGCGTGAGCGGGTCAGCGCGGCGCACCGCACGCGCCAGGCGCTGCGATTGAGGGGCTGCGGCACCAAGGACTTCTACGGCGAGAGTCTCGCGGGGGAAGTGCTCGACCTGCGCGCCCACCAGGGCATCGTCGACTACGAGCCCTCGGAGCTGGTCATCACGGCCCGTTGCGGCACGCCCTTGTCCGAGATCGAGGCTGCGCTCGCCGCCCACGGCCAGTTTCTCGCTTTCGAGCCGCCGGCGTTCGGCGCTGACCCGAGCATCGGCGGCGTGATCGCCGCCGGCCTGTCGGGACCGCGCCGTGCGTACGCCGGCGCGGCGCGCGATTTCGTGTTGGGAACGAGACTCCTGACCGCAAACGGTGAGTTGCTGCGCTTCGGCGGGCAGGTGATGAAGAACGTCGCCGGCTTCGACGTCTCGCGGCTGCTGTGCGGCTCGCTCGGCATCCTGGGCGTCATCACCGAGATTTCCCTCAAGGTGCTGCCACGGCCCCGCGCCGAGCAGAGCCTGCGGCTCGAGTTGCCGGCTGCGGCCGCCGTGGAATCCTTCAATCGCTGGTCGGCCCTCGGCGTGCCGATCTCGGGCGCTGCCTGGTGGCAGGGCAGTGCCTGGGTGCGGCTCTCTGGAGCCCCGCCGGCGGTACGCGCCGCGCGCGAGCGCATCGGCGGCGAGGCCATCGACGCGGCCAGCGCGCAGACCTGGTGGGATGCGCTGCGGCACTGCCAACTACCCCTATTCGACAGCCGCGTCATCTGGCGGGTGTCGGTGCCCGGTGCAGCCCCACCACTCGGTCTGCCCGCTGCGCCCCTGATCGACTGGGGCGGCGCGCTTCGCTGGTATGCCGACCCTGCGGAGGGTGCCGATGTACGCGCCATGGCCTGCGCGGCAGGCGGCACGGCGTTGTGCTGGCGGGGCGCCGCGCCGGCTGGACGCTTCCACCCGCTGCCACCCGTGCTCGCCCGGCTGCACCGGCGGCTGAAGGAGCGTTTCGACCCGCACGGGATTTTCAACCCGGGCCGCCTGCTGGCCGGGCTGTGACGGCGCCGCGCGCGGCATTCCACCGCCCTCAAGCGCACGGTCCGTCTAGGAACGGCGACACCATGCGCGTGCGCGGAACGCGCACCATACTCGCCGCGGAACCCGAGGGAGGAGCTGTATGTTCAGGTCATCGGCCCCACGCACCGCTGCAGGCCTGTCCGCTTGCGCCCTCTTGCTGAGCTCTTGCGGCGGGGGAGGCTCCGCATCGATGTCGACCTTGAACCTCGGACTGACCGACGCACCGGTCAGCGGCGTCAGCAAGGTATGGATTCAATTCACCGGCGTCGAGGTCAAGCCCGCCGGCGGCAATGCGATTGACTTCATGTTCTCGCCGGAAAAGGGCTTCGATCTGCTGAGTCTGCAAGAGGGCACCACCGCCACCTTTCTCAATGGCAGCACTGTTCCCGCGGGGCAGTACGAATGGGTGCGTCTGATGGTGGACACGAGCCCCGGCGCGTCCTATGTCATGGACTCCACCGGCCAGCACGACCTGACGATCCCTAGCGGAGCTGAGACGGGTCTCAAGCTCATTCAGGGCTTCACCATGCCGGTCGGCGGCGTAGCGAACTTCACGGTCGACTTTGTCCTGAGCAAATCCCTGATCGCGCCGCAGGGCCTGTCTCCCGACTACCTTCTCAAGCCGGTTCTTCGGCTGCTCGACAACACTCAGGTGGGCACGATCAGCGGGACCTTCATGGCGTCGACTCTGTCGGCACAATCCAACTGCGGCACGCGGCCGCCGGTCGTCTATGTCTATACGGGAGCCGGCGTTCAACCAGACGACATCTACAACCCGCCAACGGGCACGACCGACATGGACCCGGCCTCGTCGGCGGAGCCCTTGACCACCGCGACCGCGGCGCTCAATTCGATGAACGACTACGCGTACAGCATGGCGTTCCTGCCCGCCGGGACCTACACCGTGGCGTTCACGTGCGATCCGGACGATCCGACGGTCGATGAAGACACGCGCACACCGGATCCCATCCATTTCAAAATCTATCCGCAAGCAGTTGCCGTCACGACGAACATGACGACGACGGTCAATTTCTAAAGATTGATCGTCCCCCGCCCGAGCTCGATGACGTCGCCGCTCACGAAGATCTGGCGCTCCGCGTCCACCCGCAGCCGCAGCGCCGACGGGCGTCCGAGGTACTCGCCCTGAGAGATTTCGAACTCGCAGGGCAGCGCGCGGCCCATCGCGAGACACCAGCCACCCAGATTCGCCGTCGCTGACCCGGTCGCCGGGTCTTCCAGGGCCGTACCGCCATGGGGGAAGAAAAAGCGCGCCAGGAGCCCGGCGCCGGACGGCGCAAACACATACGCCATGCTGCGGCCGTCGACGCTCGGCAGCTGCGCGAGCAGATCGGCGCGCACCCGCAGGCGCCGCACCGCAGCCTCGCTCGTCAGCGGCACGATGAGCTGCTCCGTGCCCGCGTTCACCCACAGCGGCCGCTCCCCTATGTCGTGCTCGTCGAGTCCCAGCATTGCCGCCAGTGTCAGGCGCGCCTCCTGCACTTCCCGCCAGCTGGGGGCCTTGGCCTGCAGGGTCCAGCGGTCACCGCTGGCGCGCACCGTGATGATCCCTGCGGGCATTTCCAGGGTAAGCCGGTCTCCCGCCAGACCGAGCGCGCGGCACACGTGCGCCGTGCCGAGCGTCGGATGTCCGGCGAAGGGCATTTCGTAGCTGGGCGTGAAGATCCTCACCCGGGCACTGGCACGCTCGGAAGGCAGGATGAAGGTGGTCTCCGAGAGGTTGAACTGCAGCGCCAGCGCCTGCATTCTGGCGGCATCGAGCGTCTGGGCCCGCTCGAACACGCACAGCGGATTGCCGCTCAGCGGGGCGCGTCCCTGCGTGAACACGTTCACGATCCGATAGGCGTAGGCGCTCATCAGGAGAATTCTATCCTCACACCCACGCGATCACAGCCATGACCGAGTTGCTGTTCCGGGACGACGCCTATCTCAAGACCGCCACCGCGCGGGTACTCGCCGCCGGCGAGCGCGGCATCGAGCTCGACCGGACCGTGTTCTACCCGCAGGGCGGCGGGCAGGCGGGGGACAGCGGCACGCTGCTGCGGGCCAGCGGCGAACGCCTCGCCATCACCGATACCCGCAAGGGAGAGGCACCCGATCGCGTCCTGCACATCGTGGCGCCCGGCAGCTCCCTGCCGCAGCCCGGCGAAGCGGTCGCGCTGGAGATCGACTGGCAGCGGCGCTACCAACTGATGCGTCTGCACACGGCACTGCACCTGCTGTCGTGCGTGATCGTGGCGCCGGTCACCGGCGGCAACATCGTCGCCAACAAGGCGCGGCTGGATTTCGACATCGAGCTCAGTCTGCTCAACGCCGCGCGGATCGAAACCGAGACCAATGCGTTGATCGCCTCTGGTCTCGCCACCGAGAGCGTCTGGATCACCGACGCCGAGCTCGACGCCCAGCCGGAGCTCGTCAAGACCATGAGCGTGCAGCCGCCGCGCGGCGCCGGCCGGGTGCGGCTGCTGAGGATTCCGGGAATCGACCTGCAGCCGTGCGGCGGCACGCACGTCGCCAACATCGCCGAGATCGGCGGTATCCGCGTGTTGCGGATCCGCAGCGAGGGCAGGCACAACAAGCGCGTGGAGATCGCGCTCACCGGTAGCGGCTGACCTCGAGGCCGTTGCCGACCGCGAGCAGCACCGAGCTCATGTCGGCGGCGGCGTGCACTCGTTGCCGATAGGCGCGCGCGTCGGCCCGTGCGCTCTCAGGCTGCAGCATGTTGTCGGCGACGATGATCGCACCCTGCGCCAGCTTCGGATGCAGCAGCTCGAACACCGGCACGTACAGATTCTTCCACAGGTCGATCAGCACGAAATCGAATGGTCCCGCGAGCTGCCCGAGCGATGCGAGCGCATCGCCGACGCGAAACTCGACGTATTCCGCGAGCCCGGCGCGCGCCAGTTGCGCGCGCGCGTACTCGGTCTTGGCGGCCTGCAGCTCGAGCGAGACCACCTTGCCGCCGACCGCCCGCGCCGCCTCCGCGAGCCAGGTGGTGGAGTAGCCGTACGAGCTGCCCACTTCGAGGATGCGACGGGCCCCGCCTTCCTTGACCAGCAGATTCATCAGCGTGCCGGCTGCCCGGCCCACTGGCAGCAGCAGCTCATCGCGCCGCCGCATGCTTTCCTCGGCAGACAGCGTGCTCCAGAGCTTCTCCTCGCGCTGCGCCCGGGCTTCGTACTCCTCGAGTACCACCCACACCGCCTGGTCCATCGATCCCGGATCCCGCATGCTCACTGCTCGATCGTCACAGCGCCGGAGAAATACTCCTGCAACGAGGCGACCCCCAGCCGCTTCGCCTCGAACAGGCTCTCGAGATGTTCGCGCGAGTTGACCAGCCCGCGTGCGCGCAGGATGCCGTGCTCGTCGAGCAGCGCGGCGAAGGGCAGGCGGCCGACCTGGTACGCCAGCCCCAGGGCCGCCGACACCACGTACGGAATGCCGTCGAGCCCCTGGCTGCGCACGAACCGCCGCTGCTCGAGGGTGTCACCGTCGCTCGCCAGGATCACGTCCATCCAGGCGCGCTCATCCTTGCCGCTGGACTTGAGCGCCGGCAGCAGGGACTTGCACACGGGGCAGGTGGGAGACACGAACAGCAGCAGCGTGCTGCGGCCGTCCGGGCGTGCGGCACCCACCCGGTGGGCATGCCCTTCGAGATCGGCCACTTCCAGGACCGGCGCCGGCTCACCGACCGCCGGGCCGCGATTGAGCATGAGCGCACCGGCCGGCGCAATGCGCTCGTGCAGCACGCCCAGCTGCCGCACCAGCGCCAGCACGACGACTGACAACACCAGCACCAGAATCCACAGCACCACATTGGAGACCGCCAGCGCCGTCATCGTGAGCCTCGCAACGCGGCGGGCGTGGTCTGGGCGAGCAGTCGGTCGAGGCTCATATATAAGAGTGCGGCGACTGCGGTCCCCGCCCCGATGGTGACGGCGTCGGCCGCCGCCATCGGCCGTGCGATCCAGGGCAGCAGCATCGTCCCGAGCAACCCCGCCAGCAGCAGATTGCGCCACACCATCCAGGCGGCAATCGGTCGTCGCTCGTGGGGGCCGCCGCAGCCGCAGGCCAGATCGCGACGGCCGCGCTGCAGATTGATCGCGATCGCCGCGGCGTAGGCCACCAGCAGCGCCGCGCCCGCAGCACTCGCGCCGGCCCGCGAGCGGCGCGCGAGCAGCCCAACGCCCACCGTGAACTCGAGCGCCGGTACCAGCCACGACAGCCGCGCCAGGCTCTCCGGCAGCAGGCGGTAACCACGAAACACCTCGGCAAAGCGCTGCAGACTGCGCAGCTTGTCGAGCGCAGCGCTCACGAACAACAGTGCGAACGCTCCAGCGAGCATTGCGCCAACGGCCGGGTCGACCATGGTACGCGCATCATAAACCACTCGCCCGTGTAGTATCGCCGCACGCCGCGTATGCCAACGGGTCCGCCTCATGAACGCCCTGCATCTGCCGAACGCTGAATTTCGTTCCCTGGCCGCACGCGTGACGGACCTCGCCGCCGACCTGCTCGCCGGACTCGAGGAGCTGCCGGCTTTCCCGGCGGTGCGCGGCGAGCAGGTGGCGCGGGCATTCGAGGCGCCGCTGCCCGAGGAGGGTCTGCGGGCTGGCGCGCTCGATGCCCTGGGCGAGGTGCTCGCCCTGTCGCGCGCGCCGACACCACGCTTCTACGGATACGTGCTCGGCTCGGGTGAGCCGGTGGCCGCGCTCGCGGATCTGCTGGCGAGCATCCTCAATCAGAACGTCACGGCCTGGCGCTCGGCGCCGGCGGCGGTGAGCATCGAGCGACAGATGGTGCGCGGCCTCGCGGGCGCGCTCGGCTGCGAGGGTCTTACCGGTAGCCTGTGCGGCGGCGGCTCCATGGCCAACCTGATGGGGCTCGCGATGGCGCGCGAAGCGCGCCTGCCCGCCAACCAGAGCGGCGCGCAGCCCGGGGTGGTGTACGCCTCGAGCGAAGTACACATGTCGATCCCCAAGGCGATGGCGCTGCTCGGACTGGGGCGCGAGAACCTGCGGCTGATCGGCGCGGATGAAGCCTACCGTCTGGACCCGCAGGCGCTGCGCACCGCCATCGCCGCAGACCGCTCAGCGGGACGCACGCCCCTGGCCGTGGTAGCCACCGGCGGTAGCGTCAACACCGGAGCGATCGATCCGCTGCCGGAGATCGCCGCGGTGTGCCGCGAACAGCAACTGTGGCTGCATGTGGACGGCGCGTACGGCGCGTTGGCGGCGCTCGCCATACCCGAACGATTCACCGGCCTGAGTGCTGCGGACTCCCTGTCGCTGGATCCTCACAAGTGGCTCTATCAGCCGCTCGACTGCGGCATGCTGTTGTTTCGCAACGCGCACGCGGCGCGCACCGCGTTCTCTTGCAGCGGCGACTACGCCAAGTCGCTCGCCGAGGATCCGCTGGAGTCGTTCGCGTTCTTCGACGAGTCGCTGGAGCTGTCACGCCGCTTCCGGGCGTTGAAGTTATGGTTGTCGCTGCGCTACCACGGGCTGGCGGCGTTTCGCAGCGCGATCCGCAGCGACCTGCGACATGCGCAGAATCTCGCCGAGCTCATCCGCGGCACGCCGACGCTCGAGCTGCTCGCGCCCGTCGAGCTCAGCGCCGTGTGCTTCCGCTACCGCTCGGGCGAGCCGGGTGCCGCAGCTGATCGGTTGAACGCAGCGATCCTCAAGCGCGTCATCGAGCGCGGACGGGTGTACCTGTCCAACGCGACCCTGCGGGGACGATTCGCGCTGCGCGCGTGCTTCGTCAATCACCGCACCACGGACCGCGATGTCGGGCAGATCGTGCCCGAGGTCCTGGACGCGGCGCGCGAACTGCTCGGCAGCTAACGCAGATCCTCCTCCCAGAACTCCTGCGGGCGCCGCGTCGCTTCCGTGCCGCGCGCCTGCTCGAGTTTGCGCAATTCGACCCGGCGGATCTTGCCGGAGATGGTCTTGGGGAGCGGTGCGAATTCCAGCCGCCGGATGCGCTTGTAGGGCGAGACGCGCTCGCTCACATGCCGCAGGATCGCGCGGGCGGTATCGGCGTCCGGCTTGCAGTGCGCCGCCAGCGCCACGAACGCTTTCGGCACCGACAGGCGCAGTGCGTCGGGGCTCGGCACGACCGCGGCTTCGGCCACCGCGGGATGTTCGATCAGCACACTCTCGAGCTCGAAGGGGCTGATGCGGTAGTCGGAGCATTTGAAGACGTCGTCCATGCGGCCGACGTAGGTCAGGTAGCCTTGCGCATCGCGCGACGCCACATCGCCGGTGTGGTAGTAGCCGTCGCCCATGGCGTCGGCATTGCGCGCAGGATCATCCAGATACCCCTGCATGAGCCCGAGTGGCCGCTGTGCCAGGTCGATGCAGATCTCGCCCTCCTCGCTCGCGCGCCCGTCCGCGCCGAGCAGCGTGATCGGATATCCGGGGAGCGGGCGCCCCATCGAGCCGGCTTTGACCGCCTGCCCTGGCGGGTTGCCGACCTGGGCGGTGGTCTCGGTCTGACCGAAACCGTCACGGATGGTGATGCCCCAGGCATCGCGCACCCGTGCGATGACCTCGGGGTTGAGTGGTTCGCCGGCGCTGGCGAGTTCGCGCAGCGACACGCGCCAGGTGCGCAAGTCGCTCTGAATGAGCATTCGCCACACCGTCGGCGGCGCGCAGAAGCTCGTCACCCGACAACGCACCAGCTGTTCAAGCAGCGCCCGGGCGTCGAAGCGCTCGTACTGATACGCCAGTATGGTCGCCTGCGCATTCCAGGGCGCAAAGAAGCTCGACCAGGCGTGCTTCGCCCAGCCCGGGGAGCTCAGATTCAGATGCACGTCCCCGGGCTGCAGTCCCAGCCAGTACATGGTCGACAGATGCCCGACCGGATAGCTCACGTGCGTATGCGCGACGAGCTTCGGCCGTGCGGTGGTGCCGGAGGTGAAGTACACGAGCAGCAGATCGTCGGCGCGCGTCGGCGCCTGCGCTACGAACTGCCCGGCGGCGGTGCGCGAACGATCGTAGGCAACCCAGCCCTCTACGTCCCGTCCCACGGCGATTCGCAGCGGCGCCCCCGGCAATCCGGCGAAGCGCCCCGCAAGGCCCGCATCGGTCACGACCGCCTTCACCCGGCCGCGCTCGAGGCGATCGCGCAGGTCTTCGTGCTCCAGCAGCGTCGTGGCCGGGATCATGACCGCGCCGAGCCGGATAGCCGCGAGCATGGTCTCCCAGAGCGGCACGCAGTTCGGCAGCATGATCAGCAGCCGATCCCCGGCGCGCAGGCCCTCGGCGGCCAGGAAGTTCGCGACCTGCGCAGAGCGTTGCGCCAGCTCGCAGAACGCCAGGGATTGATCGCCGCCCGAGTCATCGACGACGCGCAATGCGGGGGTGCCGTTGCCGGCGGCGACCACATCGAAGTAGTCGCACACCCAGTTGAATTCCTCGAGAGCCGGCCAGCGGAACTGCCGCAGCGCGCCCGTCCAGTCCTCCCTGCAGCGCAGCAGCTGGTCCCGCGCCTCGATAAACCGGCGGCTGGAGCTCATGACGGCGCCCTCACCCCAAGCGACGCCAGCTTAACATCGCCATGGCGCAGCGCCCGCGCGCGTTGCGCGTGCGCCGCGCAGCACACCCGTGGCGACCAAAATATTCCCTTGAGTTAATAATGGCTTGCGCACGCAAATGCACGTAGGATCTGCGTCATGAATGCAGCCCGTCTGGAAGCGTTCACCGATGGCGTGGTGGCCATCATCATCACCATCATGGTGCTCGAGATCAGGGTGCCGCACGGCAGCGACCTCGCGGCGCTGCAGGCCGATCTGCCGGTGCTCTCAGCTTACGTCCTGAGCTACGTAAACGTCGGCATTTTCTGGAACAACCACCACCACATGCTGCACGTCAGCGAGCGCGTCAACGGCAAGGTGCTGTGGGCGAACCTGGCGCTGTTGTTCTGGCTGTCGCTGGTGCCGTTCGTGATCCGCTGGATAGACGATACGGGATTCACCGCCCTGCCGACCGCCGCGTATGGCATCGTGTTGACGGGCGCCGCGGTGAGCTATCGCATTCTGCAACAGCAGCTCATCGCCTATAACGGCCGCGAGTCGCGCCTGGCGGTGGCGCTCGGAGATGACTTCAAGGGCAAGCTGTCCGTCGTCCTGTACCTCGCCGCCATCGTGCTGGCGTTCGTGCGACCGTGGATGGCCATCACGCTGTATGTGGCGGTGGCGCTGCTCTGGCTCATACCGGACACGCGCATCGAGTCGCTGGTAAAGAAGTAACGCCATGCTTGACACATCGCAACACCTGACGCCGAAATCGGCTGCGCCCGAGCCGCTCGTAACGCGCCGCGGTTACTTGAAGACGACCGTCCGCCCGCCGTTCAGGAATACGCGATGCTCGATGACGTAGCGCACCGCCGCCGACAGCGCGCGCCGTTCGGAGTCGCGGCCGGCCGCGACCAGCATGTCGGGCGTGTAGCCGTGGTCGACGCGCTCGACGATCTGCTCGATGATCGGACCCTCGTCGAGATCGGGGGTCACGTAATGGGCGGTGGCACCGATCACTTTGACGCCGCGGTCATAGGCCTGGTGGTAGGGTTTGGCACCCTTGAACCCCGGCAGGAATGAGTGGTGAATGTTGATGGCGCGCCCCCGCAGCCGGTGGCACAGATCGTCCGACAGGATCTGCATGTAGCGCGCGAGCACCACCAGCTCGGTGCGCGTCGAATCGATGAGCTCCAGCAGACGCCGCTCCGATTCGGGTTTGCTGCCCGCGGTCAGCGGCAGGTGAAAGAACGGCAGGTTGTGGCGAGTCGCGGTCGGTTGCAGCGTCACGTGGTTCGACACCACCGCGGTGATGTCCATCTTGAGTTCAGCGGTGCGGTGCCGGTAGAGCAGATCCTCCAGGCAGTGATCGAGGTTCGACACCATGATGAGGACCCGGGTGCGCTCGCGGGTATCGTGGATGCGCCACTGCATCTCCTCGGCGGCGGCGATCGCCTGGAAATCCCCGCGCAGCCGCCCCAGATCGACCGCTTCGCCCGCCACGCCGCAAAACGTGATGCGCACGAAGAAGCGCTGCGAGATCGTATCGTCGAACTGGTGCATCTCGATCAGGTAGAAGCGCCGGGCAGCCAGGAACCCGGTGATCGCCGCGGTAGTGCCCATGCGACTCGGACAACTCGCGGTCAGCACATAGGGATGATCAGTCGCAAACCTCACGCAGCCGCTCCCTCGCACCTGTCGGGACCGCAAGCGTGACAGCGCCTGACGCCGGGGTGTGATCCAAATGGGACGGCCGCTGGCGCGTACGCGTCATGGGAAGCCGCGCCCATGCGCGCGCCTTCACGGGTCGGGCAAGGCCACCGAGAATGTCCCTCAAGAGTTATCCGGGCCCGAGTTTCTGTGTCAGATACACGAAGCTCAGCGCCCACATCTCCGCCGCCTGCTTGTGGTTGGCCGCAGCGGCGTGGCCGCCGTCGGTGTTCTCGTAGAACAGCACCTCATGACCCTGCGCTTCCATGCGCGCGGCCATCTTGCGGGCGTGCACCGGCGTGACGCGATCGTCGCTGGTGGCCGTGACGAAGAACACCGGCGGATAGCGCTTGCCCGCCTTCACGTTCTGATAAGGCGAGTATTTCATGATCCAGCCGCGGTCGGCGGGCCTCGCGGGATCGCCGTATTCCGCGGCCCACGAGGCGCCCGCGCCGATGTGGGTGTAGCGCATCATGTCGATCAGCGGTACCTGGCATACGACGGCACCGAACAGCTCCGGCCGTTGCACCATGTTGGCGCTCACCAGCAGGCCGCCGTTCGAGCCGCCCATGATGCCGAGCTGCCGGGGCGTGGTGATGCGGCGGTTCAGAGTGTCCTGCGCCACCGCCTGGAAATCGTCATAAGCCTTCTGGCGGTTCTGCAGCAGCGCTGCCTGGTGCCACGCCGGTCCGTATTCGCCGCCGCCGCGGATATTGGCGACCACGAAAACCCCTCCCCGGCTCAGCCACAGCATGCCGAAGTCCGGCGAATAGCTGGGGGTCTCGGAGACCTCGAAGCCGCCATAGCCGTACAGAATCGTGGGCGCCGGGCCGGCGAGTGTTTTGCTGCGGGTCACGAAGTACGGTATCTGCGTACCGTCCCGCGAGGTTGCGAAGAACTGCTCGGTCATCAGATTCGAGGCGTCGAAGCGTGCGGGCAGGGACTTGATCGCCACCGGCCTGCCATCGCCCCCATCCGCATACAGCGTGGTCGGCGTGGTGTAGTTCTCGAAGCGGAACTGCGCTTGCGGACCCCAGGCATTTGCCGCCACGATGTGCGTCGAGCCGCCGGCGGGAAGGGTCAGCGTTGTGTGACGCCACACCCCGTCCGCCATGCGAAACACATGAATGCTGCCGGTGACGTCGTGATATATCGATGCATACACGGCATCACGCCCGGCTGCGACCTCGTCGACCGCGCTGCGGGCATCGGGTGTGTAGAGGACCGCGACCGAACCGCCCGCGGCCGCCTGGCCGTTCTCCGGAACCCGATACGCGATCAGCGAACCCTTGGCGATCGGTGTGGCACCCGGCGGTGTCCAGTCCTCGCGCAGGGTGAAAATGAGATTATGGCCCTGTGCGCCCTTCAGATCGGCGCCGAGCGGCAGCGGCAATCGCCGCGTGGTGCCGTCGGGCGCGATGGCGTGATATTCGGCGGAAAAGAAGCTGACGTCGCGCTGCACCAGCTCGATCGTGGCGGCAGCATCGTGGAACACCACGCCCTGCGCACCGACGTCGTCCTGCTTGCCCTCGTAGATCACCCGGGCATCGGTGAGCGGCTCACCGCGCTTCCACAGCTTCACGATGCGCGGATAGCCGGAAGCCGTCATGGAGCCGGGACCGAAATCGGTCCCGCACAACACCGCGTCCTCGGTGAGGTAGCTAATGGAGGATTTTGCCTCCGCCAGCTGAAAGCCGTCCTTCACGAACGCCTTCGCGGCCGGATCGAACTCGCGCACCACCACCGCATCACCGCCGCCGCGCGACAGATGTAGCAGGCAACGCTTCAGCGAGGGCGTGCATTCCGCGCCCTTCCACACCCAGTTCTCGTGCTCGTCCGCCGCCAGCCGGTCCAGGTCGAGCAGGATGTCCCAGTCGGGCGCCGCGTTCGCGTAGTCCGCGATGCTGGTGCGCCGCCAGACTCCCTTGGGATGCTGCGCGTCCTGCCAGAAGTTGAAAACGTACTGGTGATCGAGGTCGCCGTAGGGGATGCGGTCGGTCGCATCCATCACCCTGAGAATGGCGTCGTAGTACTTCTGATAGCTTGGATCGGCCTGCAGAATCGCGGTGGACTTGGCGTTCTGCGCCTTCACCCATGCGAGAGGCCTCGCGCCGTGGATATCTTCCAGCCACAGATACGGATCGCTGGCCCCGGTGTCTTCCTGATGCTTCCTGTTCACACTATCCGCTCCCACGGCGCTGTCTGCCGCCATCGTTGTCCCGCCGATGGCGAGCACCCCAACCAGGGCCGAAAACCCCGCAGATCGACACCCACTCACGGCTGCACCCAGGACTCGGTGGGCACATCGGCCGGCACCGGCAGCGATCGGATGTAAGTGACCAGGATCCAGACCCCCTCGGCGCCGAGTGTGCCGCCGAATGCAGGCATGCCCTTCGGACGACCGTAGTAGATTGAGTTGAACACTTCGGCATCCGCGCCGCCGTAGCGCCAGCGTCCGTCGGCGAGATTGGGGCCGACCCATCCGCTGCCATCGCCCCCGTGGCAACCGTCGCAATTCATCGCGGTAAACAGCAGCGCACCCTTCTTCGCCACCGCCGGGTCACCCTGATCAGGATTGCGCAAAGCCGCGCCGGGCGGGGCAATGCCCCCGGCTGCGAGATGCGCCTCGTAACGAATCGCAGGCGGCGGCGTGCCGGCCTGCTGCGAGGGCACCGCGGCATGCCGGCTGCAGGACGCTACCGCGAGGCAGGTCAGCAACGATGGCGCCAGTACACCGCGCAGGTGCCGCGTCACAGACCGAAGATCCAGATGATGCCCCCCTGGCTCGTATGGCGTGCGATGTCCTTGATAAAGTCCGCCGGCGGGCGCACGTCGGCGGGGTCATCCGAGCGGACATCGCCCGACAGCAGCGCCCAGTCCCCGCCGAACCCGGCATACACCGCCACGTACTGCTTGCCGTCCGGGCCGCGGTAGGTGATGGGGTTCCCGACGACACCGGAGCCGACCTTGAACTTCGACAACACCTTCCCCGTCCTGGCATCCACCGACTTGAACCAGCCGTCGAGGGTACCGTAGAAGGCCACGTCCCCGGCAGTCACCAGCGCGCCGCTCCAGTTTGGATACGGCTCCCTGTTCTCCCAGACCTTCCGGCCGGTCGCCGCATCCCACGCCATGAACGTGCCGAGGTTGCCGCCCGGGCCGGCAAAGTAGGGACTGGTGACGCCCACGAAGGGCGTTCCCTTCAGGTGTGAGGCGTGTGTTGCGGCGTAGTCCATGCACAGGTTGTTGGTGGAGGTGTAGAAGAGACCGGTGCGCGGTGAATACGCCGCGGGCGAGGACGGGCTGACGCCGCCCTCGAGACTCGGACAGATGCCCTTCACGTTCTCCCGGGATGCGCCGGTCTGCTTCGCCGGATCAAGCACCGGCCGCCCGGTGGCGAGGTCCACCGACTTCGCCCAGGTCACCGGCGCGAACGCCGCGGCGAGCAGCAGCCGCCCCGTCGCCCGATCCAGCGTATAGGCGAAGCCGTTCTTGTCGAAATGCACCAGCGCCCGAATGCGCTTTCCGGCCACCGTCAGATCGGCCAGAATCATCGCGCCGGTGGCGTCGTAGTCCCAGTTGTCGTGCGGCGTGAACTGATACGCCCACACGAGCGTTCCGTCCTCCGGCCTGCGCGCCAGCACGCTGGCACTCCACTTGTTGTCCCCGAGCCGCTGCTCCGGGTTATAGGGCGAGGCGTTGCCCGTGCCGTAGTAGATCAGATCGAGCTCCGGATCGTAGGAGATCCATCCCCACACCGGAGCGCCGCCGGTGCGCCAGCTGTCGTTGGCCCAGCTGCGCGCACCCAGCTCGACACCGCTGTCGTACGGCGGTTTGAAGGTATCTGTCCGGGCCAGCATGTCCGCGTCCGGACCGATGTTGTGCGCGGTCCAGACCGTGCGCCCGCTCTTCAGGTCCAGGCCCTTGACCCATCCGTAGATCCCGAACTCGCCGCCGGATGCGCCGACGATGACGCGGTCCCTGACCACCAGGGGTGCCATGGTCGTGGTCTCGCCATTGCCCACGTCGGCGATCTGCGTGCTCCACAGCTCCCGGCCGGAGTTCGCCTCGACCGCCACGGTGTGCCCGTCGAGCAGGTTATAGACGATCTTTCCGTCGGCGTAGAAGGCGCCGCGATTGACGGTGTCGCAACAGGAGACGCCGATGGCGTTCGCGCTCACGTCCGGCCGATATTTCCACCGCAGCGGATATCCCTCCTGGGTGAGATCGAATGCGTACAGCACGTTTGGCCACGGCGTGACGACATACATGGTGTCGCCGACCACCAGCGGTTGGCCCTCGTGTCCTCCGAGCACACCCGTCGAGAAGGTCCACACCGGATGGAGCGAGCCGGCATTCTGCCGGGTGATTCCGGTGAGGCCGCTGTAGCGGGTCGCAGCGTAATCCTTGGACGGCATCGACCATTGGCCGTCCTCGCGGCCCGGCGCCTGCGCCGCCGCGGCACGCACGTTGTCGCCGCTGACGGCTGCTGCACCGAGGCAGCCAAGCATCGCGATGAGCGCCGCGCGTGACATCCAGCATCCCCCGATTCCATTGGTGGTTCGGGGTAAGCGTGGGGCGACGAACCGCGCAGGTCAAGACCCCGTACGCCCAGGTCCGGCAGTACGGCCGGCGGACTTCAACCGCCCCGTTGCCGGTTCCCGGCCGGGCCCGATCTGGCGCGGCTTTTTTCGCTGTCGCGCGTGGCTCGCGCGGACTTCAGGACGAGCGCCGCGATCGCGCCTGCCGAGCTCGGGCCGGCGAGGTATAGAAGCGCGGCTGCGACGCAGGCCGGGCACATGTCAGTACTGAATCTTCGGAAACCAATCGCCGGCGCCGCCCGGCAGGAGATCGAACAGGTGGTAGACCGTGCAGAAATCATCACCGGGGCTGAAGCTCGTATCCGACACGCGCAGGATCTTGCCTCCCTGGCGTTGAAACACCGAGACCCCCGGCCTCCAGCCCTTGCTCGAGCGGAAGCCCATGTCCGCAGCAAACGTGTTGCCGGCGTGACTGATCATGGGAAATTTCCAGCCGCGGCTCGCGGCAAACTTGCGCTGCACTTCCGGCGGCTCCGGACTCGACACCACGAATGCGGCACGAGTGGTGACGTGATGATGAATGCCGTTGTAGCCATCGGCCCACATGGTGCAGGCCGGACACGACGATCCCATGTTGTGAATGACGATCAGATACTCATGGTCGCCGAAGAGCTGCGACAGGCGAATCGGACCTTCGGGCGTGCGGAACTCGTAGTCGCTGACCTCCTGCGGCTCGGCAGCGGCCTGCGTTGCGCGCATTTTTTCGCGAATAGCGGCGATCTGCCGCCGGTAATCGGCAAGCTGTGCCGCGGCATCCGGGTATTTCATGGCGTGCTCACTCCAACTGCGGGGCCGCTCAGGTATCGTAGCGGTCGCGGTAATTCACCCACGCCATCGTGAACGGCAGACCTGCCTCATCGCGCCCCTTCGGCACCAGATCGAGGTAGTGATAGGCGGTGTTGAGCATGTCCAGACCCCGGGCATAGCCCGAGTAGGTATGAAAGATGCTGCCGCTCTCGTCCTTGAAGAACACGCTGACGCCCGGGTAATCACTCATGGAACTGGTTATGGCGACATAGTTGTACTGCGCCCCCGTCTGCTCGGGCCGGAAGGAGACGTGATAGTCGTAGTTGAAATCGCTCCCGCCGGACGACAGCCACTTGAAACTCCAGCCCAGGCGCTTCCTGAAGGCCTGCAGCCGCTCCAGCGGAGCACGTGAGATCGCCACCATCGACACATCGCGCTGCTGCAGGTGGGGAATGATGCCGTTGAAGTTGTCCGCCCAGAACGAACATGACTTGCACGGCGCCTCCGCCTCCGCGCCGTACATGAAATGATACACGACGAGCTGGCTGCGGCCGGCGAACAGGTCCGCCAGCGTCTCGCGCCCGTCAGGGCCCTCAAACGTGTAGCTCTTCTCGACCCGCTCCCACGGTAGCTCGCGGCGTTCACGGCTCAGCTCGTCGCGGGCCCGGGTGAATGCCTTCTCTTTGTCCAGCAGCTGCCGGCGCGCGGCGAGCCATTCCTGCGGGGAGACAACGCGGTGGGGGGTCATAGTGGCTACCTCATTGTGGAAGATAGTTACTTGCCGCGCGCCGCGCGTTTCACGCGCTTGCGCGGGCGAGCGGCCCGTGGCGCGGCATCGATGTGCGCCAGGGTCGCCGCCAGTGTGTCGAACTGCTCCTGCCAGTACTTGCTGTAGCGATTCATCCACACCGCGGCCTGGTAAAGGGGCCCGACATCGAGGCTGCACCTGCTGATCCGGCCGCTGCGCGCCTGCTGCACGAGGCCCGCGCGCACCAGCACCTGTATGTGGCGCGAAACGGCCTGCAGCGAAATCTCGTACGCGGCGGCGAGCTCGGACACCAGCAGCGCATGCCCGTCGAGACGCTCGAGGATGCTGCGGCGCACCGGGTCGGCGAGCGCAGAGAAGACCTCGTCGAGCCGCGCCTCATCGGCGCCGGACGAGGGTCCCTCGGAGACGAGCTGCAGCGGTGCCGGCTTCATGGTCATCTGATGTGTTTAATATCATCTTCACGGTTGATAGTCAACATATCGATTGACTATCGCGCCCCTCAGCGCATGCACTGTCGCAAACGTTCCGTGTGCCGGCCCTGCCACGGGCGCTCAACGCGCTGCGCTGAGACGAAGACCCACTCGCCGGTCAGTGCATTGAAGCGTCGACGAGTAGTCCTGAGCCGCACAGCGTCAGCCACGGCGACCCTGCTCCTGAGGGTGTGACAGCCGCGCGCCATCCGCCGGCCGCGAAGCGAACACCGTGGCCGCAATGCCGGTGCGCCGCTGATACTCGGTGCCAATCCGCTGCGTGATCGCTGCGGCTGCGGACGTCGCAATCAAGGCCATGGCACAGCCCCCGAATCCGCCGCCGTTCATCCGGCAGCCGAACACCCCGCCGCGCGGACCAATGGCGCGGGCGATCTCGACCACCGCATCGAGCTCCGGACAGCTCACACCATAGTCGCGCTGCAGCGATTCTTGACTCGCGTCGAGCAGCTGACCGAGCTCCGCCCACGCGCGCTCGCGCAGGCATTGCGCGGCCTGGACCGTGCGGGCGATCTCGGTGATCACGTGACGCGCGCAGCCGCGGGTCGCGTGGTCCAACCCGTCGGCGCGCGCGAGCATCTCCAGACCCGCCTCGCGCAGGGACCGCACGCCGAGCGCCTGCGCCGCCGTCTCGCACTGCCGCCGGCGCAGCGCATACGCGCCATCGGCGAGCCGGTGTTTGACGTTGGTATTGATGCTGAGCACCGTGACGTCCGGGTCCTCGAAGGCAAGCCATACTGCTTCGCGTGAACGACAGTCCAGCAACAGCACCTGGTCCCGGCGTGCGAGAATGCAAATGAACGGATCCATGATGCCGCAGGGCATGCCGGCGTAAGTCTGCGCGGCCTGTTGGCACAGGAGCGCCTTGCGAACCGGATCGAGCTCGACACCACACACCCCCTCCAGCAACGTCGCGGTGGCTGCCTCCAGAGCCGCGCTGCTCGCGAGCCCGGCGCCGATGGGCACGCTCGATCCAACGAGTGCGTCGAAGCCGCGCGGCTCGTGTCCCGCCGCGACAAACCCCGCCACCACGCCTTTGGGATGGTTGAGCCAGCGTCCGGGGGCCTCCGGCACGAGCGGCTGCGACAGGTCAATCACGGCCGTCTCCGCCGCGACCTCGCTGTGCAGCACGATTTTCCGGGTGTCGTTGGGCGCTGCGGCGATGGCCGTGCGCAACTCGATGGCCATGGAGAGCACGAAGCCGTCGTTGTAGTCGGTGTGCTCGCCGATCAGGTTCAGGCGTCCCGGCGCCGAAGCGATCCACAACGGCGCACGACCGTAATGGCCCGCAAACGCGTCGTGGACCCGCTGCACTATGGTCATAGGCGATCGCGCCCGGTATTGCTCGTCACGCTCAAGGCACCGTTTCGCCTCGACGCGAAGTTGACGCGGGACCAAGGTGGGCGTCTGCGCGCCACCTTAGCATCTCCCGGGGGTGGCGCCTGATTGAGCCGGCAGGCGCTTAGGTGCATCCTCCCGGACCTGCTCCGACATGAGCTCGGGGCCGAGGAGAGAAACATGTGGAGAATTCCTGCAATCGCTCTTTTAGCCGCGACATTCATTGGCGGAGTTGCCATGGCCGCGGATCCGGTCGTCGGCACATGGAAGCTGGATGTCGCGAAGTCGAAGTTCAGCCCGGGACCTGCGCTGAAGAGCGCGACGCGCGTGTACACCGAGTCAGCTGACGGTGTAGCGCTCGACGGCAAAAGCGTCGGAGCCGGCGGCAAGGAGGCATCGATGCACACGGCCTACAAGGCCGACGGCAAGAGCTATCCTGTTACCGGCAACTCAGACGCCGACAGCTTGACGGCAAAGTCCGTTAATGCCAGGACGTGGGACTTTACGCTCACGAAGGCTGGGAAGGTCGTTGGCACCGTGCATCGGGTCGTCTCGGCGGATGGCAAGACGCTGACGGTCAAAAACAAGGGCACGCACAACGACGGCGTCGCTTACGACGATAGTCTCGTCTTCACGCGCCAGTGAGCGCAGCGCGGGCGGCGCAAGTGCCGGCACTCCATTGGATGACAAAGGCTGCCTGGCGGAGAGGGTGGGATTCGAACCCACGATCGGGTTGCCCCGACTCCGGTTTTCAAGACCGGTGCATTCAACCGCTCTGCCACCTCTCCGCAGTCAATTCAGTGGCGCGGGTTGATTCTATCAGGCCATGGACACCGATCCGGTGCCCGCACGGGGCGCTCAGGCGACGCAACGGCTCCACTTGCCTTGCTGGTCGGTGACCCAGATTCCGGCATCTTTCAGTTCGCCCGCTTCGTCATAGAGCTCCACATGGAGCACGACGACGAGCGGCGCTGTCAGCCACCCGGTTCCTTGAGAATCGCGGCCGTAACGCGATTGCGGCCGGACTCCTTGCTGCGGTACAGGGCCGCATCGGCGATCCTGAGCACCTGCTCGGCCACCCGGTGCTCACCACTCGCGACGTGGTCCATGCCGCACAGGCCGAAGCTCGCGGTCACGTGGATGCTCTTCTTGCCGGCCTTGAAGGGAGTGTGCGAGATAGTCGCCCGCAACTTGCGGGCGACCTCGAGCCCCGCTTCCTGAGCGGTTTCCGGCATGACGATGGCAAATTCCTCACCGCCGATGCGCGCCACCCAGTCAATCCCGCGGCGCAGAGCCTGCTGCAGCCGCGGACCGAACTGTTGCAGGATCTCGTCGCCGGCGGCGTGACCGAGCGTGTCGTTGATCTTCTTGAAGTGGTCGATGTCGCAGAGAGCCAGGGACAGGGCGCGCTTGTAACGCGCGGCCCGTTCGACCTCACGCGGGAAGTGCTTGCCGAAGAAGCGCCGGCTGGCAGCGCGCGTCAGTTCGTCCGTCGAGGACAGCTTGCGGTTTTCCTCCAGCGTAATGCGCAGTACCGACTCGAGCTCGGTAATGCGCCGCGCCGCGCGGACGCGCGCGTCCAGCTCGCAGTCGCTGACCCGCCGCCCGACACATTCGTCGGCCCCGGCGAGGATGCCCGCCTCCCGCTCCTGGGCGTCATCGACCTCGGCCACATAGACGATGAACGGTGGGCGGGCGGCGGGCCGCGCCCGCAGCTTGCGTATCAGCTCCAGGCTGTCGGTGAGCACGACCGGGCGGAACTCCGCGCCGAAGCGGCGCAGAGCTTCCTCCTCGTCGGCGACCGCCTCGCACTCCAGCAAATCCGGCGTGATGCGCCGCTGCATATGCTGGCGCAGCGGCGCATCCTGGAAGACCAGGAGCGCCTTCGGCGGCGGCAGCACCCGCACCATGACCGCGACAGTCGCCGTAGTCCCCTCCTCGGTGGTCGCGGGCCTCGCCGCCCGTCGCTCCAGGACTCTCTGGATGACTGTCGTGTGTCCTCCGGATGCCATCTGCCCCCCTAAATGTCAGAGGTTGCACGAGCAGGGGCAGAAGATTACAGGCACCGGTGCGTGGTTGTCTCGCGAATGTGATGGCGCCCCCGATGAGGTGTCGCCCGGGCCGGGACCGCAGTCACGCGCTGCGGGGACGAACCCGTTGGCCGGGAGGATGGATTCGACGCCGACGCGCTGACGCCACCGTTCTCCGGGGTGTCTCATATGCGCAGTGAGAATTGCCCTGAGGAGAGCGCCATGAGAGTCACGACCTGGGCGGTGTTGGGATCGTTGCTCATCAATCTTGCCCTCGCACTGCTGGTGGCGGTGGTGTTCAGCGTGCCGCCGGCGCGCGCCGCCGAGCGCGCCCAATGTACCGGGCGCATGATGCACGCTACGCACACCCCCGATCGGCCGGCCCTGGTTCATCGGGGCTACCTGGTGGCGGTGCGCATGGGGTGGGGGGCGGGATGAAGGCGGTGCGCGGCGGTCACTCCAGCGCCGCAGCGGGCGCGCCTGTCGAGGCGACGCGCGCCGAGCGCAGCATCGCAACCGCCGCGTAGCTGACCACGACGATCACCAGCCAGCGCATCGCCGTGAGCGGCAGGTGCTTGACGATGTAGAAGGCGATCAGCACGCCGGCCACGCCACCGATGATCAGGCCCAGCGAGGGCCCGTGAGCGAAGCGTCCCGAGCGAAAGAAGCCGAGGCTCGCCACGGGCTGCAGGATGCCGTCGCTCGTCATCATGATCGGAAACGCCGCCAGCGGATGCATGCCCATGAGGGCGAGCATGATCATGAGCGGCGCGTAGTTGCCGATCCCGATGCACATCAATGCGCCCAGCAGAAAACTGACACTTACTGCCACTGCGAAGCGCCAGCCGGCCAGAGCGAACGCGGTGCCGCCCGGCGGGAACGCGCCGAGGTTCTTCAAGGTAAAGAAGAACGCCGCCACCAGCAGGGCCACTCCCATGAACAGCTGGATCGTGCGGCGTGGAAGCCGGCTCACCAGGCCGGCGCCGAGCCAGGCGCCGGCGGCGGCGCTCGCGACCATGCTGGCGAGCAGCACCGGCTCCACGGTCACCGCCGTAACGAACAGCACGGTCTCGAGAAAGGCGGACGAATTGTGCCCCACGTTGAGCGTGCCGGGTATCAGCTCGTCGGCGGGCGCACCGCGAAATTTGAACAGCGCGGTGGTGGGTGCGAATGAGCCGATGCCGAGCGTATCGAGGAAGTCGGTCACCACTCCGATCGCGATGTCGGCGAGCCCGGGGCGCTCGCGCATCCGGTAGTGCCTGGCGGCCCAGACCCATCCGATGACGAACGCGATGTTCACCAGCACCAGCGCGCTCAGCAGCCCGACTTTTGTCGCGTTCATGCCGGTCCCCGTGACCCAAGGATGGGCGCGCGTGCCAGCGCGTCCGCCAGCCGCAGATACTGGATAGTCGCGCGCGCACCGATGCCGCTCAGGGCGTGCAACGGCATGGGCCGCAGCGGCGTGATCGGAAAGCCCACCTCCGCAGCAGGGGTTCCGAGCGCGCGCAGCGCCAGCAGGCGCCCCATCACGGTTGCCATGGCGACTCCGCGGCCATTGTAGCCGAGGCCGGCAAGCAGGCCCGGTGCCGGCTCATGCAGGTGCGGCAGGTGGTCGCGCGTCATGGCCACGAGCCCCCCCCAGTGGTATTCGAAAGCCACGCCTTCGAGCTGCGGATAGATTTCGTGCACGGCGCGGTAGTGGTGCCGTACCGCCCGCGCGCCCGGGACCGGCGCGAACGTGCCGCGCGAGCCCATCACCAGCCGTCCGCTCGCATCCAGGCGGAAGTACCGCAGCAGACGCCGGGTGTCCGAGGCGGCCTGCCCGCCGGGCAGGATTGTCCCGCGCAGCGCGGCGGGAATGGGGGCCGTCGCCACCTGGAAGGACGGCACCGCCACCACCGTGCGTCGCAGCTCGTCCGTGACCCTGCCGGTGTAGGCGTTGGTCGCGATGATGACGAGCGGTGCACGCACGCTCCCGCGAGGTGTCTCGATGCTCCAGGCGCCCGCGCTGCGGGTCAGCTTGCGCGCCGGGCTGCGGACAAAGATGCGTCCGCCGCAGCGCCGCACGGCCTCGGCGAGTCCGCGCGCGTAAGACAACGGCTGCACCGTGCCGCCGCGACGATCAAGCAGCCCGCCGCAGTAGCAGCCGGATCCGGTCAGCCGCAGCACCTCCTGGCGCGACAGAAATTCCACCGCGGCCCCGCGCCGCCGCCACTGCTCCACCCGGTCGGCGAGCTGCAGCAGCGCAGCCTCCGAAGCCGCCGGCTGAATCCAGCCGGTGCGCACCGCATCGCATCGCAGGCCGTGCCGGGCGATGAGTTCGAACACCAGGTCGGGCCCGGCCGCGACGGTCGCCACCGCGCGCGCTCCCGCATCGGGTCCGAACATCTGCTCGAGGGTATCCGGATCGTGCTTGACCCCGGGGATGACCTGGCCGCCGTTGCTGCCGGAGGCACCCGCGCCAATGTCAGCGGCCTCCAGCACCACCACCTCCCGGCCGGCCTGCGCCAGGTGCAGGGCGGCCGACAGGCCGGTGTAGCCGGCGCCGATGACGGCGGCCTGGGCGCCCCACGCGCCGGCCAGCACCTCGCAGGCGGGGCCGGCCGGCGCCGTCACGGACCACAGCGATTGCAGCGGCACGGCGGGCATCGCGAGCTATCGATAATCGATTATTGGTTATCGGACGAAGGGCGGACGACTCTACGGCAGGCGCCGCGGACGGTCAAACCAGCGCGCCCGGCGCGCGCCCAGACGTAGCCGCCTTTTCCGGCTCCCGGTGATGTGCGAGACTCGCCGCAAAGCCGCCGCCGCAGACGCGCCACGCGCGCGCCACGGCCTCAAGCCCAACGACGTGTATCCGGCTTTGCATGGGGTGCCCGATGCGATCTGCGTCTCTTAGGTCCGCAGTAACGCTGTGCCTGACGCTCAGCGTGCTGGCGCACGCGGCGCCGCCACCGCTGCCCGCCGAGCATCTCACCGTGCAACCCCTGCCGCCCAGGAGTCCGCACTGGGTGTATGTGTTCGATGAGGCTTTCGCCAACGAGATCGATGCCCGCGTGCATCTGTTCGACGGCGACAGCTACCGGCGCCTGGGGCAGATCGACGCGGGCTTCACCCCCAGCTTCAACCTCTCGCCCGACGGGGCCACCACGGTGGTGGCCACCACCTACTTCGCCCGTGGCAGTCGCGGCACACGCACCGACGTGGTCGAGTTCACCGACAATATCACTCTCGCCACCACCGGCGAGATCGTGCTGCCAACCAAACGTGCCGAGACCGCTCCCAGCCTTTTCAATATCGCCTATAGCGCCGACGGCCACTTCCTGTACGTGGCCTACGTGACGCCCGCCGCGTCCTTCGGAGTGCTCGATCCGGCGCACGGCAGAGTGCTCGGCGAGATCGACACCGCCGGCTGTGTGCTGGTGATCCCCTGGGGGCCGAACCGCGTTTCGTCCATCTGCGAAAGCGGGCGGCTGCTCACCGTCACCCTCGACGCGCAGGGTCGCGAAACCGCGCGCGCGCTGTCGGAGCCGTTCTTCGACCCCGACCGCGACCCGGTGTTCGTGCAGGGCATTCCGACAACCCGCGGCTACGCATTCCTGTCCTTCCTGGGCGAGGTGCACGAGGTCGACCTGTCCGGCACACAACCCGCCTTTGCGCAACCCTGGTCGCTGGTGAGCCCCGCCGAACAGGGCCAGTGGCGCCCGGGTGCGGACCAGGTGGGCGCCGTTCACCGCGCGCTCGGCCGGCTGTACGTGCCCATGCATCAGGGCGGCGAAGGCACGCACAAGGACGGCGGCACCGAAATCTGGGTGTTTGACATGGCCGGACACCGGCGTCTGGCACGCTGGTCGATGCCTGCGGCCGGCCTATCGCGGGTGCTCGCCGTGCAGGTGTCGCAGGATCCCGCGCCGATCCTGTTTGCGGCCACCAACGCCGCGGACGTCGCCGTGTTCGATGCCCTCAGCGGCAAGCTGCGGCACGTGGAGAAGCACCTCGGGCAGACGCCCTGGATGATGCTGAATCCCTGAAATTACGGGGCACACGATGCGCTCGCTCGATCACCTGCTCGAACACTCCTCGCGCTCGCTGGCGCGGCGCACCTCACGCCGCAGCCTGCTGGCCTCCCTGGGTCAGCTGCTGACCGGCGCCGCGCTGCTGCCGCTGTTGCCGGTGGATCGCGGCGGACGTGCGTGGGGGAGCGACGCCAAATCCGCCGGTCCGGAGAGCTGTCAGTACTGGAGGTACTGCGCCATCGACGGCTTCCTGTGCTCGTGCTGCGGCGGCACCTCCAGCTCCTGTCCACCGGGCACCGCCGCCTCGCCCATCACCTGGATCGGCACGTGCCGCAACCCCGGCGACGGCCGCGACTACATCGTCTCCTACAACGACTGTTGCGGGAAAACCAGCTGCGGCAACTGCGAGTGCAACCGTAACGAGCGCGAGAAGCCGATGTACCGGCCGTCGCGCAACAACGACCTCAACTGGTGCATGGCCAACGCCGACTCGAACTATCACTGCTCGGTGTCGGTCATCCTTGGAGTCGCGGAAAAATGAGGACCCGGGGCCCGGGCGCCGGCACGCGCGGCGCGCTCGCCTGGGCCGTGCCGGCGGTCGTGAGCCTCGCGACGGCACCCGGCGCACGCGCTGCGGATGCCGTCCCCCCGGCCTACCCGGCGGGTTTCAGCAGCTTCCAGGCGAACTGCGCCGTGTGCCACGGACCTGCCGGCGCCGGCCTGCCAGCGCTGGCGCCGCCATTGCTGTCTTACCCGGCGCGCTACGCCGCCAGCGTCGAGGGACGCCGGCAGCTTGCGCTGACCGTGCTGTACGGCATGATCGGTGACATAAGCGTCGACGACAAACACTACAACTTCCAGATGCCGGATTTCGCGCGCCTGGAGGACGCGACCCTGGCGGCTACGCTCAACTTCGTCGTGTTCGATCTCGGCCACGCGCCCGCGGACCTCAAACCCCTCACCACCGGGGAGATCGCCGGCGAGCGCGGCCTTGCGCTGGACGGCGCCGCGGTGCGCGAGCACCGCAAGAGCGTCGCACCGAACGGATCCTGAAGAGCATGCGGCGCCTGCCGTTGCTCGCCACGACCGGGCTGGCCATGAGCGCTCTCGCTGGCGCGGCGAGCGCGAGCCCGGGGCAGGACTACACCCTCTATTGCATGGGCTGTCACGGCGCCGAAGCCCAGGGCGTGCCCGGCAGGATCCCAGCGCTCGCCGGGACGCTCGCGCGTTTCATGAGCAACAGCGAGGGACGCAACTACGTGCTGCGCGTGCCCGGCGCGGCCAACTCGGCGCTCTCGGATGCGCGCCTTGCGGCGGTGCTCAACTGGCTCACCGAGCGCTACGGCGCCGCCGACGCGCCACACCCTGCTCCGTTCACCGAAGAGGAAGTGGCGCGCGCACGCCGCGTACCGCTTGCCGACGTGCAGGCGGCGCGGCGCGAAGTGGTGCGCAAGCTCGCGGCGAGCGGTGCAGCGCCGGCAGCGGACTATTAGTGGGCGGGAACGATGTTACCGAACAATCCATTGCTCTCACCATTCGGGCCCGCGGTGAAGTACAGCGTGTCCGGGCTCGACCCGCGACCGCCGCCCAAGGTCAAGGTCCACAGGCCGTCGATGACCAGCGGCTTGCCGTGAGCATCGTCAAGCTCAGCGATAAACCGCCCATCGTCGTCGAATGCCTCGATCCGGCCGTTGCCGAAGTTGCCGATCAGGATCTTGCCGCTGAACCGGCCAAATGCGAACGAGGCGCGGGTGATGCCCCACGGTGAGTTGAGCGGCCCGCGGCTGGCAAACCGGCGCAGCAGATGGCCGTCGGTATCGAAGACATCCACAAAGCCACGGCCTGGCCCCGCCACGTCGTCGTGTTTCTCAGCGTCCTGTTTCGCGTAGGTCACGAACAGGTCGCCATCGACGTTCGCGATGCCGAAGGGCGCGTAGCCGGCGGGGATATTGGGATCGGCGAAACCGCCGTCCGTAGTCGCGGGCGTGAACAGGCCGTCCGAGCCGGTCGGCCCGAATACATCGATCGTCCCAGCGCGGAAGTTGGTCGCGTACAGGAACCCTCCCCTGGCGCTCAGCCCGAACACCAGACCCTTGTAGACGGCGCCGTTCCCGGCGGCGGGAGAGGACGAGTTGTCGACCGCGATCACAGCATTGTCGGCCGGGTTCAAGCCTCCGGCCCACGCGGAAACGGTGCCATTCTCGGTGGCGAAGATGAACACCGCTGGCAGCTTCGTGCCCGGCACGAGGAACGCCGCGGAAGGATTCCACACGACTCCGGTCGGCGCCGCTGGCGCAGGATTCGGCGGATTGTTCGGATCAACCGGATGGCAGGAGGCGGCAGGCACGACATTGCCTGGCAGCGGGATCGATACCTGGAGCGCCAGCTTCGTGCCACTGCCGCTGTAGAGGGTCGAGCAGCCTGTGCCATTGGCGTTGACCCAGAAAGGACTGCCCGCCGGGCTGAAGGCAACGCCCCAGGCGTTGTGCAGCACTGTGTCCTGCACCGCGGCGCCACCGGCCACGTTGGATACCAGAGGCGCGACCACGTAGGCGTTGCGCTGGGCGCGCGAATCGTCCTCGGCGGCGCCCGCGATCGTGGTGCCCGCGAGCGTGCAGCCCGCGGCGAGGACGATCAGCGCCGTCGTTTTCAGGGCTCGGGTGAGCTGGCACATGACTGCACTCCTTGGTCTTTTTAAGAACTCCGACGTGCTGTGAGTGCCGCAAATCCGGCCGTGGGTTCAAAAGGCCGCAGCGCGGGGCGCGCCGACGTGCGCCGCACATGCCTACTGCGGAACCTGAGGCGTCGCCCGCCGGCTATTGGCGGAATATCGCGGTGATGCCGAACGTCCGGGGTCTGAGCGTGTACGCCCGCTGCAGGCGATCGCTTCCTGCACAGGTGGCGCTGGTCGGCGGGCAGATCGTGTAGTTGTAGTCGGTCAGCGGGTGAGCGTTGGTGAGGTTGTCCACAAAAGCCGCCACCTGCCAGCCGCCGAAATCCACCCCGCCGCGGACGCTGGTGCGGGTGGTGCCCGGGACCACGAAGGCGGCCGCGTCAGACTGCAGCGTAGTCGGGTCCTGGCCCGGCGTCGGCCACTTGGCGCGGGCATAGTACTCGGCATCGGCGCGCACGAATGTCGCATGACTGAAGGCGCTGAATTTGTACTCCAGGCCCGCGGTCACGCTCACGGGCGCCGTCGGCTGACCGCCGCCGAGCTCGCTCGCGACGCTGGTGATGGCATCGCCGCTGGCGACCACCGGGCCGGTCGTCGAGTTGGGACTTAACTTTGAATCGCGCGAGTAGCGGGCATCGGTGTAGCCGGCGGCGAGCTCGACGGTGAAGCGCTCGGTGAGCGCGATCTCGGCCTGCAGATCCGCTCCCTTGGCCACCGCCTGACCGAGGTTGTCGATGAAGGAGATCTGGCAGACGGGCGGGACGACCGTCTGCTGGATGTTGTTCCAGCGGATGTAGTAGATGCTGCTCGCGATCTTCACCCGGTTGGTGATGTTGTTCTTCGCGCCGATCTCGAAGCTGTTGACTGAATCGGAGCTGAAGGTGGTCGGAGCCGCCGTGATGCCGAACGTCTGAAAATCCGGCAAGCAGGCGGCCTGCGGCAGCGGGTTATTCGCACCGCCCGGCCGGAATCCCTTGGCGTAGGTGAAGTAGTACATATCCCTCGGGTCCATCTGGAACTGCAGCCCTACCCTGGGCGTAAAGGCGTTCTCCTGGTTGCTGCCCGAGCCGGGCGCGGTCGGCGCGAACAGCTGCGGGCCTCCAGTCAGCGTGTCGAAGGAATATTTGACGCGCGAGAAGCGCGCTCCCAGCGTGCCCTTGAGCCGGTCGGTGAACCCGTACGTCAGCTCGCCGAACAGCGCGTACTGCTCGTCCTTGGCGTTGGTCTTAAGGAAATACGAGTCAAACGGGAAACGCGGGTCGTAGGTGTCCGGGCCGGTGCAGTTGCCGTTGCTATCGAGATAGCAGAACACGTCGGTGTACGGCACCCCGACCACCGCCATGGTGAGTGCATTGAGTTGCGGGTCGTGGATCTGCTCGAGATAGCTCTGACGGTTCTCGGCGAAGAACACCCCCGTGGTCCACAGGAGCCTCGCATTCGGTTCGGCCGACTGCAGGCGAATCTCCTGGGTGATGTTCTGCTGGCCGTTGTCGACCGTCGCGGGGGAACGGTAGTCGGTCGCACCCGCCGGCAGGTGCACGCCCGTGTTGTCCAGCAGGCAGCCAGTTCCTCCTACTGGGCAGTCGCCCATGAAGGTCTGATAGAACCCGAGGTTGTAGAGCGTGCCTTCGTAGCCGGTCTGCTCGCGGCGGTGGTAGTACGAGGTGTTGGAGATCAGCTGCGCGGGGCCGAGATCCCCCTGGATCCTGAGCGAGGTCAGGTAGAACTTGTCCGGGGTGCCCCGCCGCGACGGATCAGCATTTACGAAGCGCCCGCTGCTGGGATCGGAATACAACGGCCAGTAGTTGGCAATGTCGTTCTTCTGCTGGTTCTGATAGTAGATCCCCGGGGTGACGGTCCACTTCTCATTCGGGGCCCACGCGCCCGCCAACCGCAGCAGCCAGGTGTCGTTGTAGTTCGCTCTCTTCTGCGCGGTCTGCAGCGTGATCGGATCGATCCGATCGATCCAGCCGCCATCGTGGCGGTACGATATCGCGAAACGGGCGCCGAAGGTGCCCTGCACCAGCGGCCCGCCGATCGCCGCCCCCGCCTCGTAGCTCGGATCGCCGTACTGGGTGGCAGAAAATTCGCTGCGGCCGTAGATGCTGGTCTTAGTCAGGCTGGGCTGGACGGTGATATAGCGTACCGTGCCGCCCTCGGAACCGGCACCGAACAGGGTGCCCTGCGGACCGCGCAGCACTTCCACCCGCTCGATGTCGAAGGACTTCGGCAGCGCCTCGTCCGGGTTGAAGGCCAGCGCGCGCATCTGGATCGGCGTGTCGTCGAGATAGATGCCGGTGGTGCCGGCGCCTCCGGATCCGGAGATGCCGCGGATGGAGATGTTGTTGGTGCCGGAGTTGTCGAAGTTCACTCCCGGGGTGAAGCGCGCGACTTCCGAGAAGTCCTTGACGCCGCGCTCATCGAGGCCTTCCTGCGTCAGCGCCGTGACGCTGATGGGTACCCTGCTGAGACTTTCCGCGCGGCGCGTGGCGGTGACGATGACTTCCTGCAAGGGCCCGGCGCTCGTTTCGCTCCCCTGCGTCTGCTCCTGCGCCCGGCTCGCGCCGGGGACGCCGGCGAGCAACGTTAACGCAACGTATGGCGCCCCGAGCAGTATGTGCGCCGCCCCGGACCTGCCGTCATGAATAAGCCGCATATGTCCCCACTCCGTTCTTGTTACGCCACACCGACAGTGCGGCACTGTAGTCAAAAGCTCACACCAAGCTCAAGCATGCAAACCGCGGCTGACCGGCAGCGTGCGCACGCGCTTGCCGCTGGCGGCGTAGATCGCGTTGCACAGCGCCGCGGCGACGCAGGAGGTGCCGGTCTCGCCAACACCACCCGGACTCTCCCCGCTCGCCACCAGATGCACTTCGACCCGCGGCGCTGCGGAGATCCGCAGCGACGGAAAATCATTGAAGTTGTTCTGCTGCACGCGCCCGTTGGCGATCGTGATTTCGTTGCCGAGCGCGGCACTCAGGCCAAAAGTGGCGCCGCCCTCGAGTTGCGCCCGCACCCCGTCGGGGTTCACCACCTGCCCGCAATCCATGGCGCACACCACGCGCTCGACGCGCGGCTGACCTTGGGCGCCGGCACTGACCTCGGCGACCTGCGCGAGGTAACTGCCGAAGGCAAACTGGAGAGACACGCCGCGCCCGCCGCCGGCGGGCAGCGCCGTGCCCCATCCGGCGCGATCGGCCGCGAGATCGAGCACCGCGCGCATGCGCGGGTCCTTGAGCAGCGCGCGGCGGTAGCGCACCGGGTCCTGCTGGGCCGCCGCCGCCAACTCGTCCATGAAACTCTCTACCGCGAATACGCTGCGGGTCGGACCGACCCCACGCCACCAGCCCGTCGGCACCCCCGGAGGGTCGCGGCGCACGAAGCGCACTTCCATGTTCTCCAGCGGATAGACCAGATCGGCGGCCGACGTGACCGCGTCGGGGTCTACGCCGTTCCTGACGGTTTCCTCGCCGTAGTACAGCGCCCACAATCCGGCGCCCGCAATCGTATGGCGCCAGGCGACAGGCATGCCGCGCGCATCCAGCGACGCGGACAGCCGATCCACATAGTAGGGTCGGTAGCGGTCGTGCTGGATGTCCTGCTCGCGAGTCCACAGCACCCTCACCGGGCCCTGCACGTGCCGCGCGATGCGCGCCGCCAGCACGATGCCGTCCACCTCCAGGCGCCGCCCGAAGCCGCCGCCGATGAGATGGCTGTGCAAGCGGATCTGTTCGGGCTTGAGGCCCAGGGCTGCCAGCTTCGCCACCGCGCGATCGCATGCCTGGGTGCCGACCCAGATCTCGCACTCGTCCTCGCGCCAATCGACCGTGCAGTTCATCGGCTCGAGGGTCGCGTGGGCGAGAAATGGCTGGTGATAGACCGCCTCCACGTGGGTCGTCGCGTGCGTCGCTGCCTCCTCGAGTTTGCCCTTGCTGGCGGCCACCGCGCCGGGCTCATGAGCGGCGGCTTCCAGGTCCGCCACGATGGCCGCCTGTTGTACGGCCGCGTTCGCTCCGTCGTTCCAGCGCGGCGCCAGCGCCTTCATGCCCTGCATGGCCGCCCAGGTGTCGTCCGCCACCACCGCGAGCGCATCACCCTCATTCACCACCTGTCTCACACCGCGGACGGCGAGAGCCGCATCGGCTGCGAGCCCGGCGATCGTCCCGCCCTCGACGGGCGAGAGCGCGATGAGCGCCACCTTCGAGTTCGGCGGACGTGCGTCGATGCCGAACACCGCGCTGCCGTCCACCTTCTGCGGCGTGTCCCGCCTTGGGGTGACGCGACCGATGAGCCGGAAATCCTTCGCGGCCTTCAACGGTGGCGCCGCCGGCACCGGCAGCGCCGCGGCGGCGGCGGCCAGCGCGCCGTAGCTCAAGCGTCGGCCGGAGGCAGCGTGGATCACTTCGCCGCGCTGCGCGTGGCAGGTGTCGATGGGCACACGCCAGCGCTTCGCCGCCGCCTGGATCAGCATCAGGCGCGCGGCCGCACCCGCCCGCCGCAGCGGCGTCCAGCACTGGATGATGGAGAGCGAGGTGCCGGTCGACTGGTCTCGTTCGATGCCCTCGGGGGCAGCCGGGTCGACTGCGAAACCATAGACGGCCGGGTCGGGCGGGGCGGCCTCCACGACGACCGCGCCAAGGTCGACCTCCAGCTCCTCGGCGATCAGCATCGGCAGTGACGTGAAGGTGCCCTGCCCCATCTCGACCTTGGGCATCACGAGGGTGATGCGGTTGCCCGGCTCGATGCGCACGTAGGCGTTCAGCGCCCCGCGGGCGGGTGCGCCGCCGCCTGGCATGAGCCGCCGCCGCCGGCGCTGCAGCACGACGCCAAGCACCAGCGCCCCGCCCACCGCGGCCGCGGTGAGCACGAACTGCCGCCGCGTGAGCGCCGCGGGCGTACTCATGAGCGATCCGCACCCGGCCCGGCGGGCGCCGGGGTCACGGCGTGCGAGCGGCGCCGCGCGTCCACGATGAGGAAGGCGACGACCGCCACCGCGAGCGCCACGACGCTCCAGCGCAGCTCGCTCGCGAGCTCCCCGGGCGTGAATGCCATGGCGATCAGCACCGCAGCCATTCCGCCGATCGCAGCATAGCTCGCCCACGGAAACAGCCACATCGACAGCGCCGGCCTTGGGGCGCCGCGCGCCTCGCGCTCGCGCCGCAGGCGCATGTGCGCCACGGCGATGATCATGTACACGAATACCATCAGCGCCCCCGAGGCGTTCACCAGGAACGCGAACACCGTCTGCGATGAGGTGATCGCCGCGAGTATGCCGAGCACCCCCGCGAGGCTTCCGATCCACACCGAGCGTGTCGGCACCCGGCGCTCGTTCAGCTGCACCAGCCACTGCGGGGCATCGCCGTGCTCGGCCAGCACGAACAGCACGCGCGAGCAGACATAGAAGGCGGAGTTCAGACACGACAGCACCGCGGTGAGGATGATCGCGCTCATCGCGAGGCTGGCCCATTTGAAGTGCATGGTGCTGAGCGCGAGCGTGAACGGCGATTCCCCGGCGTGCACCCGCACCCACGGCACCACCGTGACGATCAGCAGCACCGAGCCGACGTAGAAGGTGAGGATGCGCACGATCACCGAGCTGCTCATGCGCGCCACCGCGCGCGCCGGCTCCTGCGACTCGGCCGCGGCGATGGTGACGATCTCCGCGCCGGTGAGGGAGAAATACACCGTCACCGCCCCGGCGAGCACCGACAGCAAGCCCTTGGGCATGAAGCCGCCGTGGGCGGTGAGATTGGCGAAGGTCGGCCCGCTCGCGGAGGTGAAGCCGCAGGCGTAGGCAGCCGCGAGCGCGATGAACACCAGGATAGCCGCCACCTTGATCGATGCGAACCAGAATTCGAATTCGCCGTAGGAGCGCGCCGACATCAGGTTAACGCCGGTCATGACGCCCATCAGCACCAGTCCCAGGAGCCACGACGGCAGACCCAGCCAGCCGTGCAGGATGTTGGCGCCGGCGATGGCCTCCACCGGCACGACGATTATCCAGAAATACCAGTACAGCCAGCCGGCGACGAACCCCGCCCACGGACCCAGGCCGGCGCGCGCGAACTCGCTGAACGAGCGCACCGCCGGCAGCGTGAGCGCCATCTCGCCCAGCATGCGCATCACCAGGAGCACCAGCGTCCCGGTGATGAGATAGCTCAGCACGATCGCGGGCCCGGTGGCGGCGATCGAGGCGCTGCTGCCGACGAACAGGCCGGCACCGATGATCCCGCCGATCGAGATCATGGTGACGTGGCGTGGCTGCAGTGAGCGGCTGAGCTCAGGCATGCTGTTTCCTTCAAACGCCCATCGAGGTCAGGGAAGCGGCGCGTGTCCGCGCGAGGCCGCCCGCGCCGTCTGCAGTAACAGCGGCGACAGCTTCGATCGTAACTCCGCCAGCGTCCAGCGGCTGGTGGGAGCGGAGATGTTCACCGCGGCCAGCGGCTGGCCGTCCTCCCCGAGCACCGCGGCGGCAATGGTGACGTCACCACGGTAACACTCCTGGTCCGACCAGGCGTAGCCCGCCTCGCGCGCCGCCTGGATGCGCTTCAGTATCTGCTTCGGATCGGTGAGCGTCAGCGGCGTCAGTGACCGCAGCTCCGAGCGGCGCACGACGCGCAGCGCAGCCGCCGCCGGCAGCGCCGCCAGGTAGGCGCGTCCCGAGGCCGTGCAGTACATCGGCAGGCGCCGCCCGACCGGCATGTGGATGTAGAAGCGCTTCAGGCTCGGGAAACGGGCGATGAACACCATGTCCACGCCGTCCGGCTCCGACAAGCTGACGGATTCGCCACTCGCCTGGTTGAGGTCGATGAGATGCGTGGTCGCCTGCTCGAGCAGCGCGTGCCCCGAGAGGTAGGCGTGCGCCAGCGACAGGGCACGCGGGGTCAGCGCCCAGCGCCGTGCGCGCGGATCGCGCCCGAGGAATCCCAGGCGCACCAGCGTATGCGTGCAACGCTGCGCCGAGCTGGTCGTCATGCCGGCACCAAGGGCGAGCTCTGCCAGGCTCAGCGCGCGCCGCTCGCCGCCGAAGCTCTCCAGCATGGCGAGCGCCTTTTGCACCGAACTGTTGAAGAGCGGGTCGCGTGCTCGCAGCGGGCGTGGATTGCGCGCCGTACGCTTCATGTGAGCGCGGTGAGCCCGTCCATGTAGGGCTGCAGCGCCGCCGGCACGCCGACCGAACCGTCCTGGTTCTGGAAGTTCTCGAGCACCGCCACCAGCGTGCGCCCGACCGCGAGTCCCGAGCCATTCAGGGTGTGCACGGCTTCGGGCTTGCCGCCGTGCGGATTGCGCCAGCGCGCCTGCATGCGGCGCGCCTGGAAGGCCTCGCAGTTGCTGCACGAGGAGATCTCGCGATAACGCTGCTGCGACGGCAGCCACGCCTCCAGATCGTAGGTCTTGGCGCTGCTGAAGCCGACATCGCCCGCGCACAGCGCCACGGTGCGGTACGGAATCTGCAGCCGGCGCAGCACCGCTTCCGCGTGCCCGGTCAGCTCCTCGAGCGCGGCGTACGAATCCTCCGGCCGCACGACCTGCACCAGCTCCACCTTGTCGAACTGGTGGTTGCGGATCATGCCGCGCGTGTCCTTGCCGGCCGCGCCCGCCTCGGAACGGAAACACGGCGTGTGCGCCACCCATTTCAGCGGCAGGCTCTCGGCGGGCACGATCTGCTCGCGCACCAGGTTGGTGACCGGCACCTCGGCGGTCGGAATGAGGTAGAACGGCGGCTCGCCGCGTACCGCGAACAGATCCTGCTCGAGCTTCGGCAGTTGCCCGGTGCCGATGAGCGCCTGGGCTTGCACCAGGTACGGAACCTGCACCTCGGTGTAGCCATGCTCGCGCGTGTGCAGGTCCAGCATGAACTGCGCCAGCGCGCGGTGCAGGCGCGCGAGCTGCGCGCGCATCACGACGAAGCGGCTGCCTGCGATGCGCGCCGCGGCCTCGAAATCCAGCCCCGCCAGATGCTCGCCGAGCTCCACGTGATCGCGCGGCTGGAACGCGAACTGGCGCGGCTCGCCCCAGCGGCGCAGCTCGAGGTTGGCGCTCTCGTCGCGCCCGTCGGGGACCGAGGCGTGCAGCAGATTCGGCAGCCCGAGCTGCCATTGTTCGAGCCCGGTCTGCACCGCCGCCAGCGCCGCTTCCGCCGCCGCGAGGCTCGCGGTGAGCGTCTCGCCTTTGGCGATCAGCGCGCGCACGTCCTCGCCGCGCCCCTTGGCCACGCCCACCGCCTTGGCGTTGGCGTTGCGCTCGGCGCGCAGCCGGTCCACCTCCACCTGCCATGGCTTGCGCTTCTCCTCCAGGGCCCTGAGCGCCGTCACATCGAGCGTGTAGCCGCGCCGCGCCAGATTGCGCGCCACGGCCTCCGGATCGGTGCGCAACAGCTTCGGATCGATCAAGCTTCAGCCTTTCGCTGCGGTCCGGGCCCGCAGGCGCGCGAGTGCCTCGCTGATTTTCACTTCCAGGCCACGGGGAACGGGACGATAGTATCGCCGATCCGGCATCTCATCCGGCAGGTAGCGCTCCCCGGCGGCGAAAGCCTCGGGCTCATCGTGCGCGTACCGGTAATCGCGCCCGTGACCTAAGTTCTTCATCAGGCGCGTCGGTGCGTTGCGCAGCCGCAGCGGCACGTCCAGCGTGCCGAACTCGCCAACGTCCGCCATCGCCTCGCCCATGGCGACGTACAGCGCGTTGCTCTTGGGCGCGCAGGCGAGATACACCACCGCGGTGGCGACCGCCAGCTCGCCTTCCGGGGTCCCGAGGCGCTCGTAAGCCTCCCAGCCATCCAGCGCCAGCGCGAGCGCGCGCGGATCGGCGAGTCCGATGTCCTCCACCGCCATGCGCGTAACCCGCCGCGCGATATAGCGCGGGTCGCAGCCGCCGTCGAGCATGCGGCACAGCCAGTAGAGCGCCGCGTCGGGATCGGTGCCGCGCACCGCCTTGTGCAACGCGGAGATCTGCTGGTAGAACTGATCACCGCCCTTGTCGAAGCGGCGCTGCCCGCCGGAGGCCACTTCCTGCGCCACCGCGAGGGTGAGCAGGCGCGCGGCGCCGCCGGCCTCCATCAGGCCCGCGGCCAGCTCCAGCATGTTGAGCGCCCGGCGCGCATCGCCGTCGGCGGCGCGCGCAATGAGATCCACGGCCGCCGGTTCCGCCTGCAGCTGCTCCTTGCCCAGTCCGCGCTGCGGATCTTGCAGCGCCGCCTGCAGCAGCCCGGTGAGGTCCTCCACCGACAGGGGCCGCAGCACGTACACGCGGGCGCGCGACAGCAGCGCGCTGATGACTTCGAAGGACGGATTCTCGGTGGTCGCGCCCACGAAAGTGAGCGTGCCGTCCTCCAGGTACGGCAGGAAGGTATCCTGCTGCGCCTTGTTGAAACGGTGCACCTCGTCCAGGAACAGCAGCGTGGGTCGCCCGTCCTGGGCGCGCACGGCGCGTGCCGCCTCCACCGCGGCGCGGATGTCCTTCACCCCGGCCATGACGGCAGAGAGTGCGATGAACTGCGCGTTGGAGGCCCGGGCGATGAGCCGCGCGAGCGTGGTCTTGCCGGTGCCCGGCGGGCCCCAGAAGATCAGCGAGTGCAGTTGTCCGGTGGCGATGCTCGCGGACAAGGGTTTACCGGGGCCCAGCAGGTGTTGCTGGCCGATGAACTCGCCCAGTGAGCGCGGGCGCATCCGGTCCGCGAGCGGTCGCAGCGGATCGTGTTCCCCGGGGTCGGGCGAGGCGCTCACTTGCGGGGTGTGCCGATCACGTCGGTGCCCGCGGGCGGCGTGAAGCTCACCTCGGCCGGGGCCACCGGACCATTGCGCTCGATTTTCTCGAAACTGATGGTCGCGGTCTGGCCGAGTTTGTCCTCGAAGATCATGCGTTTCAGATCCCGGTGCGCGAAGCCGAACAGCGCGCTGCGGAAATCCGCCTCGGCGCCGCGCGGTTCCACCAGCATCCACTCGAGCCCCTCGCGCTGCCCGGCGGGGGTGATGCTGAAGCTCTGGTGCAGGTCCGCCACGCCCGCGAGCAACATGGCGGGAGTGGCCGAGAGGGCGGCGTCGACCGGCTTCACGGTCACCTGCTCGAGGTCGCGGTCGAGAAACCACAGGTTGGTTCCGTCGCAAACCATGAGTTGACCGCCGCTGCCGGTGTGGCCGGGGTCATCGCCGGCGGCCGGGCGCTGCCGATGGATCTCCCAGCTGAACTTCCCCGGGCGCGCCACGATGAGCGTGCCGGTGCCGCGGTCGATTTCGCGGCCGTGCGCATCGACGAGCGTCTGCAGAAAGCGCGCCCGCAGCGTCCTGAGATCATCGAGATAACTGTCAAGCGGGGTGGCGGCTGCCTGCGCGGCGACGCCCGCAGCGAGCGCGGGCAGCAGCCACGCCGCGGGCAGCAGCCACGCCGCGGGGGGCAGCACCCGCCACCGCCGCGCGGGCTCCTTGAGCGGCAGGTGCGGCGACACCTTATTAGTCCTCCGGCGGCGCGGGCGCCAGCACATCGCGTGCGCCATTGGTCTGCAGCGGGCCGACGAGGCCCGCCTGCTCCATGCCTTCCAGCAGCCGCGCGGCGCGGTTGTAGCCGATCTTCAGCCGCCGCTGCACGTACGATATGGAGGGCTTGCGCTCGGTTGTCACGATCCGCACCGCCTCGTCGTACAGCGGATCCTGCTCGGCATCCTCCCCGCCAGTGCCGCCGTTGCTCTCGCCCTCCTCCCACGACAGTCCCGCAATCGGGCCTTTCGGTCCGGACAGCACTTCCTCGATGTAGCTCGGCGGCTGCGGCGTCTTCAGCGCCTCCACCACGCGATGCACTTCCTGGTCGGACACGAACGCGCCGTGCACGCGCGTGGGGAGCGAGGTGCCCGGGGGCAGATACAGCATGTCGCCGTGTCCGAGCAGCGTCTCCGCTCCCATCTGGTCGAGAATGGTGCGCGAGTCGACCCGCGCCGAAACCTGGAAGGCGATGCGGCAAGGAATATTCGCCTTGATGAGTCCGGTAATCACATCGACCGAAGGTCGCTGGGTCGCCAGCACCAGGTGAATGCCCGAAGCGCGCGCCTTCTGGGCCAGGCGCGTGATGAGCTCCTCCACCTTCTTGCCGACGATCATCATGAGGTCGGCGAACTCATCGATCACCACCACCACGTAGGGGAGCGGCGTCAGGTCCAGGACCCGGGTCTGATCGATGCTCGGGTCGTTGGCGGCCCGCAGCAGCATCACCGGATCGCGGATCGGCCTGCCGGCGTCGCTGGCATCCTTCACCCGCCGGTTGAAGCCGGCGATGTTGCGCACGCCGAGCGCCGCCAT
>VBNH01000062.1 GCA_005878095.1 Gammaproteobacteria bacterium | reverse complement strand
CCCGGGTCGAATTGCGGCAGCAGGCGCGACACCTCGGCACCGACTTCCGTCCCGGAAAAGAGCGCGCGAGCGGGCCTGTTGAACGCCATGATGCGCCCCTGAGGGTCCGCCACCAGGGCGGCGTGCTCGGCTACGTCGAGCGCGGCCCTCACGCACAGGGCCTCGGTCGTGTCATTGACCATGACCAGGGCCAAGCGGCGCCCATTCTGCGCGAGGTGTTGCACGCGCACCTCGGTTGCGAGCAGTTGTTCGCCCAACCGAACCATGCTCTGCGGTTCCACGCCGCCCGCGCCGTCGATCAACTGCTGCACGGCCTCTGGGTAGGAGAAGTGGATCGCCTGGAAGAAGTCGCGACCAACCACCGCCTCATTACCGCCGAAAAACTTCGCCACTGCGGGCGCGCTTGCACCCACGACTTCGTGCGTATCGGCATCCAGCAGAACCGCCGGCAGCGGCAGCTGTTCCAGGAGCGCGGACCACAGCGCCTGACTGCGCACTGTTTCGGCGCGGGCAGCGGCAACCTGCCCGCGCAATCGCTCCAAGACGCTGGCGAGATATTCCGCCACGACCGCGCAAGCGAACAACATGATCACGAACGCTTCGAGCAGCACCACAAAGTACGCCGAGGGCGCGTAGAAGCCCGCGAACGGCTGATTCGCGGCACCCGTCGCCTTGACGAGGACGCCGCTCAGCCAGCCTGCCACCACGCTCAGGCCCGCGGGTGCATACCAGCGCAACTCGGGTGCCTGGCTCGAAGCCATGAGCGCCACCAGGACTGCGGCCAGCGTGGCCATGAGGTACGGCTGCCAGCGCGAAAGAAAGATGGCGCCAATGACCGGCAGCGCGAACACCAGCAGAAAGAGCGGGTTCTGCACACCGCCGGCGTGCTGCCAGATGAACGCCACCGTGATGACACCGAGCGCGTGCAGGGTCGTGAGCGTCCGCGTGAGCCGAATCGAGTTGCGGGTCTCCCGACTGGACAAGGCCGTGAAGCCGAGGTGGATTGCCCCAAGAGTCAGCAGCCCCATCGTCGTGGCGCGAAAGTCGATCTCCAGCCCGCTCATGAACCAGGGCAGCGCGATCGCCGGCACGATGGTGAATATGGTCAGTAGCCACGTGTCGTCGAGCGGATGAATGCGCGGATCGTGCCATTGGAACGCCGGCAGCAGCTGTGTCCGGTAGCTGTCATCCATTGCATTCATTGCATTCATTGCGGTCGCGCCGTTGCTGGCACCGGGGCGTTGTCGACCTGCAGCGCATCGGCGCGGAAATTGTTGCCTTCCAGAAATGGCTGCGACCGCACGTTCTGAGCACCGGGTTGCTGGAAATCGACCACGTGCAGAGCGAACAGGTGCGGTTGCAGCACCTGGTTACGCCGCAGGATCGGTGAATCTCCGATTACGTCGATCCCGTTGAACTTCGGCTCGATGATGGTGTTTTCAACGGCGGTGCTGGGGTGAGCAGGATCGCCGAGCACGAAGGCAATACCGTAGCCGCAGTTGTGCACACGGTTGGCGCGCAGCAGCGCGTTGGCCGAGCCACGCACCATGATGGCGTAGGCCGTAAGATGCTCGAGCTCATTGCCGTCGATGATCGCATCACGGGCATTTTCCGCGATTATGCCCATCGGCGCCTCGCCACCGATGTGGTTGCCGCGAATCACCGCGCCGGAACCGACCAGGTGGACCGCGCCGTTGGGAGCATTGGCGAAGTCGTTGCGCTCGACGAGTATCGCGACGTTGCCGGCCACGACGCCGCTACCATCGCCGTTGAAGTGGTTGTCGCGAACGGTGATGGTGCCGCCGCCCCTGGCGCTCGCGTTGCCCCTGGGGCCCGCGTCGCCGCGCACTGCCCACAGCCCTGCCACCTTGTCCTGTATGAAGCTGTTCCCGGCCACTACCGTGTCGCGATTCGGGGCCGTGAAGCGCACTCCGACCCGGTCGTTCGCGAAGCGATTGCGCTCGAGGAGGACGCTGCTGGCGCTTTCTGCGACTTCCACGCCGACGTCACAGGATTCAATGGTGCTCGACTGCAGATGGAAATGCGCGGCGCGCAGCAGGATGGCCGCCGCCCTGCAATTGCGCAGCACCAGGCCTTCGAGCGAGGTGTTATCGCCGGTAACGTCAAACACGGGTGCATCGGCAAGTCCCTGCGCGTCGATCTCGACGCCAGGCGATTCGCCGATGATTCGCACGCCGTGCAAATTCATGAGCGGCGGCAGCCCCGTCTTGAGCGTAATGCTCTTCGTCTTGATCAAGACGTTCGCCTTGCCGGTGGCTGCGGCGACGATGAACAGAGCTTCCCGCAATGTGCCGGGCCCAAGGTCATTCGGGCTGGTGACATCCACGGTCAGCGTACCGGCGGCCCGGCCGGGCGCCGCCTGCCCGGAGTGGTACCACCAGCCCAGCCCGGCCAGAGCTCCCAGCAGGAGGAACATGCCTACGGCAAGCGCAATTCGTTGTTTAGGGTTCATATGCGCTCCAGAATGAAGACCGCGTGCCACGAACGCTCGACCGCTCTGCGGCCGAATAGCACATCGATCGGGATCGACAATGCGGTGACGACCGCGAGCGCTGCCGTGCGCAGCTGCTGCGGCAGCCGCGGCAGGTAGGGCAGCAGCCAGCTCTTGAAGGGCGCGGGGTCGACGCCGGTAATCGCTCGCACGCGCAGGCCGCAGTCGGCGAAGAGTCGCAGGTAGGCGCTGCGCTGGCGCGCTCGGAAGATCGGGCTGTCGCAGTTCTCGACGGAGCGATTCGGCGCAGCTTCGAGCAGGATCAGCGTACCGCCCTCCGTCAGGTGAGCAACCATGCGTTGCATGGCATTGCGCAAGGCCTGCGGGTCGAGAATGTGCTGCAGAACCGTGACGCCCAGGACAAGATCGAATTTCTGGCCGGCATCAAGCACCGCCAGATCCTGCACGAGGAATCGACAGCGCTCTGCAACACCCTGCGCCGCAGCGCGCCGCCTGGCCTGAGCGATCATGGTGGGACTGAGATCGATACCCGTCACCCGCGCGCCGCGGCAAGCGAGCTCGCGGCTCCAGCGTCCGACTCCGCAACCTACGTCCAGCACACTCGTGCCCGGGCGCACCCGCAGCCACGGTTCCAGGGCCAGACGCTGGCAGGTATGAATCACCCGGTTGTAGAACGCGGGCATTCCGTACGAGCACACGGCCGCGAGCCCGTCACCCTCGGTTGCAAAGCGACGCGCGCGCTCTTCCCAGTAGACGACGGGGGATCTCATGCTGCTGCGACTGTCGGCACGGCAGCCGCCTGGTGTAGTTGCGGAAGCGTGGCCGTGACCTCGCTGCGAACTTCCTCCGTGTCCGCAAGTTGCGGAAGCCTGGCGGCGAACTCGCTGCGCACTTCCTCCGCGTCCGCAATCGGCAGTCCCTGCTCGGCCATGGTCTGCAAAGAGCACTGAATCCACAGCAGAGAGCGCAACCGGGACGGCAAATGCGCGGCGCGCGGCTGAAGCTGCAGCACCGACTCCTCGAAGTCGCGCTCGATGCGCAGGATGGTCTCACGTACCGCCGGGTCCATCGGCAAGATCTTGCTGGGTTGATCCCATGCAATCTGCGTCCCCGCGACCTGCCGGCGCTCGTAGACGGTGAACGGTTGCAGCGTGGGATCTGCCGACATGGCGGCTCCCGAAAACGGAATCACGTAGGGATACATTCCGACTTCGCACCCCTGGCGCAGCCAGTGATAGGCTTCGCGCAATGTCGCGGCAACGTCCGCAAGCGTCGTGCGCGGTGAGCTCAGGATCAGATCCAGAAACGGCGTGATGCCCAGCTCCAGGGCCGATGTCAGTGTCGGTCGGATATGGCTGTAGATATGGACTTTGTTGAATTCGTCGAGTACGTTGCGCGAAAAGTTCTCGATCCCGAAACCGAGCACCCGGAATCCTGCCTGCCGCATGGCTGCCAACCGCTCGGGCGACATGGCGTCGATACGGTTGGTGCTGATGAACTGCAGCTCGCGCGGCAGTGCGCCAGTCTCTTTGGCGGCGATGATCGCCTCACACAGCGGCAGAATGCGTCGATCCTTCGTGAATACGAAGATATCGTCCTGAAAGATGACGGTGCGCACTCGTGGGTGTGCACTCACGATACGCTGAAGCATCTGTACACATTCTTCTGCATCGAGCCGCGCAATGCTCGCGACACTTCCCTGGGCCTCGTGCAGGAAGTTCGTGGACGAGCAGAAGGTGCACCCCATGGGGCAGTAGTTGAGCGTGATCAGGCGCACCGAGCGAACTTCGGCAAGTCGCGCCTCGCGAGCCGCCTTCGTCGGCAGGCTGCCAACGCGGTACGCGTCTTCGAGCCGCTCCCAGTAGAGGCTGTAAGGCATCTTTTCATAGGGCGTGCGGAAGATCGCGTCCCGCAGCTCCGTGCGCTCGAGCGCCCGCTGCGGCATTCTCAGGCACCCCCCGTCAGCGGCGCGCTCCGCGGTTCCGGTGACCCCACGCAAGGACGCCCCGGAACGCAGTCGCGCGACCAACTCGAGCAACGGGCGCTCGCCCTCCCCCAGCACGACGCAGTCGAAGGGTCCGAGGCTGAACATGAGCTCAGGCCTGAAGGTCGCCTCCATACCACCGGCGAGCAGCAGCGCCCGGGGCGCCAGCCGTCGCGCGAGGTGCGCCAGCTCGAGATCGAATCGCAGTGTCATGCCGGTGGTCGAGACGCCGATGACGTCCCACGGACATGCCAGGATCTCGCGCTCAAGGGCGCGACTGGCTGGCTCTGCACAACAGTTTGGATCGAAGACTTTCACTTCGACCCCGACGGATTCGAGCACGCCTGCCAGGCGCCACACCCCCAGGGGAGGAGCGAGGAAAGTGTACTCCCCGCAAAGCGGGTCGTAAGGTCCAATCAGCAGGATCCGCGGCGAGCGCGTCAATTGGGTCGGCCTCCCTGTCTGGCCTTGCGTAGGGTCACGCGATGCTCCAGTGGCACGATTCTTGCGGACGTCCTTGTGCAACACCCCCGCGAACGCCTGCAGCGTTTCCTCCCGCATTTGCTTTAGGAACTAGAGGTAGAGGAGCGCCCTCTCAAAGAAACGCTACAAGCTTGGTAGCGTAGTAGTGCCGCGCTGTGCGTCAAACCGGGGAACGCCGCAACAGCGTGTCGGCCAAAGCCGCAACACCGCATCAGGAATTTCCGGATGCAGCACTCCGCACTGCACCTGGCCAGACTCTCGCCCTGCCCGATGGCCCGGCGATCAGGCGTCGCACCGCGCGCTCGCGAACCGCGAGCATGGCGGTGATGCACGTCGGCGCGGCGTACGCCCGGGCAGGTGCGCTTGCGACACCGGCCCTCGAGCGCATCTCGTCACGGCACACACCTTCGATGGCCGGCACCCGGCCCTCGAGCACGCCGCCACGATACGGCGCCGGTTGGCAGTGTCGCGCCATTCAATGATGCGCACATCGGGCCTGCGGCGTCTTGGCGGGCTCTTCACGGAGTCGCTCTTGGTCGCATGCCGATATTGCCGCCGGCCAGCCATTGGGTGTCAATGGTCTTGGCGAACTTGAGGCCGACAGCACATTGGTCGCGATCCAGGCGCTGGCAGTAGACGACTTCGGCCTCGACGTGAAAATCGCCGCCGACCAACTCGGTGAGTACCAGTTGCTCGTGTGGCTGCCATTGCCGGTGGGCCAGGACGCGGGCGCCATGACTGCTGATGTTCACAATCGTGACCGTCTCGACGATTGGTGGTTCGCCACGACTCTGCAGACATGCAGTGAGATGCATGGCGGCCCGATGTTCATTTCTTCCCGATAGCACGATTCCATCCTTGCCTTACAGGCCCTCGATCCGCATGGCCAGCCGTGGACGAGCCATCGCTCTAGCCATGCAATGCAGTTCTCACATTGCGGTCGGGTCGAACCAGTTTTGGCAGCTTGTACTCGTACATCGCCCGATCCGCCTTGCGCAGCAGGTCCGCAAGCGAGCTGGGCTTGCGCGGATTGAATTGCGCGAACCCTACGCTTAGCGACAGGGACGGCCCGGCATGCGAGAGATTGTCGGCCGCTACCGCAGTTTGCAAACGATGCCGGATGAGATCGCAGGCACCCGGATGGGTGACCGGAGCGAGTGCCGCAAACTCATCGCCACTCAGCCGGCCGGTCACGTCGCTGTCGCGAAATACTGACCGCAGTACCTGCGCAGTCCGGGTCAGCAGCGAATCACCAGCGGCATGACCGGCGGTGTCGTTGATGGACTTGAGATCATCGACGTCGATATAGAACAACAGCGCCCAGTGCTTCTCACGGCTCGCGGCGCTCAAGAGTCGGCTGCCGGCTCGCAAGAACCCCCGCCGGTTGTAAAGGCCTGTCAGGTCGTCGCTGAGGGCCATTGACCGCAGCGTCAGGAATAAATGCATCAGCACCCCCAGCTGCGAGGCGAGCGCCTCGTCCGATGGTCGCAGCTGACAGCTCAACAGGGTCGCCAGCATTTGCTTGACCATGCCCTCGTCGGCATCGATGGCGACCGCGCTCAGCCGGCTCGCAATCTCGCGGCTGCTGGCGCTGGTTGATGGTTGCAGCGCCGCAGAAACGTCTGCGATTGCGTCCATAGACGGATTCTCCCGGGGCATCGCTATTGCCCGCGGACAGGATACCGAGGCAGAGGCCGGCACCCAGCGGGCAAAACCCGCATGCTCGTGTGCTGCAAAGACCTGTTTGCCCATCGGGAAATTCCGGAGTCCTCCGGGAGCCCCAGCCGCACCTGTCGCCCTGGTGCAGCGTTTTCATGCTCCGGGGGTGCGTGTCCGGGGCTCAATCGGCCCTGCACCGTGGCGGGGTGCCGCCGTTCGGTACTCCAGCCGCGTCTTATTTTAAGAGTGGATGGTCCTGAGGCAGTTGTTTGGAGTACCAGATGGCGAGTTTGTGTCTCATCGTCACTTCGGAGACCTGGTCTTCGGGCAGGGGCTGAATGACTCTATCGTGGACCAGCAGCCTGTATATGTACCAGAGCTTCTGACTCGCGGAATCCGTGGGCTCGAACTCCACCGCGCCCCTGCCCTCCGCATACTTGACGCCCGCGAGCAACGCCGCCTTGAACAATTCCGCCTCGTGTTTCAGTTTTTTCATCGCTATCGCTGCCGGTCACACCCGGGCATGCACGGCACGCCTGCTGCGTTAGCCATCACAATAGCGCCTCTTTCCCGGTCGTGAAACCTGGCCTTTGAGGCGCGGGGCGCGCAAGCTTGTGGGCAAAGCGCGGTCTGTGGACGGTTTGCGGCAGCGACCGCACGGGCACGCCGGGTCAGCACCATGATGTTGTTCCTACGCGGATTGTTCGATCGATTGTTTCTGGTGACCGCCGCCGTGGCCGGCGGTCTGGTGCCGGGTTTCATCGCGCAGTACCGCCAGCGCTTGGGGGGTCGGCTCGATCAGGCCCGACTCGATCTCGAGCCCTGGCAGAGAATCGCCGACCAGTTCTATCAGGGCGATATCGGCAAGTTGATTCAGTATCACCTGGACAGCAAGGACGCGACGTTCCACCTGGAAGGCAGCGTCATCCAATCTCTCATCGCCACCGTGCAAAGACTGCAAAGCGCCCTCGACGCGTTGCACGCCAATCTGTTTCATCAGCTCGGCTATCTGGCACTGCATGCCGACGCCGGCCTCGTGCGCGCGACCCTCGCTGACTGGGTACCCACCTTCGCGCTCTCCGTCGACGGGGTACTGTTTGCACTGCTGTTCGCCGTCGCGGTGTGGTTGCTGTTTCACGCTTCGTGGCGGCTGATCGGCCTGGGAGGCCGTGGCTTGCTCGGGGCGAGCCAGGCGCTGCGCTCTGGGCGGGAATCCCCGAACGGATTCAGAGCGCACCGGATACAGCGTCGCGCCGGACCGGACACGCATCGCTTCTGATGCCCGTGCGTCACAAACGTCCAGTCTTCGGGCATTGCTCGCTATTGGAATCGGCCGCCTCGGCGGGATACAACGCCATCAGCCTGCGCATCACGCCGTTGGTCCAGCCAAACCCATCCTGTAGCGGGTATTCGCCCCCGCCGCCGCTGCGGCCGGCGCTCATCACGTCATACTTTTCGACCAGCTTGCCGGTCTCGCCGTACACGCGGTTGACGCTGACCATCCAGCGGCAGGCAATGGTCTCGGCGAGGCGACCCTGCGCATACTGGCGCAGACCCGAAACAGCAATCCACTGCAGCGGCGCCCAGCCGTTGGGCGCATCCCATTGCTCGCCCGTATTCTGCGTCGTCGTAACGATGCCGCCCTCCTCGAGGAGTTGCCTGCCGATGGTCGCGGCGACCGAGTCCGCCTGCTCCCGCGATGCCGCCTTCACGAACAACGGATACAACGTTGCCGCAGAAATTCGCGGCACCCGAATACGCTCTGTCCAGTGATAGTCGAGATACGCTCCGGCCGCCGGATCCCACAGGTAACGGTCCATGGCCGCGCGCCGCTGGTGCGCACGACGCTCGAACTCCCGCACGCAGGGCTCATCGACCGTGCGCTGGCAGGCGACGCGAATGGCCTCCTCGAGGCCGAACAGCAGGCTGTTGAGATCGACGGGTACGATCTCGGTGGTGATGATCGTGGCGCGCGTGTGTGCATCGGCGAACCAGCGAGAGCCGAAATCCCAGCCGCTTTCCGCTGCCGCGCGGATGTCGCGGTAAACCTGCTTCGGGTTGCGCCCGCTGATGCGCGCCAGCTCGGTGTCATGCCGATACGCCTCGTCCCGTGGGCTGTCGCGGTCGTCCCAGTAGCGGTTGAGCAGCGAGCCGTCGGCAAGGGCCACCACGCGTCGGTGAGCCGTACCGGGTCGCAGGCCCTGCGCGCCTTCCATCCAGAAGGCGTGCTCGCGCCTGAGCTGCGTGAGGAAGCGTGCCAGGGAGGCGGCCGGGTCGTCGCTGGACAGCAGGCCCACCATCGCGAAGAAGAACGGCGGCTGTGAACGGCTCAGATAGTACGTCCGCAGGCCGTTGGGAACGTGGCCGTAGGTGTCGATCAGATAGGCGAAGTCGCGAACCATGTCCTCGATCAGATCATGGCGTCCACTCTCCTCCAGACCGAGCATCGTGAAATACGAGTCCCAGTAGTACATCTCGCGGAACCGCCCGCCCGGGACGACATACGGCCACGGCGTCGGTAGCAGCGAGGAAAAAGCGGAGGCGGTCGCTGTGCGCCGCGTCAACGGGTCCCACAGCTCGTCGATGTGGGTGACGATTGAGACGTGCTCGGGCCTGGAGGGCACCGTGCTCGCTTCCGACGGCAGCGTGAAATGGGAGGCCACGAAGCGCCTCAGCGCCTCGGGCGACTCGGGTCGCTGTGCGTGATACTCGGCGAGGATCGCCGCCGGCGCGGCCTTCGCCGCGGCATCGGGAAACGCCTTGTCATCGCCGTAGATCCGGGCGCTCTGCACCGCCACGAACAGGTCCTTGAACAGCACCTGCGGCGGATCCGGATGGCTCGCGGGCGGGGTCGTCCGTGGTTGCGTCCGCGTAACAGGCAGCAGGACGGCCAGCGCCGCTAGCAGTGCCCCGCATCGACGAGGGCTCATGCGCTCCTTCCCCTGGTTGAACTCACGCGCCGCTCGTTGAGCCCATTGATCGCCGCGCAACTGCCGCGAATATTGACACAGTCCGGCGCGCGGCTGAGTGAACAGCACGAGCCCCTCCGTCAATGCGGCCCGTGCGGCCGGTCCACGGTCATCCAGACGGCAAGGTCCCAGGCATTGCGAATCCCGATGAACAGCAAGAGAAGGGAGGCAGCGGCGACGCCGTACAGGGCCGGTAGCGGCTTGCGCCAGACCAGCAACGCCATGAAGAGCAGACCGCCATACACCAGCGCTGGCAGGACCACATTCCAGATCCAATCCTCGTGCACGGGGACGTACCCACTGCCTTGACGGCGCATGTTGGCGGCGATCGCGCCGCCGTAGATCAGCCCCACAAGCCCGGCGACCGCGAACCCGACACTCAGGCTCATCACACCTTGATGCGGCATGCTCAGATACGCCGCCAACGCCAGCACTCCGCCGAAATGGACGATCGTCGGAGTTAGAAAGGCGCGTAGACCGGTACCGGTCGGGCGCTGCACATCCCGGATCAGCGCGATGACGACGAAGGTTAACCCCGTCAGCCCTCCGGCACACGAGCCGACGATGACGTAGAAATTCTCCCAGCCTGCCAGCAGTGTCCCCTCCATCGCTTAAACTCTTCCCGGTGGGCTCGCGCTGGCGCTTCCCTCGTGAAACCGTCCCCGACCGGCCACATCAGCGGCTCGCGCACCGCGACCGTGCGACGGTCGACGTGTTTCTCACGGGTATTTGCTCTCGACGACGCCGCGCACCGGATGGGTGTCGTACACGAGCACAATCGACTGGATTCGCCCGCTGCTCGGGTCAAAATTGAACACATCTGCGCAGTCGAACGCCACGCGTGAACCGTCTTTCAGGCGCCAGTCGTACAGGTAGTACGCCACGGCTCGCAGATGACCTTCCGCGCTCACCAGTACGTCGTGGACGGTCAGCTTGGTTCCCTTGGATGACTCCGCAACCTTCTTGATGAACTGCCGTACCGGCAATCGACCCAGAAACGGGGACTCCACCCAGCCGTCGGGGATGAACAAGGACGCAGCCTTGTCGGCATCGCCGGCTTCGAGCGCCTTCAGATAGTCGTGCACCGTTCGCTGCATATGCTTCTCCACACGGAACGCGCACTCCGACACTCTAACCCTGAGGCGTCCCCGGCGATCGGTCAAGCGGCAGTGCTCGCCCCGCGCATCGGGCGGGCGAGCGGCGCGCCACCCGAGGGTCTTCGGCCGCCGTGGAACGCAAGCGCTACGCGCCAGCTCTCCGGCGGGCAGTGCGCCTGCAGGGCCGCCGTGACCGTGGCGGATCGGGAAGTCCTTCGTTTTCATCGACTTCCGACGTAAGAACCCTGAGGTTGCTGCCGCGGCCGGCAGGGGCGTGGGGGTCGAACCGCGCCCGCAGGCAAGCGAGCGCGCACACCGGCACGAGCCGCTGAGGTCGGGCAAGGGATCGTTCGCGGCCGCGCGCGCCGCCTCGCCGCGCGCCCCCCAGGAGTCAATCGCGCCCGGCTCACCTACGCCTTTTGAGAGGGGCTGGCCACGGCGACGGCGCGGCAGAATACCAGAAACCAGCGGCGAGTCGATCTTTCAAAGGATCGCGCTGGCCCGTACATTCTACGCACGGCACCCGCCCCGGCGCGCCACACAGGACCGCCGCCAAACAGCTCGGCGGCGGCCTTGAAGATAACGCCACATCATTGTGAGCGCGAGCACTGACTCGACTCGCACGGAGGACAGCCGCGCATGCAGACGCGCATCGAAGAAAAACCGAGCACGACCAAGCGCATGATCGTGATGATCCTCGCGGTGCTGGGATTGATCGCCGTGATCGCGGGAATCAAGGTGCTGTCGATCATGAGGATGATGGCCGCGAGCAAGCCGCCGCCGCCTGCGGTGGTGAGCACCGCGAAGGCCGCCTATCAGGACTGGCAGCCCGAGTTGCGCGCGGTGGGCACGCTGCGCGCCGTGCGCGGCGCGGACCTTGCCCTCGATGTCGCCGGGCTCGTGACCCGCGTCAACGTGAAGTCGGGCGACGAGGTGAGGGGGGGCCAGCTGCTGCTGCAGCTGCGCGACAGTGAGGACATCGCCCTGTTGCACCAGCTCGAGGCCGCCGCGGCGCTCGCGGAGGTCACCTTCGCCCGCGCCAAGGAGCAGCTCGCCGTGCAGGTGATCAGCAAGGCCGATTACGACCAGGCAGCGGCGGATCTGAAGGCCAAGCAGGCGGCCGTGGCGCAGCAGCAGGTCAATGTTGCGAAGAAGCAATTGCGCGCACCGTTCGCGGGCCGGGCCGGCATCGTCACGATCAATCCTGGCGCCTATCTGAGCTCTGGCACGGTGATCGTGACCCTGCAGCAGCTCGATCCGATCTACGTCGATTTCCATCTGCCGCAGAAGGATCTCGCGGAGCTGCGCACCGGCCAGAAGGTCGCCCTCCGGCTCGATGCGTTCCCGGACAGGACGTTCGAGGGCACGCTCAGCGCCATCAGCCCGAAAGTCGACAGTGACACGCGCAACGTTCAGGTAGAAGCGAAAGTACCCAACCCGGATCGCGTGCTGACACCCGGCATGTTCGCCAATGTCAGCGTCGACGCCGGCGCGAAGCAGCGCTACCTGACGCTGCCGCAGACCGCCGTGGTCTACAACCCCTACGGCGAGACGGTGTTCGTGGTCATACCGAAGCGCGAGGCCGACCGGCGGCAGGCGGCGGCCGCGGCCGCGGCCGACGATCCGCCCAGGGAGCAGCAACCGAAGAAGCCCGGCAAGGGGCCGCAGCTGGCGCCCGACGCGCTGGTCGTGCAGCAGGCCTGCGTGACGAGCGGGCCGAAGCGCGGGGACCAGGTCGCGATCCTCAAGGGCCTCGAGGAGGGGGTCGAAGTCGTCACCAGCGGACAGATCAAGCTGAAGAGCGGCTCGCCGATCCGGATCGACAACAGCGTGCAGCCGGCCAACAGTCCGAACCCGACGCCCCAGGAACACTGAGCACGCGGACGCGCCATGAACTTCACCGATACCTTCGTCGAGAAGCCGGTCCTGGCGATCGTGGTCAGCCTGTTGATTCTCGTGCTGGGCCTGCGCGCCCTCAGCGATATTTCGGTCCGCCAGTATCCGAAGACCGAAAACGCCGTGGTCACCGTCACCACCGCCTACTACGGCGCCGACGCGCAGACCGTCGCCGGCTTCATCACCCAGCCCCTCGAACAGGCGATCTCTCAGGCACAGGGCATCGATTACCTGTCCTCGACGAGCGTCACCGGCCAATCGACCATCACCGCGACGTTGCGGCTCAACTACGACGCCAACCGCGCGCTCACGCAGATCCAGACGCAGGTGAGCTCGGTGCGCAATCAGCTGCCGCCGCAGGCGCAGCAGCCGGTGCTGAGCATACAGGTCGGCGAGACGATCGACGCGATGTACATGGGCTTTCGCAGCGATGTGCTGCCGTCCAACAGCATCACCGATTATCTGGCGCGCGTCGTCAAGCCGAAGCTCGACGCCGTGCAGGGGGTGCAGACCGCGGAAATCCTCGGCGGCCGCCAGTTCGCCTTGCGCGCCTGGCTCGACCCGGCGCGCCTCGCCGCTCACGGCGTCACGGCCGCGGACGTCTACCAGGCGCTCAGTGCCAACAACTATCTGGCCGCGGTCGGCACCACCAAGGGACAGGCGGTCAGCGTCGATCTCACCGCCGGCACCGACCTGCATTCGGTCGAGGAGTTCAGGCAGCTCAGCATCAAGCAGAGCAACGGCGCGATCGTGCGCCTGCAGGATGTCGCCACCGTGGTGCTCGGCGCGGAAGACTACGACGCCAACGTCTCCTTCAGCGGCAGGCTGGCGGTGTTCATCGGCATCAAGGCGGCGCCGGATGCGAACATCATCGACGTCGCACGGCGGGTGCGCGACGTGATGCCCGACATCCAGGCACAGCTGCCGACCGGCCTGTCCGGAGAGATAGTCTACGACGCCACGAAATTCGTCAGCGCATCGATTCGCGAGGTCGTCAAGACCCTGATCCAGGCGCTGCTGATCGTCACCGTGGTGATCTTTCTGTTCCTCGGCAGCGTGCGCGCCGTGACCATTCCGATCGTGGCGATGCCCCTGTCGCTGATCGGCACGTTCTTCTTCATGCTCGTGCTCGGCTACTCGATGAACCTGCTGACGCTGCTGGCGCTGGTGCTCGCGATCGGCCTCGTCGTCGACGACGCCATCATCGTCGTCGAGAACGTCGACCGGCACATGAAGGAGGAAGGCAAGACGCCGCTGCAGGCGTCGCTCCTCGCGGCACGCGAGCTGGGTGGCCCGATTCTCGCCATGACCGTGGTGCTGATCGCCGTCTACGTGCCGATCGGCTTCCAGAAGGGCCTGACCGGGGCCCTGTTCACCGAGTTCGCCTTCACGCTCGCCGGCGCGGTCACCGTCTCTGCCGTCATCGCGCTCACCCTCTCGCCGATGATGTGCTCACGCTTCTTCCGCGCCGAGCAGGAGGGCGGGCGCTTCGTACGCCTCATCGACCGCCTGTTCGAGCAGGTGCGGCGCGGTTATCAGCGCGTGCTGCAGGGGCTGCTGCAGACCTGGAGCGTGATCGTCGTCATGGGCGCGCTGCTGTTCGGCGCGACGCTGCTGCTCGGCATGACTTCCAAGTCCGAACTCACACCGGAGGAAGACCAGGGCTTCCTCTTCTATCAGCTCAAGGCCTCGCCGAACGCGACCGCACAGCAGATGCTCGGCTACTCGCAGCAGATGTTCGCGATCGGCCGGAAGCTGCCCGAATACGAGATGATGTTCCAGATCATCACCCCGGGACAGGGCTTCGGCGGCATGCTGTTCAAGCCCTGGGATCAGCGCAGCCGCAGCGCCGCGCAGCTGCAGCAGGTGCTGCAGGAGAAATGGAACAGCATCGCCGGCGGGCAGATCTTCGTGTTCTCGCTGCCGGCGCTCCCGGGTGCGGCGGGCGCACCGCTCCAGGTGGTCATCGACACCACCGAGCCGTTCCAGAACCTCAACGAGGTCGTGCAGGCGGTGCTGGCGAAGGCCCGCGACAGCGGCAAGTTCTGGTTCATCGACACGGATCTGAAGATCGACAAGCCGCAGTCGACCGTGGTGGTCGATCGCGATCTGATCTCCACCCTGGGGCTCACGCAGCAGGATGTCGGCAGCGCGCTCGGCGACGCCCTCGGCGGCGGCTACGTCAACTACTTCTCGATCGCCGGGCGCTCCTACAAGGTGATCCCGCAGGTGCTGCAGGCCGATCGGCTGAATCCCGATCAGGTGCTCGACTACTACGTGCGCGCGCCGGACGGCGCGGTGCTGCCGGCCGCGACGGTGGCGAGTCTCAGGCGCGCGACCGTGCCGCAGTCGATCAACCGCTTTCAGCAGCTGAACTCCGCGACCATCACCGGTGCCAGCGGGATGTCGCAGGGCGAGGCGTTGCAGTTCCTGCGCAATGCGCTCACCGAGGCCGCGCCGAGCGGCTATCAGCTGGATTATTCCGGCCAGTCGCGCCAGTTCGTGCAGGAGTCCGGCGGCTTCGCCACCACCCTGATGTTCGCGGTGATCATCGTGTTCCTCGCGCTCGCGGCCCAGTTCAACAGCCTGCGCGACCCGATCGTCATCCTGGTGTCGGTGCCCATGGCGTTGTTCGGTGCACTGATCTTCGTCAATCTGATCTCGAGCCTCAACATCTACACCCAGGTCGGCCTGGTCACGCTCATGGGCCTGATCTCCAAGCACGGCATCCTCATCGTGCAGTTCGCCAACGAATCGCAGCGCGCCGGCTTAGCCAAGCGCGACGCGATCATCCACGGGGCCGCGGTGCGGCTGCGCCCGATTCTGATGACCACCGCGGCGATGGTGCTGGGCGTGATCCCGCTCGTGATCGCTTCGGGCGCAGGGGCCGCGGGCCGCTTCGCCATGGGCTTGGTGATCGCGACGGGCCTTTCGATCGGCACCCTGTTCACACTGTTCGTCGTGCCAGCCTTCTACATGCTGCTCGCGGCCGACCACCATGCCGAACGGGCGAGACGCGCCGATGCCGGCCTCGGTGACCAGCTCGAGCCTGCTTAGCGGCTGCGTAGCGGGAGGGGTTGCGCCACTCGCCGTCAGAACGCGAGGCGCAGCCCGCTGCGACGGGGTACGTGGGATGCGTTCCCGCGCTAACGGGGTCGATAGACCGCGAGCTTGCTGTGCGTGCGGTCGGATGCGGGATCGACGCTCGAGTCTGACTTGCGCTGTGATTCGCGCAGCAGCTTGGCGAAACTCGCCGCCGGCACCGCCGGACTGAAACAGAACCCCTGATACTGATCGCAGCCGAGACGCTTGAGCAGGGCGAGCTGCTCTTCGGTTTCCACGCCCTCCGCGACCACCTTCAGATGCAGGCTGTGCGCCAGCGACACGATCGCTTCCACGATCGAGGCATCGTCGGCCCGCGATATCAGCTCGGCGATAAAGCCGCGATCGATCTTCAGTTTGTCGATCGGAAAGCGGCGCAGGTAACTCATGCTCGAGTAGCCGGTGCCGAAGTCGTCGACCGACACGACCACCCCCATGCGGCTGAGCTGCTCCAGGATGGTCACGGACTCTTCCGGATCGCTCATCAGCGCGCTCTCGGTGATCTCCACCTCGAGAAAGCGTGGCTCGAGATCGGCGGCCTTGAGCGCCTCACGGATCATCTGCAGCAGGTTGCCGTGCCGGAATTGGAATGCCGACAGATTCACCGCAATGCGCAGCGGCGGCAGACCCTCGAGTTGCCAGGCGCGCGCCTGGCGGCATCCCTCGCGCACCACCCATTCACCGATCGAGTCGATCAACCCGCACGCTTCCGCCAGCGGAATGAACTCTGCCGGAGGGATCAGTCCCCGCTGCGGATGATGCCAGCGCAGCAGCGCCTCGACGCCGTGAATTCCGCCCGTGGCGGTGTCGACTTTGGGCTGGTAGTGCAGCTCGAGTTGCCGCAGCGCCAGCGCCTCGTGCAGGTCGCTCTCCAGCTTGACCTTTTCCTGCGTAACGGAATTCATTCCCGACGCATAGCATTGAATGTTGTTGCGGCCCCGCTGCTTGGCGCAGTACATGGCCGCGTCCGCGTTGGCTATCAGGCTCTCGGCGCTCTTGCCATCGGCCGGAAACACCGCGATGCCGATGCTCGAGGACGTGTGGATATCAACCCCACCGATCCGGATCGGCACCTGCAGCGCCGCAACGGAGCGGCGCGCGATGTGTTCCGCATCCTCGCGCTTCGAAAGCCGATCCATTATGAACAGGAACTCATCGCCCCCCAGCCGGCCCACGGTGTCGGTGCTGCGCGCGATTCCGGCGATGCGGTGCGCCACCTCCTTGATGAGCTCATCACCCGCCCGGTGCCCGAATGAATCGTTGACGATCTTGAAACGGTCGAGATCGAACATGGCGACCGCGAAGATGTGGCCGTCGCGCTCCGCGTGCGCCACCGCCTGTGCCAGGCGATCATCCAGCAGTACCCGATTCGGCAGACCCGTCAGGGCGTCGTGGCTGGCGAGGTGGCGCAACTGCTTGTTGGCGGCTTCCAGTCCCTGGGTGCGGGTCTCCACGACATGCTCCAGGTGCTCGACCTGGCGGCGCAAGGTCCGCTCGTTGTCCCACTTGCGTGTCAGCGCGTTGGCGCACTGCAGTACCTCGATCGGCTCGAACGGCTTCTTGATCACCAGCAGCTTGTCGGAATGATCGAGGCGCGCTACCACCTCCGTCCAGTCGTAGTCCGAGTGCGCCGAGCAGATGACCACCTGCACGTGCGGGTCGATCTGCCACAGGCGCTGAATGGTCTCGAGGCCGTCCCAGCCCGGCGGCATGCGCATATCGATGAACGCCATCGCGTACGGCTGCTCCTCCTCGAGCGCCTGCTGCACGCGCGCCACACCTTCCTCACCCTGCAGGGCCGTGTCGATCTGGAAAGTCGGGCGCGGCGCGGCTGCTAGCGCCTCGCCCAACAGCAGGCGCTCGGCCGCCAGCAGCTCAGAGCTGCCGCCGGCGTTGCCGCCGAGGATCTTCACGAAGTCGTCGTGGATCGCCCGGTTGTCATCCACCACCAGCACGCGTCTGGTGGGCAGGGGGTTGCTAGCCATGTGAATTCTCGTGAGGTTTCAGGGGAAGCTCGAGGGTGAAAGTTGCTCCGCGGCCCGGACCGGGACTCTCGGCGCGCAACACGCCGCCAATCTCCCTGGCTGCGAGTGCTCCGCTGTGCAGCCCGAAGCCGTGACCGGTCTTCTTGGTGGTAAACCCGTGCGTGAAGATGCGACTCATGTGCTCGGCTGCGATCCCGCTGCCGTTGTCCGCAATCGTGACCCGCAGGCCCGCGGCGCACCTGTCGATGCGTACGGTGACGCGCCGCTCCTGCTCGCTCATGCTCTGGCAGGCGTCCTTGGCATTGCGCAACAGATTGACCAGTATCTGCAGCACCTTGTGCTTGTCGACGGTGATCTGCGGTACATCGGCGAACTCGCGCACCACCTGGACGGCATGACGCTCGAAGGCGCTGGCATTGATGCGCATGCTCTCCTCGACCAGGTGTCTGATGTCGATGATCTCAGCCACGCCGCCGAGTTTTGCATAGCGCTGCTGCATCGCCACGATGTCCTTGATGTGGTCGATGTTGCTCTTGAGGGAATCCAGCTCCTGCAACGCGTTCTGGTTGTCCGCGCTGAGGTGTCGGGACAACTCGGCCAGGTAGACCGGCAGGACCTTGCCGCGCTCGTCGTGCGCCACGAAGCGGCCCAGATCGCTCTGGTGCTCCTGCAACAGCGATACGACCCGACCCAGCCCCGCCGCCCGCGAGCGCTTCAGGCTCTCGGTCACAAGGTTCGCCGAGACATTGACGCTGTTGAGCACGTTGCCTACGTTGTGCAGAACGCTGGTCGCCACGTCCGCCATGCCGGCTTGCCTTGAGGCGTCACGCAGCTGTTGCTGCAGGATGTCTTCGCGCTGCTCGGCGGCGATTCGCTCCGTGACGTCGAGATCGATGCCCACCAGGCGCGCCCCGCCCTCGGATGAGTCGCTGACCACGGCCGCCACGGATTCAACGTGCCCGATGCTGCCGTCCGGGTGCACGATCCGGTACTGGTTGTGCAACTGCTTGCGTTCACGCATCGCCGCGGTCATGGCGGCCTGGGCGGCAGCGCGGTCGGCGGGGTGAATCAGCGCGAGCCAGCCGTCCAGCGTCGGACGGAATGTCTGTGCCGACTGTCCGTAGAGCTCGTTCATGGTGTCGCTCCACCACACCGTGCGACCGCTCTCGTGCACCTCATACACGCCGGCGCGGGCCGCGCGCGTCGCCATGCCGAAGCGAATCGAGATGGTCTCGAGCTCCGCTCGCCGCCGCCGCTCGATCGCCGCGTCGGCGTCAAGCTGTTCTTTCAGGCGTCGCCGCGTGGCCAGCACGAATATGACCGTCAGGATCGCACTGATGAGCAGTGCCACGGTCACTTCCTGCTTCTCGCGGCGCGCCGACTCGACGGCATCGCGAATCACCGCCGCGTCGCGCAGCTCGAAGTTCTCATCGATCGCCCGGGTATCACGGTCCGCCAGCGCGATCTGCCCGCGCAGCGCCATCAGCTTGTCCAGCGTCGCACCGCTGTGCACCTGTGCCGCGAGGTCCGCCACCAGCTTGGGCGTATCACCCAGTGCCGCCGCCTCGCCGCTGGCGGCCAGCTCGCTCAGCAACACGGCGGTGCCGTTCAGGGCTTCGGCGGACTGGCGGCCGAGTGCGCCGGTGTCGACCGCATCGGCTGCCCCGTTGGTGAAAGTGCGATAGTTGGCGCGCGCCTCGTTCGCCAGGGTGCGCAGTGGCCGCGAGTGCTCCAGAGCGGTGGCGCGGCGCGCGTCCGCGACCATCTGCGCCAGCAACACGAATGCAATGGGCACGGTAACGGCCAGGAACTGCAGCGCGATCAAACGATCCGTCGATCGCCTCATCGCGTGCCCCGCGGGGCGCGCCGCGGGTGCGCCGGGCGCGTGCCCGGCTGGCAGGAATAACCGACAAAAAGCATAGCAATCCCCATGTGCGCTACGTCACGTCGCGCACCGCGTAAGGACGGCAAGATCGCCTGTGATTTCACCTGCTTAAGCGATAACATGTTCACTGGGTCGGGGGCGAGATGCGGGTCACGCTTTGCCAAGCAACGAGGCGTAACATCCGCGCAGCGTGATCTTCTGAACACAATCCGTGAGGCCGGCCAATTCACGCGCCGCTGCGCATCAGCCGTGGCAGCCGTGCGCCGCAGCACCCTGTGCCTGCTCCTCGGACTCCTCGGTCCCGCCCCGCCCGGGCAGGCCGCCGGCTTCAACTTCGCGTCCCTGCAGGCGCTGCTGTCACATCAGGATATCGGCAGCGTCGAGGAGTTGATCGCTGCGCTGCCGGCAGCGCAGCGCAACCGCTACGCCCTGGTATTCGAGAGCCGCAGCCTGCAGGGTGCCAGCCCGGAGAATCCGCGGGTGATCCTGTTCGGACCGGACGCGCGCTTCATCGTGACTTTCAACGGCAGTCCGGCACAGCAGGGATTCCGGGTCGTGGAGACCATGGAGTTCGACGACGCCAGCAAGGAGTTCCGGCTGCGCGAGTTGCTGTTCCCCGAGCGGGCGGCGGGCCCCGACCAGGTCGTGGTATCCGAGGTCAACCCGCAACGCTGTACCGGCTGCCACGGAGCGCCGCCGCGGCCCGTGTGGGACACGTTTCCATCATGGCCGGGCGCGTACGGTGAGCGCTACCGTGCGAGGCTGTCGGCGCGCGAGCGCGCCGGCCTGTCGGCGTTCCTCGCGCTGCAGCCGACGCATCCGCGCTATGGTGAGCTGCTCGACGTGAAGCGCTTCGCCGACCCGCAGACCTTCCGTTCCAGCGCGCTAACTCAGTACGCGGGCATACCCGCAGAGCCACCGAACGCCGAGCTCTCCGTTTACCTCGGCAGATTGCAGTCGCAGTCCATCGCGCGGCAACTGGTACGGCAGCCGGGTTTCGACCTCTATCGATACGCACTGCTCGGTCTCGCGGACACCGCCTGCGGACGGCTCGCGGATTTCTACCCCGGCGCCCTGTGGCGCACCCAGCGGTCCGGCTTCGAGCGCTTCGCCCGGGACAGCGCCGCGAGCAACGCCCGGCAGGCGCAACTCAAAGCGGCGCGCGCCGCGTTTAGCGGCGCGGCCGGCGCGGTGGACAGGACCACGAATGACAATGCCCTGGTGCCGTTGCGCTTCGTGGCCGAGTCAGCTCTGGGCATTTCCACGCGCAATTGGACGCTGGCGCTTGAACGAGGCAGCTACGATTTCACGCTGCCTCCCCTGCCTGCGCAACCGCTGCGCGAAACGCTGCTGGCAGAGGTCGCGACGCGCGACGCCATCATCCGGGATCTGAGCCTCTACTGGACCTCCTCCGACGGTGATCGCTATTGCAGCTACCTGAAGCGACGCAGCCGCGCGGCGCTCACGCCGTCGCACGACGGGGCAAACGGAGGGCTGACGCCGGACCCGACATCGACACCCGCGCGCGCAGAGGCTGCCCCGACCGCTGTTGCGGTCGACACGCCAGAGGCCGCAACCATTGCGCGTCCGGCGGCCCTGCGGCTGTGTGTCAGCTGTCACGAGACCGGGGTGGCGCCGCTCTTGCCGTTCTCCAACCCCTCGCAGCTCGCGCAGCAGCTGCGCGTGCGACCGTCGGCGCACGGGGCTTTGATCGACGAGATCCGCTTTCGTCTGTCGTCCGCAGCCGGCCCACGGCAAATGCCGCTGGGATTGAATCTCTCGGATGCTGAGCGGCAAAGCCTCGAGAGCTACTTCGCGACGCTGGCCGTTTCTTCAAACTGAGATCCGTCTTCCTGCGCCGCCGCAACCGTGCGTGACCTACATAACATTTGACATAGCTGGTTCGCGCCGATACTTTGGCGCGTCGGCCGCACGCCGGCGTATTCGCATGCACAGATGCCACAGCCAGTCTTCTGACACACACCGCCCGCAGCAGCGGCGGCCGCGGAAACAGCTGCGCTCGGCCGGCCCGCTGCTTGTCGTACTGCAACTTCTCAGCGCGGCTCTGCCGGGCGTGTGGTCAACCCGCGTGTGCGCGTCCGCGCCTCAATTAGCCGAGCTGCCTGCCGACTGGCGCGACGATCAGAGTCAACCGTTCGATTTGCGCACTCTGCAGGGCCACGCGGTCGTGTTGACCATGGCTTACGCCACGTGTCACCGGGTCTGCCCGATGACCATGCGCCGGCTGCAGCAGATGCAACGCGATTTCGACCGTCGCGGCACCAGCGCGGAATTTCTGGTGATCGGCTACGACCCCGAGCGCGACGATGCCGCAGCCTGGCACCAGTATCGCGAGACCCGACATCTCACGCGCAGCAACTGGCATTTCCTCATCGGCACGCGCACCGCCGTCGAGCAGGCGGCGCGGCGGCTGGGGTTCGAGTTCTGGAAATACGACGAGCACGTCATGCACGACACACGCATATTGTATTTCGACGAACGCGGCACGCTGGTCGAAACCCGCGAGGCAGCAGGGTATGAGACCACACTGAGGTAGCACGTCCATGAGCACTACAACACCCCCGCGCGCCAGTGGACGCCGAGCATGGGTCGGCGCGTTACTCGTGGCGGGTCTCGGTCAGACGCTGGTCACTCACGCCGCCGCCGATGACAGCGATCGCATCGCGGCACTCGAACAGAAGCTCGATCAGAGTCTGCAGCTGATCCGGCAGCTGTCGGCGCGGGTTAATGATCTGGAAGCGCAGGCAGCGCACGGCACCCCGGTCGCGACCGTCAAGCGCTCCGGCGCCGGGGCCGCGGCCCCGGTGGCGGCCGCAGCAGCCCCGCCCGGCACGCTCGCCGCAACCCAGCCGGGCGTGCCCGCAGCAACCCCGCCAGACAGTGCGCAACGCCTGGAGAGAGTCGAGCAGACGGTAGCGGAGATGGCCGCGAGTGCCGGGCAGCACGCCGAGGATCTCGGCATGCCGATGCACGGTTTTGCGGACGTGGGCGTCGGCAACCACAACCCCGAGTTTCCCCAGTACCAGGGCGCCGATATTGCCGAGCTGGATTTCTTCCTGACGCCGCGGCTCGGCAGCCGTACGCGCGCCCTGTTCGAGCTGAACTTCGAGGTCGGCTCGGACGGCGCCGTCGGCGTCGATCTGGAGCGCGCGCAGATCGGCTACCAGTTCTCTGATTCCGCGACGGTGTGGCTTGGACGGTTTCATACGCCCTACGGGTACTACAACACCGCCTTTCACCACGGCCAGCAGATCGCGACCTCCCTCAGGCGCCCGCGCTTCATTGAATTCGAGGACCATGGCGGCATCATGCCCGCGCACAGCGTCGGAGCCTGGCTCACCGGCTCGCAGCGCTTCGCTGACGAGAAGCTGACCTATGACGTCTACATCGGCAACAGCCAGAGCATCAGCGAAGGCAAACTCGATATGAATAACGCCGGCAATACGCATGGCAGCACGATCGTGGGCGGGAACCTCGGTCTGCTCCTGAGCGGCGCTCTGGACGGCCTGAAGGTCGGTGTGGACGTATTTCAGACCCGTATCGAGGACGAGGACCTGGCGCCCGCATACGTCACGCAGGTGAGAAGTTACGGTGCCTACGCCGCCTACGACACCGACACCTGGGAAGACATCGCCGAGTTTCATGTCTTCGACAACGAGGACCTCACCGGTCACACCGGGACGCATCGCAGTGACGCCGGTTTCCTGCAGATGGGCTACCGCGCCGGCCGCTACACTCCGTACGCGCGTTACGAGCGCGGCGCATTCAAGCAGTCAGATAACTACTTCGCCGCGCAGGCAACTGGCAGCTCCTACTACCGCACGGCCCTGGGGCTGCGTTTCGACGTCGATCTGGTGTCGTCGCTCAAGTTGGAGCTCGCCGACACCCATCTCACCGATCGGCTCATCGCGAGCTATAACGAAGCACTCCTGCAGTATGCGATCCGGTTCTGACCGGTCGCTACCGGAGCCGCGAGATGTTCACAAGCTCAGCGAAACTTCTCCTGGCCGCGCTGCTGTGCGCGGGATGCGCCGCCGCGGCGAACGCCACTGACCTGTACGTGATCTGCAACGCGCGGGTGCCGCTCACGGCGAGCGACGTGCGTGACGTGTTCCTGGGTGAAAAACAGTTCGCCGGAGCGGTGCGGCTCGTGCCCGTCGACAACAGCTCGGCGCAGAGCGTGTTTCTCGACAAAGTTCTCAAAATGAACGCCGCAAAATACTCGACTACCTGGACCAAGAAGTCGTTCCGCGACGGCATAAATCCGCCCTTGCTCACCGGTAGCGACGCCGAAGCGCTCGCTTACGTCAAGCGCACCCCCGGCGCCTGCAGCTACGTCACCACTCCGACTGCGGCGGACGTGGTGGTGGTCGCGCGGCTCTAGGCCTGGCGCGCCGGCGGGCGCTCAGCGGCCCCGCATGTCGAGATTCTCGGCCAGGAACGCGTAGACGTCCGCGCCCTGCTCGATCGCCTGCGTGACGGTCTCGCCCCCGCCGTGACCCGACGACAGGTCCACGGCCAGCAACACCGGCGCCGGCCCGGCCTGGGCAGTCTGCAGCGCGGCGGCGAATTTGAACGAATGCATCGGCATCACCCGGCTGTCGTGATCACCGGTGATCACCAGGGTCGCCGGATAGTGCGTCCCCGGATGCACGTTGTGCACCGGCGAGTACGCGTACAGCGCCTTGAACTCCCGTGGATCCTCGGGCGAGCCGTAGTCCCCCTCCCAGCCCGCGCCCTGTCCAAAACGATTGAATCGCAGCATGTCCAGCACGCCCACCTGGGCGATCGCCGCCCCGAACAGCTCCGGCCGTTGCGTCACACACGCGCCGATGAGCAGTCCGCCGTTGGAGCGGCCGTGAATCGCCAGCCGGTGCACCGAAGTGTAGTGCCGCGCAATGAGCCACTCCGCGGCGGCAATGAAGTCGTCGAACACGGTCTGCTTGTGCGTGCGAATGCCCTGACGGTGCCAGACTTCCCCGTACTCCCCGCCACCGCGAATATTGGCGATCGCAAACACGCCACCCATCTCCATCCAGGCGATGCGCGAGGCGTTGAAGAGCGGCAGGCTCGACAGCCCGAAGCCGCCATAGCCGTACAGCAGCAGCGGGTTGTCGCCGTGCAACTTGAGCCCCTTGCGGTAGGCCAGCAGCATCGGGATGCGCGTGCCGTCGTGGGCGGGGTAGAACACCTGCCGCTGCTCGAACGCGGCGGGATCGAACGCGACCCGCGGCGCGTGCACGAGGGTGCTGGCCCCGGACTCCAGGTCATAGCGGTAGATGGTCGGCGGGGTGATCAGGTCGGTGAACGAATAGAACGTCTCGCGATCGCCGGGATGGCCGTCGAAGCCGGCTGCGGTGCCGGGACCCGCGAGGGTGATCTCGCGACGCGGCGTGCCGTCCAGGCCGTAGGTCATGACGCGACTGTGCGCGTCGTGCAGTGTCCTCACGATCAACTGGTGATCGACCAGGGTGACGCTCTTGCCCCCGAGATCGATCGCGTCACGCCCCTCGGGGATCACACTCTTCCAGTTTGCCCGCGCCGGGTGCTCTGGGTCGATTGCCAGCACCCGTCCATTCGGAGCGGCGCGCGAGGTGAGGAAGTAAAGCCAGCCGGCGTCGGCGCCGATATAGATGTAGGCAGCCTCGAAGCCCTGCGCCACCGGGGTGGCGGTCGGCACGCTCGCCGTGAGATCGATCAGATACAGGTTCTCGCGTCCCTTGTCCCCGACTTCCCCTTCACCCGCGCGCACGATGAGCCAGCGGCCATCGGTGGACAGATGTGGCTCGAACTGCCAGTGCGGATGCGCGCTGTCCTCCAGCACGCGTCGATCCGCCGCCGCCGCGCCCAGCGCGTGATAGTAGAGCGCGTTGCCCAGATCCTGGGCGCTGAGCTCCGCGCCGGGCTGCGGTGGCGGAAAGGCGCTGTAGTACAGGCCCTGCCCGTCGGGGGTAAACGCCGGCTCGTAGTACTTGGTGAACCGCATGACATCGGGCAGGTCGCGGCCGGTGGCCAGATCGCGGACGCGCCACTCGGTCCAGTCCGAACCTGACATTGAAACCGCGTAGGCCAGCAGGGTGCCGGCGCGATTGGGCACGTAACCGGTCACCACCGGGTTGCCCGCCCTCGGCAGCGTGTTCGGATCGACGGCGACCGCCGGCGCATCCCCGAGCCGGGTCGCCGTCAGCAGCACGCTCTGATCCTGCTGTCCGCTGTTGTCGGTATAGAAGTAGCGGCCGCCCTCCCGGAACGGTATGCCGCGCTTCTCGAAATCATAGAGCGCGGCGAGGCGCGCGCGGAGGCGCGCGCGCTGCGGCAGTGCCTCGAGATACGCGCGCGTCAGGCTCGCTTCCGCGCTCACCCAGGCACGGGTTGCGGGAGAATCGAGGTCCTCGAGCCAGCGATACGGATCCGCAACCGCCGTGCCGTGGTACTGCTCCACCACCGAGCCGCGCTCGGCGGTCGGATAGCTGAGCCGCCCGTGAGGTTGCCGCATGGGAGTGGCGGCATACAGCGCCGCGACGGATCCCGCTGTCCAGACGCCCGCGAGTATGAGTCCGCCGCGTTTTGACATGAGGTCGTCCTGGATTTCGATTATGCCCGGGCGCCGTTCGCACGGCGCTGCGGTTCGCTCGCGCGGCGCCAGCGCAACGCCAGGCACCCTAGTAGAATTGCGCCATGCCGGGGCACATCGGAATCGTCGCCTGCTCCGCCGAGGGCGCGGCGCTTTGCTACCTGACCGTGTGTCTGGAGGGCGCGCAGCGCCTGGGAGCGTTCGATCACCCCGAAGTCTCGATGCATACCCACTCGCTCGCCCGGTACATGAAGTGCTTCGAACGGGACGACTGGCCCGCGGTCGGGGAACTGATGCTGTCCTCCGCCCACAAGCTCGCCAAAGCGGGCGCTGATTTCCTCATCTGTCCGGACAATACGATCCACCAGGGGCTGCCGTGGGTGAACAGACGCTCGCCCCTGCCCTGGCTGCATATCGCGGAGGTGGTCGCCGCGCAGGCTGCCGAACTCGGGTTCCGCCGGCTCGGCATCCTCGGGACACGCTATCTCGTCGACGGCGAGGTCTATCCCGAGAAGCTGACCGCGCGCGGCCTCGGCTACCTGCGGCCGAACACCGCGGAACGCGCCGAAATCAATCGCATCATCTTCGAGGAGCTGGTTGCCGGGGTCTTCAGGCCCGAAGCAGTCGCCTACTTCCAGCGGGTCATGGGCCGCATGAAGGACGAAGGCGTTGACGCCGTGGTGCTGGGCTGCACGGAGATCCCGCTGATCATGAACGACGCGAATTCCCCGCTGCCAACTCTCGACTCCACGCGCCTGCTGGCGCGCGCCGCGCTGCAGCGCGCGGCACACACCGCAGCCGTGCGCTGACGGGTCGATTGCGGCGCCCGAGGATCGGGCGCTAGTTCTTGCCTTCAAACTTGAAGGAGACCTTCACTTTGGCGCGGTAAGTCTTCACCTTGCCGTTCTGCACCTGCAAGTCCAGCTGCACCACCTCGACGATGCGCAGATCCCGCAAGCTCTTGGCGGCCTGCGTAACCGCCGCACCCGCGGCCTTCTCCCAAGACTCGGTGCTGGTCCCGACCAGTTCGATGATCTTGTAGACACTATCGACCATGGATCTCTCACCTTCCAGCCCGCTGGCGGGGCCCGTGTGTTTGTTGTTCGCGGGCACGCATGATGCTGCCGACCTGCAGTAATTGCAACGCGACGCACGGCTGCCGCCGCGCACTGCTCCCTGTGCGCCGGCGCGAGTCGACGGATCAACCGATCTGAGGCGCAGCCCCGCGCCTGCGCGCGGGCGCGGGCGTGCGGACCTGCGCGGGCCGACGCCATACGGGGCGGCGCACGAGCGTGCTCTTGCCGAACAGCGATTCGATGAGATCGACGGCGAGGACTGCGGTCCTGTTGTGCACATCGAACGCCGGATTGAGCTCGACCACGTCCAGCGAAGCCAGGCGGCGCGTGTCGGCGATCATTTCCATGCACAGCTGCGCTTCGCGGTAGGTCGGGCCACCGGGGACCTGCGTGCCCACGCCGGGCGCAATATCAGGATCGAGGAAGTCGACGTCGAAGCTCACGTGCAGGTGTGTGTCGTTGTCGAGTCCCGCGAGCGCCTGTTCCATGGTCTGACGCATGCCCATCTCATCGAGGTAGCGCATGTCGAACACTTCGAGGCCCTGCTCGTGGACGAAACGCTTCTCACCGGCATCGACACTGCGGATGCCGACCTGACGCACCCACGAGGGATGAATGGCGGGGGAAACTCCGCCGAGCCCGGTCAGCTCGGGCGGTCCGAACCCGCACAGACAGGCGAGCGGCATGCCGTGCACATTGCCGCTCGGGGACAGTGCGCTGGTGTTGAAGTCGGCGTGCGCATCGAGCCACAGCACCCGCAGTTTGCGGCGCCGCTCGCGGCAGTGGCGTGCTACCGCGCTGATCGAGCCCACGCCGAGACAGTGATCGCCGCCCAGAAGGACCGGGAGCCGCTCCTGCTGCAGCTGCGCGTACACGGCCTCGTGCACCAACTGGTTCCAGCGCACCACCTGCGGCAGATGCCGGTACCCGTCCCGCGGCGGCTGCCAGGGATTTCCCGGTCCGTTCAGGTTACCGAGATCCAGCACCTGCAGCTCGCGCGCACCCAACGCGGCGGCCAGCCCCGCCACGCGCAGCGCCTCAGGGCCCATGGAAGCGCCCCGGTCCGCCGCGCCCACGTCCGTGGGCGCGCCGATGAGGGTCGCCTTGCGGGGGCTGCTCACGCCGCCACCCCGGGGCGAGCGCTAAGCTGCAGCGGCTCGGGCAACAGCAGCGCGAACAGGTCCTTCGGATCCTCCAGATCCGGCAGCAGATCGATCTGCTGCTGCGCGCCGCGCTCCTCATGATGGATGCGCAGCAGGTAGCGCAGCGAAGAGAAATCCTCCAATGCAAACCCGACCGAGTCGAAAATCGTGACCTCGCGATCGCTGCCGCGCCCGGGCGCTTGCCCGGCAAGCAGCGCTGCGAGTTCGATCACGGGGAAGGCCGCGCTCATCTGCTGGATCTCGCCCTCGATGCGCGACTGCGGCTCGTACTCCACGACCACTCGCACATCCGCACGCCGCAGAATGTCCGGATGCAGCTCGGTCTTGCCCGGGCAATCGCCGCCCACCGCGTTCAGGTGTACCCCCGCGGCGATCATCTGCGATGTCAGAATCGTGGCGTTGCGCTTGTCGGCCGTGACGGTCGTGACGATATCGGCGCCCTGTACCGCCTCCGCGCTCGACCCGCAGCGCAGCACCCGAAGCTCCGGCAGCTGCAGCCGCGCGAGATTGTGCTCGAGCTTGGCGGTCGCACCGGCGTCGGTGTCGTACAGCCGCACTTCGCGGATGCCGAGCATGTGATGGAAGGCGATGGTCTGGAATTCGCTCTGCGCGCCGTTGCCGATCAGGGCCATCACCCGGCTGTCCGGGCGTGCCATGCGGCGGGCTGCGAGTGCCGAGGTTGCGGCTGTGCGCAGCGCCGTGGTGAGGGTCAGCTCCGCGAGCAGCAGCGGGTAGCCGGTCTGAACATCCGCCAGGACCCCGAACGCCGTCACCGTGAGCAGCCCCACGGCGGTGTTCTTCGGGTGTCCGTTCACGTACTTGAAGGCGTACAGCCGCCCGTCCGAAGCCGGCATGAGCTCGATCACGCCCAGCGGCGAATGCGTCGCATGCCGCGGGGACTTGTCGAACGCGCTCCAGCGCAGGAAATCCGCCTCGATCTCACCCGCCAGCTCTTCTATGAAGCGCGCCGCCCCGCGCCGGGCGACGAGTTCCTGGATACGCGCGATGCCGATGAAATCGACCATGACTGACTCCGGCGGCGGCCGTGAAGGCTGTGTGAGGGTGGCCGCATCTCATGGTCGGTCCGCTCACAACCAAAAGAAAGCCAGAAACCTGTTCATAACTGGCGCTATATTGATCATAATGACACGCATCATTGACGTTCTGATGATATATTGCACTGCAGGAGACCCATGTGGATGATACCGACCGTCAGTTGATCGGCCTGCTGCGCAACGACGCCCGCGCTACGGTCGCTTCGCTGGCGAAGGCGCTGGGGGTCGCTCGCGGAACGGTGCAGAACCGCATGGGGCGGCTGGCCGCCAACGGCACCATCGTCGGTTACACGGTGCGTCTGAAGCCCGACGTCGAGGAGCCGCGCATGCGCGCCTTCATGACCGTCGCGGTGGAGGGCAACAAGGTCGATGCGGTGCTCAAGGCGCTGCGCGGCGACCCGGCCGTGGCCGCGCTGCACAGCACCAATGGGCGCTGGGACATCGTTGCCGAGCTGCGCGCCGACAGCCTGGAGGGTTTCGATCGCGTGCTGGCGCGTATCCGGCTGATCGAGGGAATCTCACAGACCGAGACGAGCCTGCTGCTGTCCACGTTCAAATTCTAGGGAGGGCGGATGCCGTTACGTGAACTGTTGGGCCGGCTGCGGCAGTTCCCGGGCAATCTGGGCGTGTCCGTAGCGCATGACGAACGACGCTACGCCAGGCGGGCAAGCAGGGAACTGCTGGAGCTGTACCAGCTCGTGCACCGCGAGCACCCGGAGCTCAGCGGTCGAGAACTCTACATCGCCGTGGTCGCGCGGCGTCTCGGGCCCAACGCCAGCAACGCAGCGGATATCGTGCTGCGCGCCGAGGAGAGCTTCACCGACTGGCCGGTGGAGCGGGAGCTGCGCTTCAGTCACGTGGTCCACTACCAGATCTTCGACGAATACCGCCTGCAGGCTCCCGCCCGCCACGGAACCCGAACCAACATCGGGGAGGTGGTGGCGCGCATCATCCCGGACGAGATCTGAAGTTGCCGTTGCCCGCAGCGCTGCCGCTCGAGTTCGCGGCCGCTCGCGGCTAGCCGCCGCCGCGGCGCACGGGGGTTATCTTTGCCGCGCGGTGCTCATGCTTGAGAGTCTTCACCGCTACCGAGGTCTCGACGTGACGCACGCCCGGCAGGGCAAGGATACGATTGTTGACAATCTGCGCAATGTCCTCGAGCGCGCCGAACAGTCCGATCGCCAGGATGTCGAACCGCCCGAGCATCAGGATGACGCCCTCGATCTCGGGCATGGCGGCAATCTTCTGACACAGCGCCCCGAGCTCCCCGTGCTGTGCGTGGACTCCAATCAGCGCCAGCCTGGGAGAGCCTGCAAACGCGAGGTTCGTGACCGCGGTGAGACGGATCGCCCCGCCCTCTTCCAGGCGCTTGATGCGGCCGCGGATCGTGCCTTCGGTCACGCCGAGCTGGGCAGCGATCCGGCGGTTGCTCACCCGCGCATCCACTGTCAGAAGCTCGACAATCCGCCGATCGAGCCGGTCGAGGCTGGGGGGCGGAGTCTTCATGTGATCGGTGCCCGGTCGAAGTCGTACTTGATCACCTGCGCCGCGATCCCTGCCGCGAGCGTGCCAATGCCGCGGATCTTCGCCAGGTCGCGCAGCAGGAACGCCTCCAGTTCGTCCAGATCGTGCAGCGCCACCAGGATCTCGACGGCGTGCGCACCCGTGACGAGGTGCGCGGCGAATACCTGCGGCAGCGCGGCCAGCTCGTGCGCCACTTCCGGCGCGGGCCGGCCCTGCACCTGGATGCCGACCGCCAGCAGCACCTTGCAGCCGAGGGCCGCAAAGTCGCTCACCGCCACGACACGCATGGCGTTCATGTTCCGCAGGCGGCGGATGCGCGCACCCACCGTGGCCGGCGAGATGCGCAGGCTGCGCGCGATGCGCTGATTGGTGGCGCGCCCGTCGCTCCTGAGCGCCGCGATGATGCGGCGGTCGATATCGTCCAGTCGGTATTGCCGCGCTGCGCCGCTCACTCGCTGCACCCGGCAGCGGCGCTCGGGACGATCACCGCTTCACGCGCGGCTCCCTCGCCGCCGACACATCGGCACAAGCCACGCCCTGTCACAGCCTCTCGATGATCGTCACGTTCGCCTGGCCCCCGCCCTCGCACATGGTCTGCAGGCCGTAGCGCGCGCCGCGCCGTTCCAGCTCGTGAAGGAGTGACGTCATGAGTCTGGCGCCGGTCGCCCCCAGCGGGTGCCCGAGGGCGATCGCGCCACCGTTGACGTTGACGCGCGCGGGATCTGCGTCCAGGTCGCGTTGCCAGGCGAGCACCACCGAGGCGAAGGCTTCGTTGATCTCGACCAGATCGATATCGGCGAGCTTCAGGCCGCTCCTGGATAACGCGTACTGCGTCGCGGGAATGGGCGCGGTCAACATCCAGACCGGATCCGCACCCCGAACCGAGAGGTGGTGGATGCGCGCGCGGGGCTTGAGGCTCCGGCGCCTCACCGCACCCTCCGAGGCGATCAGCAGCGCCGCGGCGGCATCGGCGATCTGGCTGGACACGGCCGCGGTGATACGGCCGCCGGGCGCGAGCGGCTCGAGCAGCGCCATCTTCTCGAGCGTGGTACCCGTGCGCGGCGTCTCGTCCTGCTCCAGGCCGTTGATGGGGGCTATTTCGCGCGTAAAGAACCCGCGCCCGATGGCCTCGAGCGCGCGGCGGTTGCTCTCGAGCGCGAATTCCTCCATCTGCCGGCGGCTGATATTCCACTTCGCGGCGATCATTTCTGCCGCGCGGAATTGCGACACCTCCTCACCGCCATAGCGCTCGCGCCAGCCGCGCGAGGCACTGAACGGGTCGGAGTGGCCGAACGCCCGCCCCGCAACCATCGCCGCCCCGAGCGGAATCTGGTTCATGGTCTGCACGCCGCCGGCAACGACGAGGTCCTGCGTTCCGCTCATGACGGCCTGCGCCGCAAAGTGCACCGCCTGCTGCGACGAGCCGCATTGGCGGTCTACGGTGGTGCCCGGAACATGCTCGGGCAGGCCTGCGGCGAGCCAACAGGTGCGCGCAATGTCGCCGGCCAGCGGTCCCAGCTGATCGACGCAGCCGAAAACGACGTCATCGATCTCTCCCGGATCCACGCCGGTGCGCTCGATGAGTGACCTGATGGCGTGCGCGCCGAGATCCGCAGCGTGCACCGCCGCCAGGCTGCCCTTCTTCCTGCCGGTCGGCGTGCGTACCGCGCCGATGATGTAGGCCTCGTTACCCATTGCCCCTCAGGGGTGTGTCACCCATGCAAACGATCGACGCTCAGCGCAGCAGCGCGAGCCAGTCGCGATCCCCCGGCCCGTAGGCTACGAAGAACGGGTTGAGCAGCTCTTCGCGGGTGTTGTACCGCAGCGGCTCCCCGTCCAGGCGGCTCACGGTACCGCCCGCCCCGGTCACCACCGCGTGCGCAGCCGCCGTGTCCCACTCACTGGTGGGCCCCAGGCGCGGGTACACGTCCGCCGCGCCCTCGGCAACCATGCAGAATTTGAGCGAGCTGCCGACGGGCAGCAGCTCGTGCGGTCCGACGCGCGCGAGAAACGCATCGAGTGAGTCGCCGCGGTGCGAGCGGCTGCCCACGACCCGCACCGGCCCGCCGGCTCGTGCCGCAACGTGAATCTCCTCGGCGCGCGCCCCGGCTCTCTCACGCCACGCGCCCACCCCCGGCAAGCCCCGGTAACTCATGTCGGTCACCGGAACGTGCACCACACCCAGGGCCGGCGCATGCCCTTCGATGAGCGCGATGTTCACCGTGAACTCACCGTTGCGCGACAGAAACTCCCGGGTGCCGTCGAGCGGATCCACGAGCCAGTAGCGCCGCCACTGCGAGCGCTGCGCGAAGCGCGTGTGCACCGCCTCCTCGGACAGCACCGGTACCTCGGGCGTGAGCTCGTGCAGCGACTCCAGGATGAGCCGATGCGCGCGCAGATCGGCAGCCGTGAGCGGGGAGGCATCGGCCTTGGCGGTCGACGCGAGCTGGCCGCTTGCGTAGATCTCGAGGATCTCGCGCCCCGCTCGGCGGGCGATCGCGGCCACGCGCGCCAGCAGCTCGTGCGGGGCGCCGCTCATGGGCCGCCGGCCACCTTGAGGGCTTGCAGATGCGCGACGATCCGCTCGGCCGCCTGCTCGGGCGTGAGCGTGGTGGTGTCGATGCGTATCTCGGGGTTCTCGGGCGCCTCGTAGGGTGAATCGATGCCGGTGAAGTTCTTGAGCTCGCCGCGCCGCGCCTTGCGGTACAAGCCCTTCACGTCGCGCCGCTCCGCTTCCGCCAGGGGCGTGTCGACGAACACCTCGAGGAACTCCCCGGGCGCAAACAGCTCGCGCGCCATGCGCCGCTCGGAGCGGAACGGTGAAATGAAGGACACGAGCACGATGAGGCCCGCGTCGACCATGAGCCTGGACACCTCGGCCACACGGCGGATGTTCTCGACGCGATCCTGGGCCGTAAACCCCAGGTCCTTGTTGAGTCCGTGCCGGACGTTGTCGCCGTCGAGCAGATAGGTGTGTCTTCCGGCGGCGGCGAGCTTCTTCTCGATGCGGTTGGCGATGGTGGATTTGCCCGCGCCCGACAGACCCGTGAGCCACAGCACGCACGCCTTCTGGCCCTTCAGCCGTGAGCGCGCCTGCTTGTCGACGTCGAGCGCCTGCCAGTGCACGTTCTGCGAGCGCCGCAGCGCGAAGTTGATGAGCCCGGCGCCCACCGTGCTGTTGGTGAGGCGGTCGATGAGGATGAACCCGCCGAGCGCGCGATTATCGCAGTAGGCCTCGAACGGGATCGCCCGGTCGAGCTCCAGCTCGCACACGCCGATGTCATTGAGCTCGAGCCGCTCGGCGGCCGTGTGCTCCAGGGTGTCGACGTTGATCTTGTGCTTGAGCGGACTGATGGTCGCCGACACGGTACGCGTGCCCGCCTTCATCAGGTACGCACGCCCCTGCAGCATGGGCTCATCGTGAAGCCACACGATGGTCGCCTCGAACTGGTCGGCCACCTGCGGCGGTGAGTCGCCCGCGGCGATGACATCGCCGCGGCCGACGTCGATCTCGGAATCGAGCGTGAGGGTGACGGACTGCCCGGCGACCGCGGCCGGCAGATCCCCGTCCGCGGTCACGATGCGCGCGACGCGGCTCTCGCGGCCCGAGGGTAGCACGCGGATGCGGTCGCCCCGCGTGACCGTGCCGCTGACGATCTGCCCCGCAAAGCCACGGAAGTCCGCATGCGGCCGGTTGACCCATTGCACCGGCAGGCGAAAGGCCGCGCCGCCGCTGTCCGCCTCGACCGCGACGCTCTCCAGGTGCTGCATGAGTGTCGGCCCCGTGTACCACGGCATGTTGGGGCCGGGCGCGATGATGTTGTCACCATGCACCGCAGAGAGCGGAATGGGCGTGACGTCGGTGAGTCCAATGCGCGCGGCGAAGGCGCGATAGTCGGCGAGGATCGCCTCGAAGGTGGCGCGCGAGTATCCCACCAGATCCATCTTGTTGATCGCCAGCACCGCGCGCGAGATGCCCAGCAGTCGCACCAGGAAGCTGTGGCGGCGCGTCTGGGTAAGCAGCCCCTTGCGGGCATCGATGAGAATGACTGCCAGATCCGCGGTCGAGGCGCCGGTCACCATGTTGCGGGTGTACTGCTCGTGCCCGGGCGTGTCGGCGACGATGAACTTGCGCCGTTCGGTGGAGAAGAAGCGGTAGGCCACGTCGATGGTGATGCCCTGCTCGCGCTCGGCCGCCAGCCCGTCGACCAGCAGCGCGAAATCCAGCTCCCCGCCGCGTGTGCCGACCGTCTGCGAGTCGTGCTCGAGGGCCGCGAGCTGGTCGTCGAAAATCAATTGCGATTCGTACAGCAGCCGGCCGATGAGCGTCGACTTGCCGTCATCGACCGACCCGCAGGTGATGAAACGCAGCAGGCTCTTGCGCTCGTGCGCGCGCAGGTACGCGCCGATGTCGCTGGCGATGAGATCGGATTGCCGCGTCGTCAGAAATAACCCTCCTGCTTCTTCTTCTCCATCGAAGCCACGGCGTCGTGGTCGATGAGGCGCCCGTGGCGCTCCGAGGACCTGGCGAGCAGCGTCTCCCGGATGATCGCCGGCAGCGTGTCCGCCTCGCTCTCGATGGCGCCCGTGAGCGGATAGCAGCCAAGCGTGCGGAAGCGCACCTTCTTCATGACCGGTTGCTCGCCCGGCGCGAGTGGCATGCGCTCGTCGTCCACCATGATGAGCGTCCCGCCGCGCAGCACCACCGGCCGCGGGGCCGCAAAGTACAGCGGCACGATCGGAATCTGTTCGAGCCAGATGTATTGCCAGACATCGAGCTCGGTCCAGTTCGACAGCGGAAACACGCGCAGGCTCTCTCCACGGTGCTTGCGGGCGTTGTAGAGCGACCACAGCTCGGGGCGCTGCTGTCTCGGGTCCCAGCCGTGCTGGGCGGAGCGGAACGAGAAAATGCGCTCCTTGGCGCGACTCTTCTCCTCGTCGCGCCGCGCGCCGCCGAAGGCGGCGTCGAAGCGATGCTTATCGAGCGCCTGCTTCAGCGCCTGGGTCTTCATGACGTCGGTGTACAGCTGCGAGCCATGGGTGAAGGGGCTCAACCCCAAGCGCAGCCCCTCCGGGTTCACGTGCACCAGCAGTTGCATGCCGAGCTGCCGCACCATGCGGTCCCGAAACTCGTACATTGCACGGAACTTCCAGGTGGTATCCACGTGCAGCAGCGGAAAGGGCGGCGGGGCCGGATAGAACGCCTTCACGGCGAGGTGCAGCATCACCGCGCTGTCCTTGCCTGCGGAGTACAGCATCACCGGCCGCTCGCACTCCGCGACCACCTCTCGCAGGATGTGGATGCTCTCCGCTTCGAGCCGTTGCAGGTGGGTAAGAGCAGCCGCCGCCGGCACCGCACTGCCGGCCGTCGCTTCGCCGGCGTCCGCCGCCGCGGTGGCGCCGGCCTTATGGCCCGGCGGCGGCGTATCGCTCGCGGCTCGACTCATGTCACAGGCTTCCTCGGCACGCTTGAGTCCGTACCACAGCCGTCAGTCGTAGTCGAACTTTCTGCGAAAGTGACCGACGATGTCCGGAAACGCCATGGGAGTTCCCGGGTGATGGCGGCTGCGGCGGCGGGTCCGTATGGGCTCGGCCCCGGGCTAAGAGGCTCGGACCCGGGCTACGAGACTAAGTTTACTCTGAGCACGGGATAAGCGTAATCCGCTGCCTCAGGCGACTTTGATTACGCAAATGATCAAATTGGGCCGGTTCGGAACACCCAAAGCAGGCCGCGGGACGCGCCGTTGCGGGACTGCGACGAAGCAACTGGAGGCAGCCCCGCGGCCGTGCTCTACTGGCGGGCGTGCTCCGTCACGCCCAAGCCCTGCTGTGCGGCTGTCTGCTGGGGACTCTCTTCTCCGTGCCTCTCGCTGCCGACACCACGGAGACCGCGGCCCCCGTACCCAAGCCCCCGCCGGCTGACCCGACCCAGGACCAGCTCGCCGAAGTCATCGTGCAAACCACGGAGCCCAGGTTCGTGGCTCCGACGCGGCGTGACCGCATCGGCAGAATCTGGGCGCCGGTGCTCATCGATGGCAAAGGGCCCTATCGCCTCGTGCTCGATACCGGCGCCAACCACTCGGCGGTCACGGCGCGCACCGCGCAGCTGCTCGGGACCAGCCCTGCGGAGGACGGCAGCACCGTGGTGACCGGATTCACCGGCTCCGCCGTGGTGCCCACCATTCACGTCGGCCGCATGGAGGTGGGCGAGCTGCTCATGGGTCCGGCAATGCTGCCCGTGCTGGCGGACGTTTTTGGCGGCGCGCAGGGCGTGCTCGGGATCGAGGGACTGACCGACATGCGGATCTACGCCGACTTCGGACGCGATCAGCTCATCATCTCGCGCTCGCACGGCGAGCGCGCCCGCCGTGATTTCACCGTCGTGCCGCTCACTCTGATCCGCGGCGGGCTGCTGGTCGCCGACGTGCGCGTGGGAAGTGTGCGCGCCAAGGCGATCATCGACACCGGTGCCCAGGGGACGGTCGGCAACCTCATGCTGCGCGATGCCCTGATGAGACATCCGCCGCGCAACGTCGCGCACGAGGACATCATCGGCGTGACCCTCGACGTGCAGGGCGGCGACAACATCCCCGCACCCGATATCGACTTCGGTCACCTCACGGTTCACGGCGTGCGCGTCACCTTCGGCGACATGTACCTGTTCCAGCACTGGAAGCTGACCGACCAGCCGACACTGACGCTCGGCATGGACCTGCTCGGATCCTTCGATGTGCTGATCATCGATTACAACCGGCACGAGCTGCAGATCCGGCTGCGCGGTTCGCAGCTGCTGTACTAGACTTCAGGACGCGCCTCGTCCGCGTTGTCCCATGCGCAGGAACCGCCGTCGTTCGTTCCATTGATGCCGCGCATGCAGCCGCTCGGACTGGTTTTCGGCTTCCGCCGGCAGCGCCTGCAGGGCGCGCAGCGCGGCGGCATGCGCCATGGCGACGGCCGGATCGGTCTGCAGCAACGCGCGATAGTGCTCGAGGAAGGGCTGCTCGGCGGCCGCGCTCCCGCCGGTGAGCAGCTCCCGCGCGTGCGCACCGATCGCGGCGCTCTCGCTCGCGGGCAGATCATCCGCGTAGGCAAGCGCGTGATCGACGTCCGCGATCAGCCGGTACAGAGGCTGTAACCAGGCCCATTCCGGGCTGGTCGTGATCTGTCGCAGCCGCTCGAGCGGCGAGGCCGGCGGCGCAAATTGGCGCTCCGCCTCCAGCAGCGCTCCCAGCACCCCCTGCAGGGCGGCACTGCTCTCGCGAAGACTGTCCAGCCACGGACGGTCTGACGACATGTCCTTCCCTCAGGCTTTCGTCCAGCAAACCCTGAGCGCTGCGGCTCAGGCGTGCGCTAGCCTAACCGCTGCCCGTGGCCGGCGCCAGGCACCAGCCCGAGGCTGCAATCGACGAGCTCGCCGATGTGCGCGAGCGTGAGGTCCGCCGGCGGATAGGCCTGCAGCTCGCGTGCATCGAGCGCGTAATGTCCCTGGCGCGCAAAGACGGTGGTCAGGCGCTCGCGCCACACCTGCTTCATGGCGGTGAGTATGCGCAGCTTGTCATCGACCATGACGTAGTGATCGGCGGGAAAGCGCCGCTCGACGGCATCCAGCATCTGCTCCTTGTGCAGGTAAATGAGAACTCTCCCGTCCACCGCGTCCCACAGGCCGGCGCGCTGCACCTTGCGCGGCTGGAAGACCACATCGCCGTCGGAGAGAATGACCGTGGTTCCGAGGCGCGCGCAGCGCGCCAGCGCAGCCAGCGCGCCCGCGTAGAGCCGGTCCGCAAACGGGTAGTCCACCAGGAAGAACGACACCCGCAGCAGCTGCGGATCGTCGAGGTTCTCGAGGCGATAGCGCTGCAGCGCGCCCAGGTAGTCGGCGTATCCGAGCTGCGCGCGCAGCTCCTCGAAAATCGCCCAGTAGCGGTCGCGGCTGGCGCGGCCGAACTCGCGCTGCAGATGAGCGCTGAGATCGGCCTGCACGGCGTCGTTGTCGAGCAGCGTATTGTCCACGTCGAACAGGAACACGATCTTCGCCGCGCTATCCGCCATGCCCTGCCCCGTGCCGTTCCCCGCGCGCCAGTGTACGCTGGAGCCCTGGAACGCAGGCGCAGGCTCTGTCAACCCGGCAGAGCGAAGCGCGTTGCGGCGCACAGGTGTCCTGCGCATGGAGGGTACGGCAGTGAACATCCAGTCTCGCGCACCCCGGCTGCTCGCGGCCACGGGCATGGGCCTCCTGTTCGGCGCCCTCGCCAGCTGTCACTACAGCTCCGATTACACCTATCCGACCATCAACGTGCCGAACTCCGTGGCGATCGCGGACGTCGATGGCGACGGCAGCCCCGATCTGCTGGTCGCCACTACCGCCGACCAGGGCATTGCCCAGAACCCGGGCTTCGCCAACGTCATCCTCGGCAACCACAGCTCCCCGGGTACGTTTCATACCGGTGTGCATTACCCGACGACGGGCAACAACCCCTCGAGCATGGCGGTCGCGGACCTCATCCGCTCCGGATCCCTCGATCTCGTGGTGGCGAACTTCGCGGCCGGGAGTGTCTCGGTCTTCATGCACGGAGCGAGTCCGGGTACCTACCAGACGGCCGTAGACGTGACGACCGGCGGGCAGCCGAACCAGCTGCTGATCGGCGATATCAACGGCGACGGCAAGCCCGACCTGGTCCTCGCGGACGCGAGTGCCAGCGGCGGCGCCATCATCCTGTTCCAGGACCCGGCCAGCCCGGGGAAATTCCTGGCGCCGACGAAACTCCCGGTCAACGCCAACAGCGCCGCGGCGGTCGCGATCGGCGACCTGAACGGTGACGGCGCGCCGGATATCGTGGCCGCGACCTCCGACGCCAATGGCGACAACGGCGCGGTTTACGTCTTCTACCAGAACGCCACCACCCGGGGCACATTCCTCGCTCCGGTGAGTTTCCCCGCGGGTGCACAACCGCAGGCGGTGAGGATTGCGGATGTGAACGGCGACGGACTGCCGGACATCGTCGTGGCGAACTTCGGCCCCGGTGTCGCCGGCAATGGCTCGGCAGGAGTCTCGGTGCTGCTGCAGGATGCGGCGAATCCGGGCAGCTTCCTGGCGCCGGTCACCTACGCCGCCCAGCCCCGAGCGATCGATGTCGCGGTGGCCGATCTGAACGGTGACGGCAAGCCGGATCTGGTCGTTGGCAGTCTCGGACCCGCCCCCACGGGCAGCGTGTCCGTGCTGCTGCAGGACCCCGCGCGTCCGGGTGTATTTCTTGCTGCCACGAGCTACCAGGGCTTCGGGCAGCCCCTCGGTGTGGCGATCGCCGACCTCAACGGTGACGGTCATCCGGACATCGCAGTGGCCGATGGCGTGAGCGCCACCGTCATGCTGCAGATCGCGACCGCGCCGGGTACGTTCGCTCAGGCAGTACAAGTCGGAAACTGAAGAAAGCTCGCGTGGCGATGCGCGCCCCGCGAAACACATTGAGTCGTTGGCTGTGCTAGCGCGCGCTGTAGCCGCGCGCATCGAGGCAGGCGATCATGGCACGGCGATAGTCCGCCGCGCTCCCCGATCCTTGCTGGGACGAGCGAGTGGGATCGAAGCCCGTCTTGTTCACCGCCCAGCTGTGACACTCGTAGCGGTCGTTCTGCGTCTGCGCATCGCTCTGACCGTTGCGCGGATACAGGTACACGTCCGACCCGCTGCTGCTGCCGTTCTGCGCGGCGCCGCCGTAGGATGAGTCGGCGTCGGTGCCGGCGGCCGGCGGCGGGTCCGTCACGACGTAGCCGTAGTCGGCAGGGCTCCAGGTGTAATAGAGGTTATTCCAGTAGTAGTAGGGGAGCCCACCCCACCAGAACGTGGCGTAGCCGAACGGAAGTACCGGCAGGAACCAGGCAAAACCGGGATTGAAATAGCAGTGCGGCCAGAAGACGCCGTGCCAGTAGCCGCCGCCCCACGCGTGCGAGCCGCTCCAGCCGGGTACGAAGCCTCCGCTACCCGAGTAGCGAGTGGCCGCGTGCATCGCGCTGGTGCTCGCGAATCGTCCATGTACGGCCGTGTGGTAGGCCTGCGCACCGGGGCCGGCGAAATGAGGCCCGGCGAAGTGCCCGGCAGCGGCGTAATGGCCGCCGCCGAAATATCCGCCGGCGACGTGGCCGCCACCCATGACGTGGCCCCCACCCATGAAGTGGCCGCCGCCCATGGCGTGACCACCGCCCGCGAAGTGGCCCCCGCCCGCGAAGTGGCCGCCGCCGCCGGAATGGCCGCTTCCTCCGGAATGGCCGCCTCCTCCGGAGTGGCCTTGCGCATATGTCAAAGCCGGCGCACCCGCTACCGCAACGCCGAGCAGCAGGGCTCCGACGGTCCGTATAAGTGTGCTCGCTCTGTTCACTCTCAGTTACCCCGTTGCAGCAGCCGTGGTCCTCGAGGGTCCTGCAGCTACCAGATTAGACGCCTCGCGGGCACGTCTGTTCAAGCCGACACACATTAAAACGCAGTCACGCACCGGCGCGTTGACCGCCATCGCAAGGATCGAGCGGCTTGACATTTCTTAAGGCTTTCATCGATCTGTGCACGCTGCCTTCATGGGCCGTGCAGCGCGTACGAGCGTGCGCCGTTCCCGCGGCAAGTGCGCGGCTCAATAGACCATATTGAGGGCGATTGCAGGCGTCACGCTGCTCGTCGCGTTACGCCCCGCGACGAACATCCTCACGCCCACGAGCAGGCCGATTCTGCTGTTCCAGTTGTACTCGATCGCCGGGGCCAGAGCGAGCGAATATCCGGCCCCTGAATCGGCGCGAAAATCGCTGACGCCCGCAGCGCCGGCCGACGGCACGCTGCCGCGCACGCGCGTGTTGTCGTTGTGCTGATAGACGACGTCGAGCGCCAGCACCCAGTTGCGGGTGAGGCTGTACTCCCCGGCCGCATCTGCGGTGAAGGAATCGCCGGGGTAGGCGCGGCCGCTGAATCCAGCCGCAGTCCCATAGACGCTCAGGTCCTGCAGACCCAGGGAAGCCGACAGCGCGTAGGTGAGATCCAGGCGCACCCGCAGAATCCGCCCATTGGGCATCCACAGGTAGTCCTGGGAATAGATCGACACGGCGGTGGTGTACGCCCCCGCCCCGAAGCCATCGCTCGCACGCCCGAGGCGCTGGTAGCGTCCGGTGGGCAGGGTCTCATCGATCACCAGCGCGAGCGCCGGCATGCGGTGACCATCCTGGAATCGCGTCAGGCCGTAGCCGGCCTGCAGGCTGAGATCCCCTATGCCGACGCCTGAGCTGTTGGGGGCTCCGGCGGGCTCGTTGAAGATGAACCGCGGAATCAAACCCACGGAGAGCCGGTCCGTCAGCCCGTACAGAATGTAACTGAGGGAGCCGATATCGTGCTCGTGGGCACTCGCGCGCCGTGTGCCATGCATGTCGAAGCGGCCGTCAGTCATCACGTCGAAGAGATAGGGCTCGAGCAGCATGTGCCCGGTCGGCAGTGTTGCCGCAGAAGGCGCGAGCATCGGTCCGGTCCACCAGGCATCCTCGCGCGACTGATCGGCAGCCGCAGCGGCCGCGCTGCTCACCACCAGGGCGCAGACCAGCCAGTGTCCCAACACACTCGCTCGGGTTGTGTCGTGCCGCACACCTGTCATTCGCTCATGTCCTTTCACGCGCGCCGCGCCGCGCGCTGCGATCCGCGGATGATTGCCGCCTCAGGCGGCGCCGCGCATTCCGTTTCCTGCTGTGACGCACCTCACACTGCGGGCCCGATTAACTTTCCGTCACGATCGTCAGCAGTCCTGAAGCTGCGGCGTTGTTAACGCCCAGCAGCCGGGGGTTCCGGCTCAATACCGAACGCCTAACAGGCGCTTTCAGGAGGAGAAATCCATGTTGAAATCCATCCGCACCGCTCTGAGCGTCGCTGCCGTGACGCTGTCGCTCGGCGGCCTCGCCACTAACGCCGTGGCCGACACGCAGTGGCAGAAGACGCACCCGCGCCGCGCGCAGGTGAACAATCGGCTCGCCAACCAGAACAAGCGCATCCATCAGGAGCGCAAGGAAGGGGAGCTCACCAAGGCGCAGGCGGCCAAGCTGCACCGCGAGGACCGCGCCATCCGCAAGGAAGAGCGCACCATGGCGCGCACCAACGGCGGCCACATCACCAAGGCCGAGCAGAAGGCGCTCAACCAGCAGGAGAACCAGGTCAGCAAGCAGATCGGCAAGTAATCTCACCTGAGCTCGGGCGGCGGGAGCGCGGCGCACTGCGCTCGCGCCGCACTCAGGCCTTGAGTGAGAACGGCGTGAAGTTCGTGCCGCGATCGTAGTAGTCCTCCTGCTCGGCGCGCTTCAGAAAGCCGACGATCCGGTAAGTCACCGGGGTCATGATCACCTCCCACGCCGATTTCAGCACGTATTGCGTCGTGGTCACCGCGATGAGCTCACCGCTCGGCCACAGGCCCGCGAACGCGATCGTATAGAACAGCCCGGAGTCAACCAGCTCCCCGCACAGCGTCGAGCCGACGATGCGGGTCCACAGCCAGCGGCCCGAGCTCCACAGCTTCATCTTCGCCAGCACGTAGCTGTTGACGAACGAGCCGCACCAGAACGCCACGATCGACGCGCAGATGATGCGCGGCGTGTTACCGAAGATCTCCTCGACCGCCGGCTGCTTGTGGCGCCAGAAATCCGCGGGCGGCAGGTACACGATCACCGCGGACATCAAGGCCGCGAACACCAGCGCCGCAAAGCCGCTCCACACGACGCGGCGGTCGCGCGCATAGCCGTACACCTCGGTGAGGATGTCCCCGAACACATAGGAGATCGGGAAGAACAGCACGCCCGCCATGAACGTCACCGGTCCCCACAACGGCACCTGCACGGTCGATACCTTGGCCGGACCGATGAGATTCGCGCACAGCAACACGCACACGTACGCGCCCAGGATGAGGTCGTAGTAGCGGTAGCTCTTCAACGGCGCGGAGCGCATCAAGCCGGCAGCACCGTACCCACGGCCTCGCCGAAACCGATGCGCGCGTAGCCGCGCCGTTCGCACCAGCCGCGCAGCGTGACCCGATCGCCGTCCTCGAGGAAGGTGCGGCTCTCGCCCCCGGCGAGCGCGATCGGCCGCCGGCCGCCACCGCTGAGCTCGAGCAGCGACCCGCCTTCCGTCGGCAGCGGACCGGACTGTGTGCCGCTGCCGAAGAGGTCCCCGGCGTTGAGGTTGCAGCCGTTCACGGTGTGGTGCGCGAGCATCTGCGCCACCGTCCACCACGAGTCGCGGAAGCGCGCCTGCGACAGGCGCTGCGGCCCGAGATTTGCGGCGCGCATGTGCGCGCTGTCGAGCCACACCTCGAGTTGAATATCGATGGCGCCCGCCTCGCGCAGCGCGCCGTCATCCAGGTACTGAAGCGGCGGCGGCTCGCCGGCCGGACGAGTCCAGGGAGCGCGAAACGGTGCGAGCGCCTCGAGCGTCACCACCCACGGCGAGACCGTGGTGGCGAAGTTCTTCGCCAGAAAGGGACCCAGCGGCTGGTACTCCCACGCCTGGATATCGCGTGCCGACCAGTCATTCAGCAGGCACAGACCGAAGACGTGCGCCTCGGCCTGCGCCAGCGGCACGCTGCGGCCGAGCTCATTGCCGCGCCCGACGAATACCCCCACTTCCAGCTCGTAGTCCAGGCGCCGCGTGGCGGCGAGCTCAGGCTGCGTGGCCCCCGGCGGCAGCACCTGGCCCACGGGCCGCGCAAAATCGTAGCCCGACACCCGGATCGAGGAGGCGCGGCCGTGGTACGCGAGCGGCAACCACTTGTAGTTCGGAAGCAGGGGATTGTCGGGGCGGAACAGCCGCCCAACGGCGGTGGCGTGATGGATCGAGGCATAGAAGTCGGTGTAGTCACCCACTTGCGCCGCGACCCGGTACTCCACGGCAGCCTGCGGAATGAGCCGCGGGCGCAGCTGCTCCGCCAGCGCCGAGTCCGTGCGCAGCGCCGCCGACAGGGCGGCCCGCAGCGCCGCGTGGGCCGGCACTCCGAGGCCCATGAAGGTATTGAGAACCGGCTGTGCGCACGCGGCGAGTGCCTGCGCGGCGAGTCCGTCGAACAGGCCCAGCCCGTGCAGCGCGCCCAGGTCCAGCACCTGATCGCCGATGGCGACACCGCCGCGGAAGCCCTCCGCGCTGCGCGCGCGCCGGAAGGCGCAGAACGGCAGGTTCTGAATCGGAAAGTCGCTGGCGGGCGCGTTCGCGGAGCTGACCCAGCTGCTGAGCGCGGGGTCGTGCGTGGCGTTGATGGCGTTCACGGACATGCCGGCGGAGCGCCGCGGCTCAGGCGCCACGCCGCCCGCGCGGCGCCGCCGGCGCCGCCGGCGCCGCGTCCAGCGCGAAATGCTTCTTCAGGCCCCGCCACACCTGCGCGTAGTCGCGCTGCAGGAGCGGCGTCTCGAGCGCGTAGCGCGTCGGACGGATCACGGTGCGCGTCTCGAACATGAACGCCATGGTGTCGGTGAGCTGCACCGGCCTGGACGTGTCGGCTGCGGTAGCCTTCTCATAGGTCGCGGCATCCGGTCCGTGCCCGCTCATGCAATTGTGAAGCGACGCCCCGCCCGCAGCGAAGCCTTCCGCTTTCGCGTCGTAGACCCCTTCAATCAGGCCCATGAACTCGCTGGCGATGTTGCGATGGAACCAGGGCGGCCGGAATGTATCTTCCATCGCCAGCCAGCGGGGCGGAAAGACCACGAAGTCGATCGCATCGACGCCCGGGGTATCGCTCACCGACTGCAGCACCAGAAAGATCGACGGATCGGGATGATCGTAGCTGATCGAGCCGAGGGTGTTGAAGCGCCGCAGGTCGTACTTGTACGGCGCATTGTTGCCATGCCATGCCACCACGTCGAGCGGCGAGTGGTCAATGCGTGCCGACCACAGATGGCCGGCGAACTTCGCCACCAGCTCGAATTCCCCCTCCCGGTCTTCGTACCACGCGACCGGGGTCTGAAAGTCGCGCGGGTTGGCGAGCCCGTTGGAACCGATGGGGCCGAGGTCCGGCAGTCGAAACGGCGCGCCGAAGTTCTCGCACACGTAGCCGCGCGCCGCGCTCTCCAGCAGCTCCACCCGAAAGCGCAGGCCGCGCGGTAGCACGGCGATTTCCGGCGGCTGCACCTCGATGACGCCCAGCTCGGTGGCGAGGCGCAGAGCGCCCTGCTGCGGCACGAGCAGCAGTTCCCCGTCGGCGTCATAGAAAAAGCGTTCGCTCATGGAGCGGTTGGCCGCGTACCAGTGAATGCCGCAACCCAGCTGCTGCTCGGGCGAGCCATTACCCCCCAGCGTGGCGAGCGCTGCGATGAAGTCCGTCGGCTCGCGCGGCAGTGGCGGCGGGCTCCAGCGCAGCTGGTTCGGCGAGGGCGCGGGCTCATCGAAGCGGCCGGTGATGTGGCCGTCATCGATGCGCCGGAAACTGTCGTGAACCGCCGCCGGCCGGATGCGGTACAGCCAGCTGCGGCGGTTGGCGTGGCGCGGCGCGGTGAAGGCGCTTCCCGAGAACTGCTCCGCGTACAGTCCGTAGGCGCAACGCTGCGGCGAGTTGCGTCCCTGCGGCAGCGCGCCGGGCAAGGCCTCGCTCGCGAAATGATTGCCGAAGCCGCTGTGATAACGCGGCCCGGCGCCGGCGGCTGCTGCGGCAACGGTGCTCATGACTGACTCCCGCCTGGGTTTTGGGCACACTCACTATAATGTCGCACCAACGATTGCGCACTCGCGGTCGCAGTCCCGTGCGGCGCTGGAGCTGCTAACATGCAGGCCGTGTCGGGACTGAACTCGTCTCTGGCGGCCGGCGTGCTCGCCTGCAGCTTCTTGCTGTGCGCCGCGCCGCTGCGCGCCTCCGACAGCGCGCCGGGGCCGCTGACGCCGGTCGCGCACTCCGCGCTCGTGACGCTCGACGCCGGCCCCGCGCCCGGGGGCCTGGTGCTGCGCCTGCGGCATACGGCCGATGACACACCGGTGTCGGTGACCGACCTGACGGTGTCCATCGATGGCAAGAGCCAGCTCGCTATGCGACGTGCGGACGGCTCGTGGTTCGTACCGCTGTCCAACGCCCTCCTGGCGGACGCTCGGCTCGAGGTGGTGGTAGCACACGATGGCATCCGCGAGGTTCTCGGCGGGCGCATCACCGTCGCCGGCGAAGGCAGTGCCGGCGCGCGCAACACGGACGGCGGGGCGAGCGTGCTGCGCGATCACAAGCAGATGGCGTGGTGGGTCCTCAACATCACGATCGTGCTGATCGCGGCGATCGCCATCTCACGGCGCCTGTCGTGAGCTCATTGCGGCTCGAGCACCAGCAGCCGGAAGGAGCCCGGCAGGATCGCCGGCCGTGGATGCGGGTGTTCGGGCGTGGCCGGGGGCGCCGCGCCAAAATCCGCGGTCACCACATAGATACGGTGGGTGCGCGCATCCAGCGCCATGGTGCGGGCGCCGCGCCGTGTCGGCACTGACTGCGCGACCTGCAAAACTCCGGCGGCGCTCGTACTGACCACGGTGAGCGCGCCCTCGCCGCAGGAGGCGAACGCCAGGCGGCTGCCGGGATCGAACGCCGCCGCGTCCACCCCGCCGCCAATCGGCGCGCTGCCGAGCACCTTGCCGGATGCCGCATCCATCACCGCCATGACCTTGTTGGCGCACACCGGGAACAGATGCCCCCCGGCGGCATCGAGCGCCAGCCCGGAGGGCTCCTGGCAGCCACTGATGGGCCACACCGAGATGACGCTGAGCTTGTGCGGATCGATCACCGCGAGGCTGCTCTTGTCCTCGAGGTTCACGTAGATGCGGCCCTTGCCGTCCGCGACCGCAAACTCGGGTTTGGCATCCAGCGCGATGGTGCCGATGACGGCGTCGGTCCTGGCATCGACGGCGGTGGCGTTGCGACCGCGCCCGTTGAAGGTGAACACGCGCTGGCTGGCGGCATCGTAGAGGATGGCGTCGGGGTTGTCGCCCGTGGTCTTGATCTGCTTCAGCCGCGCGAGCGTCTTCAGATCAAACACCACGATGACGCCCGCGCGCCCGGCGCTGATGTACCCGCGGCCGAGGTCCGGGGCCAGCGCGATCCCGTGCACGCCCGGGGTATCGGTGATCTCGCCGGCCACCGCCAGCTTGTCGGTATCGACCACCAGCACGCGTGCGCCATGAGAGACGAAAAGCCGGTGACCGCCCGCCTCGAAAGCGAGGTAGTCCCAGCCCTCGTCCCCGGGCAGGGACACCTCGTGGGCGATGCGATAGTGCGGGCTGGGCTGTGCGTGGGTCGTGACCAGTGCCAGCGCGCCGGCGAGCGCCAGCCATCCTGGCGACAGCGGACCGAACCTGCGTTTCATCACATCTCCTTGACTCTTTCCTTCCTTGACACAGCGCGCGGCGCGCTGCAGGGCGGACGCCGGTCAGTGGATCAGCCGCGCGCACAGGTCCAGCAGCGGCCCGGGCAACACCCCCAGCAGCAGCACCGCCGCGGCATTCAGTCCCAGCGCCAGGCGCACGCCAGCCGCCGCCCGAGCCGGCGGCAGCTGCGGCGGCGCCGGCTCGTCGAAGTACATGAGCTTGATCACGCGCAGGTAGTAGTACGCACCCACCACCGACATGGCGGCCGCGATGACCACCAGCCACAGGTGGTTGGTTTCCCACAGCGCCTGAAAGATCCGCAGCTTCGCCCAGAAGCCGACCAGCGGCGGCACCCCGGCGGTCGAGAACATCAGCACCATCATCGCCAGCGCCAGCAGCGGATCGCGCCGGTACAGGCCCTTGTAGTCCTCGAGCTGGTCCGCCTCGAAGCCCTTGGTACTCGAGAGCAGGATCACGCCGAAGGAACCGAGCGCCACCAGCACATACACCAGGGTGTAGTAGAGCGCCGCCGCGTAGCCGTCCGGGATGCCGGCCACGAACCCCAGTACGATGAAGCCGACGTTGGCGATGGTCGAGTAGGCAAGCATGCGCTTGAGGTTGGTCTGCACGATCGCGACCACGTTGCCGACGATGAGCGTCATGACCGCGAGCACGGCCAGCATCTGCGACCATTGCGGCTCGGTGCCGGCGAGGCTCTGCGCCAGCAGCCGCAGCGTGAGCGCGAAATAGGCGATCTTGGGCGCCGTGCCGATGAACAGCGTCACGCTGGTGGGTGCGCCCTCGTACACATCCGGCAGCCACATGTGAAAGGGCACCGCCCCGAGCTTGAAGGCCACCGCGACCACGATGAAGGTAAGTCCCAGGGTCACCCCCGGACTGAACGGCGCCTGCAGCCGCGCCGCGATCAGCCCGAGGTCCAGCGTCCCCGTCAACCCATAGATCAGCGACATGCCGTACAGCAGCGCCCCGGAAGCGACGGCGCCGAGCACGAAGTATTTCATGGCGGACTCGGCCGCTATCCCTGAGTCGCGGTCGAACGCCACCATGGCGTACACCGACAAGGCCAGCAGCTCCACCCCGAGGTAAACGGTGAGCAGGCTGTTGGCGGACACCAGCACGAAGATGCCCAGGAGCGCCGTGAGCGCCAGCACGTAGTACTCGCCGCGCAGGATGCTGCGGTTCTCGAGATAGGTGCGCGAATACAGCAGCGCCACGGCGACGAACAGCAAGGCGGCGAGCTTGAGCGCGAAGCCGAGCTCATCGGCCACGTACATGCCATCGAACAGCTCGGTGCGCTGCGTGACATGTCCGTACTGCACGGTGAGGCCGGCACCGACGGCGAGCGCCAGCAGCGTCAGCGTGGGGGTGAGCCCGCGGCGCCGCTCGCCGGCAAACACCTCCACCAGCAGGAGGACGCAGATCGCCGCCGCGAGGCACATCTCCGGCACCGCCGCAGCAAGGCTGGACCCGCTCATAGCTTGGTGGCGATCGCCTGGCTGACCAGGTGCTGGATGGAGGGCTGCATGACCCGCAGCAGCGGTGCGGGCCACACTCCGACCATCAGCACCGCCAGCGCGAGCGCCGTCAGCACGACGTATTCGCGGCCGTTCAGATCCTCGAGCGCCGCGACCCGCGGGCTTGCGACCGGCCCGAATATCACGCGCTTGACCAGCCACAGCGTGTAGGCGGCCCCCAGCACCAGCGTCACCGCCGCCAGCAGCGAGTACCAGAAACTCGCTCTGAAGCTGGCGATGATCACCAGGAACTCGCCGACGAACCCGGAGGTTCCGGGGAGCCCGGTGTTGGCCAGCGCAAACAGCACCATGAAGGATGCGAACACCGGCATGGTGTTGACCACGCCGCCGTAGTCGGCGATCTGGCGGCTGTGGACGCGGTCGTACAGCACGCCGACGCACAGAAACAGCGCTCCGGAAATGAGGCCATGCGAGACCATCTGCACCATCGCCCCGTCGAGCCCCATGCCGGCGCCCTGCAGGCTCCCGGTGTTGCGCACGATCTCGTAGATCACGAAGGCCCCGAGGGTCACGAAACCCATGTGAGCAATCGAGGAGTACGCGATGAGCTTCTTCATATCCTGCTGCACCAGCGCGACGAAGCCGATGTAGATCACCGCGATCAGCGACAGCGCGATCACCAGCAGGTCGAGCTCGCGGCTCGCGTCCGGGGCAATGGGCAGGCTGAAGCGCAGGAAGCCGTAGCCACCCATCTTCAGCAGGATGGCCGCCAGGATCACCGAGCCACCGGTGGGCGCCTCGACGTGCGCATCCGGCAGCCAGGTGTGCACCGGGAACATCGGCACCTTCACCGCGAAGGCGAGCAGCAGCGCGAGGAAGATCCAGCGCTGCTCGATGAGCGTGAGCGGCAGGGCCTGCAGGCTGGCGATCGCGTAGCTGCCGCCCTTCACATACATATAGATCAGCGCCGCCAGCATGAACACCGAGCCGAGGAAGGTGTACAGGAAGAACTTGATCGTCGCGTACACGCGTCGCGGCCCGCCCCAGATGCCGATGATGAGGAACATCGGAATCAGCATCGCCTCCCAGAAGAAATAGAACAGCAGCGCGTCGGTGGCGGAAAACACCCCGATCATCAGGCCTTCCATGATGAGGAAGGCGGCGTAGTACTGCGCCGGGCGCGTCTCGATCACCCTCCAGCCGGCGATCACTACCGGTACCGTCATGAACGCGGTGAGCACGATCAGCGGCAGCGAAATGCCGTCCACGCCGAGCGCGTACCAGGCGTCAAAGCGCGGAATCCACGGCAGCTTCTCCGCGAACTGCAGCGCCGCGCTCGCGGTGTCGAACGAGCGCCACAGCGGCACCGACAGCGCCAGCGTCGCGAGCGATGCGAGCAGGGCCAGCCAGCGCCCGGCCACGATGTTGCGATCGCCGAGCAGCACGACTCCTAAGCCCGCGGAGATCGGCAACCAGATGAGGATTGACAGGAGACCGTGCATCGCGTCCTGCTGCGCTTCAGTAGCGGGCGTGCGCCAGGAACCAGCCGAGCAGCACCGCCAGGCCGATCATCATCCAGAAGGCGTACGAGTAGAGGTAACCGCTCTGCACGCGTCGCAGCAGGCTCCCGGCCCAGCCGACGGTAGCCGCGCTGCCGTTGACCATCGCGCCGTCGATCAGCACCTCATCGCCCCCCCTCCACAGGCCCACGCCGATGAGGCGCGTGAGCGCGGCGAGAATGCGCTCGTTGAACCAGTCGAAGTAGTACTTGTGCGTGAGCGTGCGGTACAGCCAGCCGAAGCTACGTACCGCCGTGTCCGCCCACATCGGCCGCCACAGGAAGCAGGCCCAGGCCGTGAGTGCCCCGGTGAGCGCGAGCCAGAAAGGTGGCGCCGCCAGGCCGTGCAGTGCGAATTGCAGCGGGCCGCCGAAGTCGGCGGCGAGCGTGCCGATGACGTTGTTCCGGGTGAGCACGAAGATCGAAGGCCCGAAGTAGTCGCCGAACAGCACCGGACCCACGGTGACGGCGCCGATGAGCGTTGACGGGATGGCGAGTGCGATGAGAGGGCCCGTCACCACCACCGGACTCTCGCGGGGGGTGCCGCCGTGGCCGCCCTGCGCGCGCCCATCAGCCGCGGGGCCGCCGTCGTGCGAGGCGTGAGGGCCGGCCGCCGCGCGGAAACGCTCCGGCCCGTGAAACGTCAGAAACAGCATGCGGAAGGTATACAACGCGGTCACGAACACGCCGCACAGCACGCACCAGTAGGCGTAAGCAGCGCCCCAGCGGTGCGACTGGCCGACCGCCTCGATGATCGCGTCCTTGGAGTAGAAGCCGGAGAACAACGGCGTGCCGACGAGCGCCAGCGCGCCGATCCAGCAGGTCACGGCCGTGATGGGCATGTACTTCGCCAGCCCGCCCATGCGGCGCATGTCCTGCTCGTGGTGCAGGGCGATGATGACCGAGCCGGCGGCGAGGAACAGCAGCGCCTTGAAGAACGCATGGGTCATCAGGTGAAAGATGGCCGCGCCGTAGGCGGAGACGCCCAGCGCCACGGTCATGTATCCCAGCTGCGAGAGCGTCGAGTAGGCGATCACCCGCTTGATGTCGTTGTTGACCACCCCGAGCAGGCCCATGAAGAACGCAGTGGTGGCGCCGATCACCAGCACGAACGACAGCGCGGCATCGGAGTATTCGAACAGCGGCGACATGCGCGCCACCATGAAGATCCCGGCCGTCACCATGGTGGCGGCATGGATGAGCGCCGAGATGGGTGTCGGACCCTCCATCGAGTCGGGCAGCCATACGTGCAGCGGCACCTGCGCCGACTTGCCCATGGCGCCGATGAACAGGCACACGCAGATCAGCGTCAGCGCCCCGGCGGCGGAAGTGGAGCTCATGGGAATGAGCGCGTGCGCGATCTGCGGGGCCGCGGCGAACGCGTCACGATACGCGAGCGAGTCGGTGAAGTAGGCGATACCGGCAATCCCCAGCACGAAGCCGAAGTCGCCGATGCGATTGACGATGAAGGCCTTGAGATTGGCGAAGATCGCGCTCGGGCGCGTGTACCAGAAGCCGATCAGCAGATACGATACCAGCCCCACCGCTTCCCAGCCGAAGAACAGCTGCATGAAATTGTTCGCCATGACCAGCATGAGCATGGAGAAGGTGAACAGCGAGATGTAGCTGAAGAAGCGCGTGTAGCCGGGGTCATCGCTCATGTAGCCGATGGTGTAGACGTGCACGCACAGCGACACGAACGTGACTACCGCCATCATCAGCGCGGTGAGCCGGTCGATGAGGAAGCCGACCTCCATATGCATGCCATCGCTTATGAGCCAGGTGTACACCGGCGCGTCGTAGGCCGGCACGCCGTCCCAGTAGATCTGCTTCAGCACCAGGAGCGACAGCCCGCAGGAGATCGCCACCGCCGCACAGGTGACGGTGTGCGCGCCGGCGCGCCCGATGAGACGCCCGCCCAGGCCTGCGATGACGGCGGCCAGCAGCGGCAGCAGCGGCACGGCGATCAGCACGGTGGGGTTCATCGCGGGCACTTCAGCCTTTCAGCGTGTTCAGGTCTTCGACGTTGATGCTGCCACGTTCCCTGAACAGCACCACCAGGATGGCGAGTCCGATCGCCGACTCGGCCGCGGCCACGGTGAGGATGAAGAACACGAACACCTGTCCGTTGATGTCCGAGAGATAGCGCGAGAACGCGATGAAGTTGAAGTTCGCGGCGAGCAGCAGCAGCTCCACGCACATCAGCAGCAGGATGACGTTCTTGCGGTTCAGGAAAACGCCGGCAATGGCAAGCGAGAACAGGATCCCCGACAGCGTCAGCAGCTGCGCCAGCGTGATCATGAGCGCTTCTCCGCGGGCATTTTCACGATGCGCAGCCGGTCGGCACGCCGCACCGCCACCTGGCGGCTGATGTCCTGCTGCTTCAGGCCCGTGCGGCGGCGCATGGTGAGCGTGATGGCGGCCACGATCGCCACCAGCAGCAGCATGGCGGCAAGCTCGAACGGGTACGCGTACCGGGTATACAGCACGCGCCCGAGCTCGAGCGTGTTGCTGTAGGTCGGCGCCGTGGGCGTGGCGCCGCGGCCGGCGTCGATGCCGAGTCCGCCGCGCGCCCACACCACCCCCACGATCTCGACGATCACCGCCAGGGCTGTGAGCCAGCCGAGCCAGGCAAAGCGGGTGAATCCCTGACGCAGCTCCGCCAGGTTGACGTCGAGCATCATGACGACGAACAGGAACAGCACCATGACCGCGCCGACGTATACCAGCACCAGCACCACGGCGAGGAACTCCGCCTCCAGCAGCAGCCAGATGGCCGCCGAGGTGAGGAAGCACATGACCAGTGCCAGGGCCGAGTACACCGGGTTGCGCGCGCTGATCACGCCGAGCGCCGCGGCGATGAGAATGGCGCCGAACACATAGAACAGCGCCTCGATCAGCATGGGCGGCCGCTGGCGGCGCGAGGGCTGACGCGCGTGCTCATCGGTAGGGCGCGTCCGCCGCCCGGTCGGCGGCGATCATCGCCTCGTAGCGTTCACCGACCGCGAGCAGCTTGTCCTTGCTCATGATGTTCTCGCCGCGCCGCTCCATGTGGTATTCGAGAATGCGGGTGAGCACGATGGCATCCACCGGGCAGGCCTCCTCGCAGAAGCCACAGTAGATGCACTTGAACAGATCGATGTCATAGCGCGTGGTGCGTCGCGTGCCGTCCGCTGCCACCTCCGAGTCGATGGTGATGCACACCGCCGGGCACACCGCCTCGCACAGCTTGCAGGCGATGCAGCGCTCCTGGCCGTTCGGATAACGGCGCAGCGCGTGCAGGCCGCGAAAGCGCGGTGACTGCGGGGTCTTCTCTTCCGGATAGTTGAGGGTGTACTTGCGGCTGAAGAGAGTGCGGGCCGTGACCATGAGCCCCTTGAGGAGCTCGGGCAGCAGGAAGGTCTTGAGCGGATTCACAGCCATCGATGCGTCCCGTCAGTGGTACCAGGCGCGCGACCAGGGCCCGATGCGGTACACGGCCAGCAGCATCTCCACGCCGATCCACACCAGGGTCACCGGGATCAGCGCCTTCCATCCCAGGCGCATGATCTGGTCGTAGCGGTAGCGCGGGAAGGTCGCCCGGAACCACAGGAACAGGAACACCAGGCAGAACGCCTTGAGGAACAGCCACAGGAAACTCGGCTGTCCGAGGAAGGTGTCACCCAGTCCGAGCCATGAATAGCCCTGGAAGGGTCCCTCCCAGCCGCCGAAGAAGAGCACCGCGGTCAGGGTCGAGATCAGGATCATGTTGGCGTATTCGGCCAGGAAGAACAGCGCGAACGCGATGCCGGAGTATTCGACGTGGAAGCCGGCGACGATCTCGGATTCGCCCTCGGCCACGTCGAACGGCGCACGGTTGGTTTCCGCGACGCCGGAGATGAAGTACACCATCAACAGCGGAAACAGCCAGAACCAGTTCCAGGACAGGCCCCCGCCCTCCTGGGTGCGCACGATGGTGCCGAGATTCATGCTGCCGGTGGCCATGAGCACGCCGACCAGCGCAAAGCCCATGGCGATCTCATAGGCCACCATCTGCGCCGCGGAGCGCATGGCGCCGAGGAACGCGTATTTGGAGTTCGCCGCCCAGCCGGCGACGATGACTCCGTACACACCCATCGAGGTGAGCGACAGCAGGTACAGCAGACCCGCGTCGGCCTTGGACACCACCACCGTTGGCGACAGCGGAATCACCGCCCAGGCCGCGAGCGCCGGGACGAGCGCGATCAGGGGCGCGAGCCGGAACAGGAATCCGTTGGATTTCGCCGGGACCACCACTTCCTTCATGAGGAGCTTGAACACGTCGGCGAACGGCTGGCCCACCCCGGGCAGCAGGCCGAAGAGGCGCACGCGGTTCGGTCCGCGGCGCAGCTGCATCCAGCCGATGACCTTGCGCTCCCACAAGGTCAGCAGCGCCACGCAGATGATCAGCCCCACCGTGATCACCAGTGTCCACACCGTGGAGCGTGCGTAGTCCGGCAGTGACAGCCAGGTAGTTGCGAGGGTCTCGAGCACGTGCGCTATCCGCCTTAGCGTTCAGTACGTCACGGCCGGCGTGCGGCCTTCACGGGTTCTCTGCAGCGAAGGCGCGCGGCGCAGCAGCGCATCGGTCTGGTACATCGGCACATCCACCAGCGCCGCGCCGTCCGCCGCGCCCTCCGCCGCGCCGGCCTCATCGGCCTCCGGCACCGCGTGAGTGCCCTGGTAGCCCGCGGGCCTCAGCCCGGCGCACGCCTCGCGCACCTCACGCAGGACATCCTCGGAGGACTGGTAGTCGAAGCCCCCGAGGCCGAGCAGGTTGCCGAGTACCCGCAGCACCTTCCAGCCCGGACGCGCCTCGCCCACCGGCACCGCCGCCCCGCTCTGGCTCTGCCACAACCCCTCGCAGTTCACGTACGTGCCGGAGGTCTCGGCGAAGGTCCCCATCGGCAGCAACAGGTGCGCGACGCGCTTCACCTCCTCGCTGGCGAACGGGGTCGCCGCGACCACGAACTCGGCTCTGGCGAGGGTGCGCAGGCTCTGGGGAGCGAGGGCATCGATCGAGGGTTCCAGACCGCCGAGCAGCAGGTAGGCCCGCAGCGGGCTCTCCAGCATGTCGCGCGCGTTGCGGCCCGCCTGCGCCACCGTCTTGCCGCCCGCTTCGCGATGCGGGATCGCCCCGGCGAGATAGGCGCCCGCAGCGTTGCCGCCTTCGGCGAGCCGCCCCAGGGACGCGCCGGTGATCTGCGCCAGCGCCGCAGCCAGCGCGCGCAGGTCCGCGAACGCTGCGTGGCGCGCCGCCAGAGCACCGAGCCACACCGCGCGCTTTCCTCCGCCGAGCAGCACCTGCGCGGCCGCACGATGCGCGTGGTTCACGCGCGCCGCGCCCACCGCGCCGCCGAGCTGCCGGGGCACGGGCTTACCCGCCGCGGCGGCCGCCGCGGCCACGACCGCAGCGAGATCCGCCACGAGATCGGCCGGCGCGCAGGTCAGGTACGCCTTCACCGGGAACAGATACGGGAACCGCGCCGGGTTCAGCATCGCCACCTGTGCGCCGCGCAGGGCCGCCTTGCGCACCCGATGCGCGAGAATCGGCACCTCGCGACGCAGGTTCGCCCCGATCACCAGCAGCGCATCCAGCGAATCGACCTCGGCGATGCGCATGCCCAGTCCCGGAAACACCGGATCCGCCTGCTGGTCGCGGAAATCGAGCTGCCGCAGGCGGTGATCGACATTGTGACTGTTCAGTCCGCGCGCGATGCGCCCCGCCAGGTACAGCTCTTCGAGCGTGCTCGAGCTGCTCGCCAGGACACCGAGGTCCGGGGCGCGTGCGCGCAGCCCCTGCGCGGCCTGCCTGAGCGCGCTCTCCCAGTCGGTCTCGACCCAGGTTTGCGCGCGCCGCAGCAGCGGCTGCGCCAAGCGATCGGGGCTGTAGACGCCCTCGTAGCTGAAGCGGTCACGGTCGGCGATCCAGGTCTCGTTGATCGCCTCGTTCTCGCGCGGCACGACCCGCATCAGCTTGCCGCGCAGCACATGGCCGAAGAGATTCGTGCCCACCGGATCGTGCGGGGAAATCATGGGCGTGGAGCTCATCTCCCAGGCGCGCGCGCTGAAGCGGTACGGCTTGGACACCAGCGCGCCCACCGGGCACAGGTCGATGACGTTGCCGGAGAGCTCGTGATTCACCGTGCTCTCTATATAAGTGCGCACTTTCATGTGCTCGCCGCGGCCGATCATGCCGAGTTCCTGGACGCCGGCGATCTCCTCGGTGAAGCGGATGCAGCGCGTGCAGTGGATGCAGCGCGTCATGTCGGTGGCGATGAGCGGACCCAAGTTCTCGTCCGGCACCGAGCGCTTGCCCTCGTGGTAGCGGGATATGTCGCGCCCGAAGCCGACCGCCAGATCCTGCAGCTCGCACTCCCCGCCCTGGTCGCAGATCGGGCAGTCGAGCGGGTGATTGATGAGCAGGAATTCCATGGTGGCGCGTTGCGCGCCGATGGCACGCGCGGACTTGGTGAAGACCTTCATGCCCTCCATCACCGGGGTAGCGCAGGCCGGCAGGGGCTTGGGCGCCTTCTCCACCTCCACCAGGCACATGCGGCAGTTGGCCGCGACCGAGAGCTTCTCGTGGTAGCAGAAGCGCGGCACATAGGCGCCGTGCGCATCGGTGACGCGTATGAGCATCTCGCCCTTGCGCGCCTTCACCGGCACGCCGTCGATCTCGATATTGACCAGGTCATCCGCCATGCTCATGTCCGGGCGCTTACGCCGCCTGCGCCCCCAGAGAGTCGCTCACGATGCTGCGGCCACCGTGATCGATCATGTATTCGAACTCGTGCCGGTAGTGCTTGAGGAAGCTCTGCACCGGCCAGGCCGAGGCGTCGCCGAATGCGCAGATGGTGTGCCCCTCGATGCGGTTCGCGACGTCCAGCAGCAGCGTAAGCTCCTCGCGCCGCGCCGCGCCCGTGAGCACCCGCTTCAGCACGCGGTTCATCCAGCCCGTGCCCTCGCGGCACGGCGTGCACTGCCCGCAGGACTCCGCCATGTAGAAGCGCGAGATGCGCTCCAGCACCCGCACCATGCAGGTGGTCTCGTCCATGACGATGGCCGCGCCGGTGCCGAGCGCCGAGCCGGCGGCTTTCACCGAGTCGTAGTCCATCCTGGTCTTGAGCATGATGTCCCCGGGCACCACCGGCACCGAGACGCCGCCGGGAATCACGGCCTTGAGCTTGCGCCCGCCCCGCACCCCGCCGCACAGCTCGAGCAGATCGGCAAACGGCACCCCGAGCGGCAACTCGATGTTGCGCGGTTTCTCGACGTGCCCGGAGATCGAATAAATCACCGTGCCGCCGGAGTTGGGCGGACCGAGGGAAGCAAACCAGGCCGGACCCTTGCGCAGAATGGTCGGCACGGAGGCGAAGCTCAGCGTGTTGTTGACAGTAGTGGGCGCGCCGTACAGGCCGAAATTCGCCGGGAACGGCGGCTTGAAGCGCGGCTTGCCGGGCTTGCCCTCGAGCGAGTCGAGGAGCGCGGTTTCCTCGCCGCAGATGTACGCGCCGGCGCCGATGAAGGTGTGCAGGTCGAAGTCGACGCCGCTCCCCTGCACGTTCCTGCCGAGCAGTCCCGCCGCGTAGGCTTCCGCGAGCGCCGCCTCGAAGCGCGGCACCGGCTCGCCGAGAAACTCGCCGCGAATGTAGTTGTAGGCAACCGTGGAGTTGGTGGCGTAGCCGGCGATTGCCAGGCCCTCGATGAGGGCGTGCGGGTTGTAGCGCAGAATGTCGCGGTCGTGGCAGGTGCCGGGCTCGCTCTCGTCCGAATTGCACACCAGGTATTTCTGCACCGGCGAGTTGCGCGGCATGAAGCTCCACTTGGTGCCGGTGGGAAAGCCGGCGCCACCGCGGCCGCGCAGCCCGGAAGCCTTCACCGCATCGATGATCTGCTCGCGCGGCGGCTTCTCCCGCAGCAGCCGCTCCCACACCTCATAACCGCCGATGCTGCGGTAGGTGGCGAGCGTCCACGAGCGCTCCAGGTGCAGCGGCTCGAACACCGCCAGGTTCATGCGCTCGACCCAGGTGCCTGCAGCCGCGCTCATTTCAGAGCATCCAGAATGCTGTCGAGCGCCGCGGGCGTGAGGTGCTCATGGAACACGTGATCCACCATCATCATCGGCGCGCCGGTACAGGCCGCGAGACATTCTTCCTCGCGCTTGAGGAAGATGCGCCCGTCGGGGGTACTCTGGTTCAACTTGATGCCGAGCCTCGCCTCAGCGTGCGCCACCAGCTCCTCGGCGCCGTTCAGCATGCAGGAGATGTTGGTGCAGATGCTGACGTGATGCCGGCCGCAGGGGCGGGTCTCGAACATCGAATAGAAGGCCGCGACCTCGTACACCTGTATCGGCGGCAGCCGCAGGTACTCGGCCACCGCATCCATGAGGGGCGTGGTGAGAAAGCCGTGGTTCTGTTCCTGCGCCGCACGCAGCGCCGCGATGCACGCCGAGCGCGCTCGCCCGGGCGGAAACTTCGCGACCCACTGATCGATCTGCGTGCGGCTGTGCTCCGACAACAGCTGCGGCCTGCCGTCGGGGCCGTTGGCGCGCGCCGCGCCGTTGTCAGGCTCGTGGCTCAACGGTCGATTTCCCCGAACACGATGTCCTGCGAGCCGATCACCGCCACCAGGTCGGCGAGCATGTGGCCGCGGCACATCTCCTCCAGCGCCGCCAGATGCGCGAACCCCGGCGCCCGGCACTTGAGCCGATACGGCTTGTTGGCGCCGTCCGATACCAGGTAGATGCCGAACTCGCCCTTGGGAGCTTCCACGGCTGCGTAGGTCTCTCCTTCCGGTACTTCATAGCCTTCCGTGAAGAACTTAAAGTGATGGATGAGGGACTCCATGTCATCCTTCATGCGCTCGCGCGCGGGCGGACGCACCTTGTGGTCATCGATCATCACCGCTCCGGGATGCGCGCGCAGCCAGTCCACGCACTGACGCACGATGCGGTTCGCCTGGCGCATCTCCTCGACGCGCACCAGGTAGCGGTCGTAGCAGTCGCCGTTCACGCCCACCGGCACATCGAAATCCATGCGCTCGTACACTTCGTAGGGCTGTTTCTTGCGCAGATCCCAGGCAACGCCTGAGCCGCGCAGCATGGGGCCTGAGAAGCCCAGCTGCAGCGCGCGCTCGGGCGACACCACTCCGATGTTGACCGTGCGTTGCTTCCAGATACGGTTGTCGGTGAGCAGCGTCTCGTAGTCGTCGATGGCGGACGGCAAGCCTTCGGTGAACGCCTGGATGAAGTCCAGCATGGTGCCGGCGCGCGCCTCGTTCAGGCGCGCGGCCTCCTTCTGCGAGCGCCACCTGGACGCCTGGTACTTCGGCATCGCAGCCGGCAGATCGCGGTGCACGCCACCGGGGCGGTAGTAGGTGGCATGCATGCGCGTGCCCGATACCGCCTCGTAGACGTCCATCAGCTCCTCGCGCTGCTTGAAACACAGCAGGAACACCGTCATGGCGCCGATGTCCAGCCCGTGAGCCCCGAGCCACATGAGGTGATTCAGGATGCGCGTGATCTCATCGAACATGACGCGGATGTACTGCGCGCGTTCCGGCGGCTGGATGCCGAGCAGGCGCTCGATCGCGAGTACGTAGGCGTGCTCGTTGCACATCATCGACACGTAGTCGAGCCGGTCCATGTAGCCGATCGACTGATTGAAGGGCTTCGACTCCGCAAGCTTCTCGGTGGCGCGATGCAGCAGACCGATGTGTGGATCAGCCTTCTGGATCACTTCGCCGTCCATCTCCAGCACCAGCCGCAGCACGCCGTGGGCGGCCGGGTGCTGCGGCCCGAAGTTCATGGTGTAGTTGCGAATCTCGGAAAACTCTGTGGCGGCCATCAGCGCGGCACCTGCGGGTCCTTGAGTGCGGGCTCGTAGCGGTGGTCATGGCGGATGACCTTCGGCACCAGCACCCGGGGGGTGATGCTCACCGGCCGGTACACAACGCGCTGCTTGTCGGGGTCGTATTGCACCTCGACGTTGCCGATGAGCGGAAAGTCCTTGCGGAACGGATGCCCGATGAAGCCGTAGTCGGT
>VBNH01000165.1 GCA_005878095.1 Gammaproteobacteria bacterium | reverse complement strand
GGACGACCTCGAATCGATCACGGCCTGCTCGAGGGCGCTGCGCGGCCGGATGGAAGAGGCTGAGCTGCCCGGTGAGGTGCTCGAGGAGCTCACCGCCGCCCACGCGAGGCTGAGCGCGGGCACCGAGCAGCCGGTCGCGGTGCGCTCGTCGGCCACCTGCGAGGACGCGCTTGACGCGAGTTTCGCCGGTCTTCAGGACACGTACCTGTGGGTCAGGGGCGTGGCGCAGATGCTTGAGCGCGTGCGCAGCTGCTGGGCGAGCCTGTACTCGGTGCCCTCGATCAGCTATCGCCTGAAGCACGGGTTCCCCGAAGAACGCGTCGCAATGGCCGTCGTGGTCCAGATCATGGTGGATGCCGGGACGGCGGGTGTGATGTTCACCCGCAGTCCGACGACCGGTGACCGGTCGGTCGTGACGATCGAGGGCGCCTGGGGCTTGGGTTCCGCCGTGGTGGGCGGTGAAGTGACCCCGGATCGCTGGGTCCTCGGCAAGATTACCGGCGAGATATCCGTGCGCGAGATCTCCGACAAGCTGATCCAGCACGTCCCGGCTGCCAACGGTGGCGTGGAGGCCGTCGCGGTCGGCGAGGAGCGGCGGCGCGCGCCCAGTCTGAGCGACACCCAGCTGCAGGAGCTCAGCAGCATCGCACGCCGGGTCGAGCGTCACTACGGGCGCGCCCAGGACATCGAGTGGGCGATCGACCGGCACAGCGGCGCAATCCTGCTGCTGCAGAGCCGCCCGGAGACGGTCTGGTCGGCACGGGACGCCGCGCCGATCGCCAAGCCCCAGCAAGATCCGCTGATGCACGTCATGTCCATCTTCGGAACGCGTCGGTGCCCCTGAGCGCCCAGGACGTCGCGGAAATCACCCGGCTGCTGGAGGAGTCGGAGTTCGACGAGCTGCATCTGGAGCACGAGGGGTTCAAGCTCACGCTGAAGCGCGGCGCTGCCGCGCGGAACACTGCGGCAGAGAACACCCCGGCGCCCTCGGCGTCGCCGGCTCCGGGGTCCGCTGCGGGGTCAGCGCCGCCAGGCGGTGAGCTGCGCGGCGAGCCCCCGGCATCGCCCGGTTCGGTCCTCAACGTCACCGCGCCTTTTGTCGGCATCTTCTACCGCGCCGCCAAGCCCGGGGCCCCGCCTTACGTCGAGGTCGGATCGCAGGTACAGGAGGACACCATCATCGGCATCATCGAGGTGATGAAGCTCATGAACACCGTGCGGGCGGAGGTTCAGGGCACCGTCGTCGAGATTCTCGTGCAGGATGGCGCGGTGGTCGAATACGGGCAGGTGCTGGTGCGGATTGCGCGAGGGCCGCAGCATGGCTGAGATCGCTCTCGTCGACACCTCGCTCCGCGATGGCAATCAGAGCACGTGGGCGGCGGTTGGTATCGACACCGCGAAGACGCTGACGATCGCGCCGGTGATGGACCGGGTGGGCTTCAAGGCGATCGACTTCACGACTTCGACCCACATGGGCGTTGCCGTGCGCTACAAGCGTGAGGACCCGTGGGAGCGCATTCGCCTCATGGCGACGGCCACGCCCAACACGCCGCTGCAGTTCATGTCGACGGGATTCCGCTTCATTTCCTGGGAAACGGCGAGCCCGGAGTTCATGGCGCTCGCGTTCGAGGTGCTCGCGCGCAACGGCATACGGCGCTTCTGCCTCGCCGATCCGATGAACGATGCGCAATCCAACATCGCCTGCGCCCGGATGGTGAAGGGCGTGGGCGGTGAGTTCGTGATTGCGGCGCTCGTCTTCACGCTCAGTCCCATCCACGACGACCGGCACTACGCCCAAGCGGCGCGGAAACTCGCCGCCTGCCCGGAGGTGGACGCGATCTACATCAAGGATCCGGGCGGGCTCTTGTCACCGCGACGGGCCGGCACGCTGATTCCGGCCGTCAAGGCCGAGATCGGGGCGAAGCCTCTGGAGCTCCATTCGCATTGCACCATCGGGCTCGGGGAACTGCTCTACATGGATGCGGTGGACTACGGGGTGAGCGCCCTGCAGTGCGCATCCGGTGCGACGGCGGACGGGATCTCCAATCCCCCCTCGCTGCGCGTGGTGGAGAACCTGCGCGCACTCGGCCACACGGTGCCCATCGACACCGAGGCCCTCACCGAGGTGAACCGCTTCTTCACCCGCATCGCGCAGGCGGAAGGCCTCCCCGTCGGCGCGCCGCAACCCTTCGATGCCGGGTACCTGCGCCATCAGCTCCCCGGGGGCATGATCGGGACGATGCGCCGGCAGCTCGCGGAGCAAGGGCTCTCGCATCTCGAAGGAGCGGTGATCGAGGAGATTGCCCGCGTGCGCGAGGAACTCGGCTGGCCGATCGTCATGACGCCGTTTTCGCAGATACTGCTGACGCAGGCGTTCCTCAACGTGACCGGCCGCGAGCGCTACGCGGTCATTCCCGACGAGGCCATCCGCTACGCGCTCGGGCGCTTCGGCCGCCCCAACATCCCGATCGCGCCCGAGGTGATGGCGCGCATCGAGTCGCTGCCACGCACCAGGGAACTGCGGGCCGAGCCGGCGATGGCGCCCGTCGCGGAGCTGCGCGCGCGGTTCGGCCGCGGACTACCGGACGAAGAGTTGCTGCTGCGGGCCACCATGCCGGCCACCCAGGTGGATGCGATGCGGGCGGCGGGGCCGGCGGCGCGCCACTACGATCCGGAGTCGAAACCCGTGATGGAGCTGCTGCGCCGGGTGCTGAAGCTTCGCAACGTTTCGGAACTGAGCGTGGTGAAGTCGGACTTCAGGCTCGAGCTACGCGGCGCGGGCTCCCGGGCGCTGTCGGCGTGAGTCATGCCAGGCGGTGCAGCGCGCGAGACCGCACGGACCCCGATACGGGGCGCCGTGTTCGACGTAGACGGCACGCTGGTCCTCAGCAACCGCTCGCTCAGTGGCTACGAGGTGTTGCCGGGAGCAATCGAAGTGCTCACGACGCTCAAAGCGCGGCAGGTGCCGTTCGCGCTGCTTACCAACGGCAGTGCCTACCCGCCGGCGGAGCAGGCCGCGAAGCTGCGTGAGGTCGGACTCCCGGTCGATGACGACCGGATGATCACCCCCTCCAGCATCGCCGCGGATCACATGCTGCGCCGCGGCATCCGGCGGACGCTGGTCCTCGGGAGCATTGGCGTGGGACAGGCTCTGCGCGACGCCGGCATCGAGACGGTGCACACCGGCGAGGCCGGGGCAACGGAGGTCGGGAGCGTCTTCGTCGGGTGGCACCCGGAGTGCGGCATGAAGGACATCGAGACCGCCTGTCAGGCCATCTGGGGCGGCGCCGAACTCTGCGTAGCTTCCGACGTCCCTTTCTTCGCCACGAAGCAGGGGCGCACGATCGGCTATTCGTTTGCGATCACGGCGGCCATCCGTCGCCTGACGCGCGCACCTATGACGCTCACCGGCAAGCCCTCGCTCCTGGCGCTGCGCTTCGTCGCCAGGCGCCTCGGCGTGCCGGTCCGGGCCCTGGCTGTCGTCGGAGATGACCCGATCGTCGAGATCCTCATGGCGCGCCGCGGCGGCGCGACGGCACTGGCGGTGACGACGGGGACGACGCGCCGGGGGGAATGGGCACGGCAGGCCCGCTTGCACCGGCCGCACGGCATTCTCGGCGAGCTGCGCGAAGTGCTTGGTTGGGTCGCGGGCGCCGAGGAGACGGCGGGTGCGGAGGCGCGCTTGAGATCGATGCGCGCAGGCGTGAAGGCCGCACGCTCGCGCACCGCCGTGCAGTCCCGGCCAGCGGCCCAGCGTGGCGTCGGCCGCCGTTCAAGCTAAGACGGAGCCCTCGACATGTCATTGCCCAAGCCCTACGCGAACATTCCCGGAACCACGGTCTTCGACACCGACCAGGCCCGGCGCGGCTATCACCTCAACATGTTCTGCATGTCGCTGATGAAGCCCGAGAACCGCACGCGCTTCAAGGCGGACGAGCGCGCGTATCTCGATGGCTGGCCCATGAGCGAGGAGCAGAAGCGCGCGGTGCTCGATCGGGACTACAGTCGAATGATTTCACTCGGTGGCAACATCTACTTCCTCGCCAAGCTGTTCGCGACCGACGGCAAGAGCTTCCAGTACGTCGCCGCGCAGATGGCCGGCATGTCGCAGGCGGACTACGCCAAGATGATGCTCGCGGGCGGACGCGCCCCCGAAGGCTGAGGGCGGCGCACGTGGGCATCGGGTTTCTGTGAGGGGAGCGATGCGCGCGGCGCTCTACTACGGCCGGCAGGACCTGCGGCTCACCTCGGTACCGGACCCCGAGGCCGGGCCCGGCGATGTGAAGCTGCGCGTTCTTTACAACGGAATCTGCGGCAGCGACCTGCTCGAGTACTTCGACGGCCCCGTCACTACGCGCGACACGCCTCATCCACTCACGGGCGTCCAGAACCCCGTCATCATGGGCCACGAGCTGTGCGGGGAAGTGGTCGCCCTCGGTGCGGGGATCGAGGACCTCGCCGTCGGAACTCTCGTTGCGGTGGAACCGGTGGAGACCTGTGGGCGGTGCCTCCACTGCGGCCTCGGGCAGTACAACCACTGTCCCACGCTTGCGATCCAGGGATACAACCGTGCCGGCGGTCTCGCCGAGTACACCGTGGTGAAGCGACGCATGACACATCCCCTTCCACCGGGGGTCTCGGCGCTTCAGGGTGCGCTGATCGAGCCGCTCGCGATCGCGTGGCACACGGTGAATCGTTGTGCGGTGAGTGCCGGACAGGTGGTCGCGATTCACGGCGCAGGTCCGATCGGTGCGGGCGCCTTCCTGACGCTCAAGCGGCGCGGAGTCGAGGCGATCGTCGTCGATCCATCGCCGACGCGGCGCGCAGCGCTCGCCGGTCTCGGCGCGCGCACGGTGCTCGATCCCAACGCGTGCGATGTGGTGGCGGCGATCCGCGATCTCACGGGCGGCCGGGGGGCCGATGCCTCGATCGACGCGGCGGGGGGAGCGAAGGCCTTTGCCGCGATGCTGCACGGCACCCGGGTCGATGGGACCGCGGTGGTGGTGGCAATCCACCACGAGCCCGTCGTCATCCCGCCCTTCGACCTGCTGATGCCGGAAGTGCGCTTGACCGGAGTGGCGCTGTCGGTGAATGCCTTTCCGGCGGTCATCGCGGAGATGGCCCGCGGCAGCTACCCGCTCGCGGGCTGGGTCGAGACCATCCCCTTCGACGGTGTGATCGAGCAGGGGATCGAGCGTCTGCGACGCCAGGAGGGGATGAAGATCGTGGTGGATGTTGCCGGAGGGGCGGGCGAGCGGCGGCCGGGAGAACGTGCGTGAAGTGCGCAGAGCTATTCAACATCGCAGGCCAGGGCGCGCTCGTCACTGGTGCGGGCAGCGGCCTCGGGCTCGCCATCGCCGAGGCGCTGGCCGAGAGCGGAGCACGCGTCACGCTCCTCGATGTGGACGCCGGCCGCATCGCCGCCGAGACCGGGCGCCTCGAGGGGCTCGGCTACGCGGTGCGCGGGGCGGCGGTCGATGTCTCCGATCACGTCGCGCTCGAGCGCGCCTTCGATGCCGCCGTCGCGGCCCACGGGCGCCTCGACGTCGTGTTTGCGAACGCCGGGATCGATTCGGGGCCGGGATTCGTCACCGGCTGGTCCGGCTCGCAGCGCACCCGCAATCCCGCCGGCGCGCTCGAGAGCTACAGCGACGAGCGCTGGAACCGCGTCATCGACGTCAACCTCGGCGGCGTGTTCGCGACGCTCCGGGCGGCGGCGCGCCTCATGAAGCCGCAGCGTTCGGGGAAGCTCATCGTGACGACGTCCGTCGCGGCCTACCAATGCGAGCCGGCCATCGGCTCGGCCTACATGGCGGCGAAGGCCGGTGCGGCGCACTTCATGCGCTGTGTCGCGCTCGAGCTGGCCGCCTTCAATATCACGGTGAACGCGATCGCGCCCGGGTTCTTTGTCACCAACATCGGCGGTGGGCATGCGAAGAACCCGGACGTGCAGGCCGCGATGGCGAAGCTCATGCCGATGCACCGCGTCGGTCTTCCCGACGACATCAAGGGCCTCGCGCTGTTCCTCGCTTCTCCCGCCTCGGCGTACCTCACCGGCCAGCAGATCACGATCGATGGTGGCTGGACGCTCGGCATGGCCGACTGAGGGCTAGACGCCCGCCCCGTCAGCAACGAGCTGCACCTCTAAATGGCAACGCGCCTGCTGGTGCAGTTCCGATACCGAAGGGGGGATTGGTGAACAACGTAGACTTTGGCCGCACAGCTTCGGACTACAGCGTACACCGGGCAGGTTTTCCACCGGACTTGTTTGCGCGCGTCGCACCATACGGTATCGGCATGCCCGGGCAAAGGTTGCTTGATCTGGGTACCGGCACAGGCACGCTCGCACGCGGTTTTGCCTTGCAGGGCTGTCGCGTAACGGGGCTGGATCCGGCGCCTGGTATGCTCGAGAAGGCTCGAGAACTGGACCGCGAAGCAGGTGTCGAACTCAACTACGTCGAAGGCCTTGCGGAGAGCACAGGGCTACCTGACGCCAGCTTCGATGTGGTGACCGCTGGCCAGTGCTGGCATTGGTTCGAACGGTCGCGAGCGGCCGCCGAAACGTTGAGGCTGCTGCGCGACGGCGGCGCGGTGCTGATCGCTCATTTCGATTGGCTCCCGTTGCCGGGCTCGGTCGCAGAGGCAACCGAGGCACTGATTCTCGCACACAATCCTCAGTGGTCCCTCGCTGGAGGTTGTGGCATCTATTGGCGTTGGTTCGCAGACTTATCCACCGCCGGCTTCATCGCGCTGGAGTCCTTTTCGTTCGACGTCGATCAGCTTTACAGCCACGAATCGTGGCGAGGTCGTGTCCGCGCCAGTGCGGGCGTCGCGGCTACGCTCGCACCCGCAGCGGTGGAACGCTTCGATACTGAACATGCAGCCTTACTCGCCAGACACTTCCCGTCAGAACCGCTGCACGTTCCCCATCGAGTCTTTGCGCTGATCGGACGCAAAGCTCAAACCGATGTGCCCGCGACTAGTCCTCGACGCACACCTCGATGAGAACCGGGTGCGTGGCCGCGAACGCCTGGCGCAGCGCGCCATCGAGCTCGGCGCAACGGCTGACCCGCACGGCTTCGACACCCTGAGCGCGTGCCAGGGCGCAGAAATCGAGGTGCGGCAGCAGCGTGCCCGGCGGCGTCGCGAGGCCGAAGTGCGGTGCGAATTCATTGAGCGCGCGATAGCTGCCGTTGTTGACGATCACGAAGGCGACGGGCAGTGCGAGCTCCGCCGCACTCCACAGTCCCTGGATGGAATACATGGCCGACCCGTCGCCCAGCAGCGCGATCACCTTGCGGTCGGCTCGAGCGAGGGCGACGCCGACGGCCGCCGGGAGACCGTGGCCGAGTCCACCGCTGGCACACGTATAAAAGGAATCGGGCTCGAGCATCGGCAGGTAATCGTGCATCGGTCCGCGGCTGCTCGGTGCCTCCTCCACGACGATGCTGTCAGGGGGCCTCAGGGCCGCGATCTGCTGAAGCAGATACCGGTCGGTCAAGCGATCGGGCGGCACGCGGGATGCGCGCGCAGGGACTGCGGGTGGCGGCCGGGCGGGAGCCTCCACCGCGAACAGCGCGCGGATGCCGAGCTTGAGGTTCGTGACGATGGAAAGACCGACCGCCGCACGCGCGGCGGCAGCCGGATCGTCGGTCAGCTGCACGAGTGAGGCGTCCTTCGGGACATGCGGACCGTGTCCCTCGACGTGGTATGTGAAGACGGGAGCGCCGAGCACCAGGATCAGGTCGCACCCGTCGAGGCGGGCGACGATCTGCTCGCGGTCCGCGGGCAGAAAGCCTGCGAAGAGGGGGTGCCGCTCGGGAAAGCTGTTGCGGGACGAGAGGGGACTCACCCACACGGCGGCCTGGTGCCGCTCGGCGAGAGCGATGATTTCCTGCCAGGCCCCATCTCGGGCGACCGATGCGCCGACGACGATCACCGGGCGGCGCGCGGAGCTCAGCATCGCGGCCGCGCGGGCCAGCATCGAGGGGTCGCCGGCCACCGTACTGCTGACCTCGCGGCGAGGCGGCGGGGTGCACAACCGTTCCCAGTCATCGACCGGCACTGACACGAAGGTCGGGCCGCGGGGAGGCTGCATGGCAGCATGGAAGGCGCGGGCCACTGCCGCCGGCACGTCCTCGGCGCGCGCCGGCTCACAGCTCCACTTGACGTACGGCCGCGGCAGGTTGGTCGCCTGTTCCGAGTACAGGTACGGCTCGAAGGGCAGGATCGAGCGCGCCTGTTGCCCAGCCGTGATGACGAGCGGCGTCTGGTTACGATACGCCGTGAACAAGCTCCCGACGGCGTGTCCGAGGCCGATGGCCGAGTGCAGGTTCACGAACGCGGCGCTGGCGCGCGCCTGCGCGAACCCGTCCGCCATGGCGACCACCACGGACTCCTGCAGCCCGAGTACGTAGCGGAAGTCGGCGGGAAAGTCGCGGAACATCGGCAGCTCCGTCGAGCCCGGATTGCCGAAGATGGTCGTGAGGCCGAAGTCGCGCAGCAGCCCGAACACCGCCTCGCGAACGGTTACGCTCATGGCTTGCATGATGCGCGCACGCCCTCAGGTCGCAAGCTGTGACCGTGCCGCGACCGCCGCAACGCGCCGCGGCGCGGTCTCCTTCAGAGCCAGTGCGAGCAGCGCTCCCACGATTGCGCAGCCTCCTTGCATGAAAAGCGGTGCCGTGAGGCCGTAGTGATCGGCGGCGGTCCCGGCGAGCGCGGGCCCGCTGACACCGCCGAGCACCTCGCCGACGCCTACGGTGAGTCCCATCGACGTGGCGACGTAGCGCGCCGGAATGGTCTCGGACGGGATGGTGCCCATGAACAGCGGAAGCACCCCGCTCGCCGCCCAGCCGATGAAGATCAGCGCCCCGAGCACGTACAGCGAGCCGTGCCAGTAGAGCGCCGCGAGCGGCACCAGCAGGCCGAGCAGGCTGCAGCCCGCCACCACCGGGCGCCGGCCGAGACGGTCGGAGAGCCCCGGAACGACGAAGCTGAAGAACGCCGCCGAGAGTCCGAGCAGGCTCATGAGCACGCTCATCTCGCCCGCCGATAACTGGCGCACCTTGACGTAGAAGAGCGGCAGGAAGGCCCACCCGAGCACCATCCAGGCGACCATGAAGATGCTCATGAGCACACACAGGATCATGTTGCGATGGCTGAGCATCGCGAAGGCGCTCATGGCGGACGCGCCGCCGGCGCTCCCGGCCGCCGGCTGCGACTTCTTCTCCGGCTCGTGCACGTAGCGGGCGATCAGCACCGCCAACACCAGCCCCGGAACGCCCGCCAGAAAGAACGCCACGCGCCAGTTCCAGTGCGCCGCGATCGGCACCAGCACGAGCGGTGCGACGAACGAACCGAGAAAGTTGCTGCCGAAGTTCTGCATCACCCCCATATTGTGTCCGCGCCGGGAGTCGTCCGACTCGCTGGCGAGCAGCGACTGGCACACGGGCATGAACGGTCCCTCGACGAGTCCCATGAGGAAGCGCGCCGCGAACAGCGCGAGGAACGAGCCCGCGAGGCCGGAGAGGACCGAGCACAGCGAGAAGGCAATCGCGCTCGCAAGCAGCACGGCCTTGCGCCGGCCGGTATGGTCCGACAGCGCACCGCCGAGGAA
>VBNH01000012.1 GCA_005878095.1 Gammaproteobacteria bacterium | reverse complement strand
GGTTGGTACAGATGTTGGAAGTCGCCTTGGCGCGGCGGATATGCTGCTCGCGCGCTTGCAGGGTGAGCGTGAAGCCGGCGCGCCCGGCGGCATCGAGGGTGCGCCCGACGATGCGCCCGGGCATCTGCCGCACGTACTCCATGCGCGTCGTCATGAAGCCGAAGTAAGGCCCGCCGGAGCACAATGGCACGCCGAGCGGCTGACCTTCCCCGACCGCGATATCCGCGCCGCGGGTACCCCACTCCCCCGGGGGTTCGAGGAGCGCGAGCGCCGTGGGATTGACGACGGCGATCACCAGGATCGCGCGCGCGTGTGCCCAATCGGTGAGCGCATCCACATCCTCGAGGCGGCCGAAAAAGTTCGGCTGCTGGATCACGAGCGCAGTGATGTCCTGCCCGTCGTACCGGGCGAGGGAGGCGCTTGGGGTGACTCCCTCGGCGGTGCAATAGGGCAGCTCCTCGAACTTCAGCCCCTGATTCGCCGCGGTCGTGACTGCGACCCTGCGGTAGTGCGGATGTAACGTGGTCGGCACCAGGATGCGTGCCGACTTCGACTTGCGGTTGGCGCGCACCGCCATGAGGGCGGCCTCCGCGGTGGCGGAAGCGCCGTCGTACATCGAGGCGTTCGCGACCTCCATGCCGGTCAGACGCGCAATCATGGTCTGGAATTCGTAGATCAGCTGCAGTGTGCCCTGGCTCGCCTCCGCCTGGTAGGGAGTGTAGGCGCTGTAGAACTCTCCGCGCGTGGTGATGGCCCACACCGCCGCGGGAATGTGGTGCTCGTAGGCACCGGCACCGATGAAGGCGAGCGGCGCACCGTCGGCACGCGCACGCTCGGTCATCAGGCGCCCGATTTCCATTTCGTTGAGCTCCGGCGGCACGCCGGCGAGGGACTTGACGCGCAGATCCGGCGGGATCTCGTCGAAGAGATTCTCGATGCCGGCGGCGCCGATGGTGGCGAGCATCGCCGCGACATCGGCCTCGGTGTGGGGGATGAAGGCCATCAGCCGCCCTCCGCTTCCAGGACCTTGCGATAGTCTGCAGCCGACAGGAATGCCGCGCTGGTGAGCGCCCCCGGCGCCGGCTTGAGGCGCATCAGCCAGCCCTCGCCGTAGGGGTCCGTGTTGACGGTTTCCGGCTCCTCCTTGAGCCTGGGATTGCCTGCGGTCACCTCGCCGGCGAGCGGCGCATAGACATCGGACGCCGCCTTGACCGACTCGACCACCGCGCAGGGCTCGTCCGCCTTCACGGCACGCCCGGCCTCGGGCACCTCGACGAACACCAGATCACCGAGCGCGTGCTGGGCGTGATCGGTAATGCCGACCGCCACCGTGCCGTCGGCGAGAATCCGCACCCATTCGTGGGACCTGGTGTACTTAAGATCGGCGGGAACAGTGCTCATGGTGGGCCCTTCGATCAGCTGACCAGTGATTTGCCGAAGCGCACGAACGGGGGTTTCACCACGCGCACGTTCAGGAGCTTGCCGCGTACCTCGACCTGCACGGCCGCGCCCGTGCCCGCGGGAACACGCGCGAACGCAATGGAACGCTCGAGTGTCGGGGAAAACGTGCCGCTGGTGATCTCGCCTTCGCCACCGCCGGGAATGACCACTCGCTGGTGACTGCGCAATACACCGCGGTCCGTAAGCACGAGACCCACGAGCCTGCGCGGCGAGCCGCTGCGCGCGATCGGCTCGAGCGCCTCGCGGCCGATGAAGGCGCGCTCGCGCGGCTCCATCGCCACCGTCCAGCCGAGCCCGGACTCGAACGGTTGCGTGTTTTCGTCCATGTCGTTGCCGTACAGGTTCATGCCCGCTTCGAGCCGCAAGGTGTCGCGGGCGCCCAGACCACAGGAGGCCACCCCGCAGGAATTGAGCTGGCGCCACGCGGGCACCGCGTCCGCCGCCGGCATCATGATCTCGAAGCCGTCCTCGCCAGTGTAGCCGGTGCGCGCCACGAACCAGCCGCCGATCTCACGAGCCACGAACGTGGGCAGCGCGAGCGCGGCGCCGGCATCGGCGGCCGCCAGAAGCTGCGCCGCCTTGGCACGCCCCTCGGGGCCCTGGACCGCGAGCATGGCGAGGTCGGCCCGCTCGGTGACCTCGACGCCGAACGCCGGCGCATGGCGGCGAATCCAGGCGAGATCCTTGTCGCGCGTCCCGGCGTTCACCACGGCGCGGAACCAGGAGTCGGACAGGTAATAGACGATGGTGTCGTCGATGACCCCGCCGCGCTCGTTCAGCATGCAGCCGTAGAGCGCCTTGCCGGGGGCCCTGAGCTTCGCTACGTCGTTCGCCAGCAGGCGCTGCAGCAACGCGCGCACGCGCGCGCCACGCAGGTCCACGACGCACATGTGCGACACGTCGAACACGCCGGCGGCGCGGCGCACCGCGTGGTGCTCGCCGATCTGCGAGCTGTACTGCACCGGCATGTCCCAGCCGCCGAAGTCGACGATGCGCGCGCCCAGCTCCTGGTGCAGCTCGAAAAGCGGGGTCTGTCTTCCCACAGAACCTCTCCTGCAGTCGCATGGCTGCTGAAAGCGCCGCAGGCGACCTTCAGCCAAACAAAAAAGGCGGCAGGCGCAACGCCTCCGCGACCCGGCGCCTGCCGCCCTTCTGTCCTGTGACCTGAGAGATCAGGCGTTCGCAAACGCCGCTCCCCTTCGGTGGGTGGAAACTGATGCGAATCCACCGCTCTCCAGAAGCCCCACGGAGGTTGCACCTGCCGCCGTCTGCCGTTCCTGTGCCTGAGCGTTTCCGGGCGGAATTTGCGCCTTCGGCGTTCCGGCTTGCGCCGGACTCTCTCCGGACAGACCGATTCGGGCTTACGTATGATAGCAGCCCCCGTGAGTGCCGCCCAAGCGTGGCAACGGTAGAATTCGCGCCATACATCCCCATGAGCATCAGCCGTCGTTCTTCCGTGCAGGTGTCCATCGGCGCGATCCGCGTCGGTGGCGGCGCGCCCATCGTGATTCAGTCGATGACCAATACCGACACCGCGGATGTCGAGGGCACGGCCCGGCAGGTGCAGGCCCTGGCGCGCGCAGGCTCCGAGCTGGTGCGCATTACGGTCAACACCAGCGAAGCCGCCGCGGCGGTCGCGCCCATCCGCGAGCGGCTCGAGCGCGCCGGCGTGCGCGTGCCGCTGATCGGTGACTTCCACTTCAACGGCCACAAGCTGCTGCGCGAGCATCCGGACTGCGCCGCCGCGCTCGCCAAGTATCGCATCAACCCGGGCAACGTCGGCCGCGGCAGCAAGCGCGACCCGCAATTCGCGGAAATGATCGAAGCCGCCTGCCGCTATGACAAGCCGGTACGCATCGGTGTGAACTGGGGCAGCCTGGATGCGGACCTGCTGACGCGGCTGATGGACGAGAACTCCGCGCGCGCCGATCCGCTGACGGCGCAGCAAGTCACGCGCAACGCCGTGGCGCTCTCGGCGCTCGGCAGCGCCCGGCGCGCCGAGCAGCTCGGCCTGGCGCACGACCGCATCATTCTCTCGGCCAAGGTGAGCGGCGTGCAGGACCTGATCGCCATCTACCGCGACCTTGCCGGGCGCTGCGACTATCCGCTGCACCTCGGTCTCACCGAGGCCGGCATGGGCTCCAAGGGCATCGTGGCATCCACCGCCGGCATGGCGGTGCTGCTGCAGGAAGGCATCGGCGACACCATCCGCGTGTCCCTGACACCCGACCCCGGGGGGGACCGCACTCAGGAAGTCATCGTGGCGCAGGAGATCCTGCAGACCATGGGGCTGCGCGCGTTTGCGCCGCTGGTCGTGGCGTGTCCGGGCTGCGGCCGTACCACCAGCAGCTTCTTCCAGGAGCTCGCCGCACG
>VBNH01000011.1 GCA_005878095.1 Gammaproteobacteria bacterium | reverse complement strand
AGCTGCGGATGCGTGCGCACGGCTTCCGAGAACGGACAGAACACCACTCCCGCGGCCGCCAGCCGCTCCTTGAACGTCGTGGCCACCGAGACGCTGTCGAACACCGCATCCACCGCGACGCCGGCGAGCCGCGCACGCTCGTGCAGCGGCACGCCGAGCTTCTCGTACGTCTCGAGCAGCTTCGGATCGACCTCGTCGAGACTCTTCGGCCCGTCCTTCCTGGACTTGGGCGCCGAGTAGTAGGAAATGCTCTGGTAGTCGATGGGCGCGAACTTCACGTGCGCCCAGTGCGGCTCGCGCATGGTCAGCCAGTGGCGCAGCGCCTTGAGCCGCCACTCGGTGAGGAAGGCCGGCTCGTGCTTCTTGCGCGAGATCAGGCGCACCACGTCCTCGTTGAGCCCGGGCGCGACCGTGTCGGCGTCGATCTCGGTCACGAAGCCGTGCTGGTAGCCTCGTGCGATGAGGGTCTCGAGTTGTCGCGCATTTTCGCTCATGGGCTCACTCACGATCGCACCGGCGCGCGCGCCGCCGCCTTCATCTCACGCTCGAGCGCCGGCAATCGTGCGGGAGCGGCCTCGAGTCCGGCGAGCTGCGCCAGACTCACCTCATAGAGCGAGCGGCGGATGGCAAGGTTCAGCCGCTGCCACACGCGCCCGACGCGGCAGCTATCCTCGATCTCGCAGTTACCGTATCCCGCGGAGCAGTCGGTGAGCGCCACCGGACCCTCGAGGGCGTCCAGTATCGCCGCCGCGCTGATCTGCGCCGCCGGGCGCGCCAGCTGGTAGCCGCCGTGCAGACCGCGGGTCGAGGTCACCAGCCCCGCGCGCTGCAGCTGCTTGAGAAGCTTGCACACCGTAGGGGCGGCGATGCGCGTCTGCTCGGCGAGCGAGGCCGCGGTCTGCACGCGCCCGGGCTCGCCCGCGAGTGTGGCGAGCAGCACGGTGGCGTAGTCGGTCAGCCGGCTCATACGCAGCATGGGAGTGTCCTCGTAAACTAGGACTAGTTTAGTACTAATTACGGGCGGAACCAAGCGGGCCGGTGCCCGCCAAGCGGGCGCCGCAGCGTGGCATTCGGCCGCAGCGGCCGTGCGGTCGGCCGGCGGGCTGATTTGCTATCCTTGGCGCCCCGATTTCCTTGGGGGTAGTCATCAGGCCGGCTGCGCAGCGCGCCTGGCGCGCCCCTGAAGGCGCACGCCGTCGCCAGCGGAGGATTCGACGATGAACTCGAGTGAGCTGATGCGCGTTGCCGGCGCAATGGTTGCCAGGGGCAAGGGCATTCTGGCCGCGGACGAGAGCAGCGGCACCATCAAGAAGCGCTTCGATGTTATCAGGCTGGAGTCGACCGAGGAGCATCGCCGCAGCTATCGCGAGATGTTGTTCACGGCGCCCGGCGCCGCCGAGTCGGTCAGCGGCGTCATCCTGTACGACGAGACCATCCGCCAGAAGACCCGGGACGGCACGCCGTTTCCGCAGTACCTGGCGAAGCAGGGGATCATCCCCGGCATCAAGGTGGACCTGGGTGCGAAGCCGCTCGCGGGTTTCAACGGCGAGACCATCACCGAGGGACTCGACGGCCTGCGCGAGCGGCTCGTCGAATACCGCGGGCTCGGCGCGCGCTTCGCCAAATGGCGCGCAGTCATCGATATTGCCGACGGCATTCCCACCGCGTTCGCCATCGAGGCGAACGCGCATGCGCTGGCGCGCTACGCGGCGCTGTGCCAGGAGAACGACATCGTGCCGATCGTCGAGCCGGAGGTGCTCATGGACGGCGCACACTCGATCGAGCGCTGCGAGCAGGTGACCGAGACGGTGCTCGAGCGCGTGTTCCGGGAGCTGTTCGAACACCGCGTGCTGCTGGAGGGCATGGTGCTCAAGCCCAACATGGTGATCTCGGGCAAGAAGGCGGCGAATCGGGCGCCGCCGCAGGCCGTGGCGGAGGCCACGGTGCGCGTGCTGCGGCGCCATGTCCCGCCGGCGGTGCCGGGCATCGCGTTTCTGTCCGGCGGACAGTCCCCGACGGAGGCGACGTTGCACCTCTCGCTCATGAATAAGCTCGGGCCGCTGCCGTGGTCGCTGACCTTCAGCTACGGCCGCGCGCTGCAGGACACCGCGCTCAAGGCGTGGGGTGGAGTCGCCGCGAATTTCGCCGCCGGCCAGAAAGAATATGCCAAGCGCGCCAGGCTCAATGGCCTGGCTACCACCGGGCGCTACGCGCCCGACATGGAGAGCCAGGCCGCCTGAGCTCGAGGCGACCACCGCGATCGCGTGACAAGCCCGGCATCCCCGCAACCCGCGTCACGCGCTGCAGCGGCTGACGTGGTGGTCGACGTGCGCGGTGTGCACTACGCCGTGGGCGGGCGGCCGATTTTCGCCGGGGTGGACGTACAGGTCCGGCGCGGGCGCATCACCGCCATCATGGGGCCGAGCGGTACCGGCAAGACAACCCTGCTCAAGCTGATCACGGCGCAGATCCCCGCCGATCGTGGCGAGCTGAGGGTGTTCGGTGAGGATCTCGCGGCTTTGAGTCGCACGGAGATCTACGCCCTGCGCAAGCGTCTGGGGATGCTGTTCCAGAACGGCGCGCTGCTCACCGACCTGGACGTGTTCGAGAACGTCGCCTTCCCGGTGCGTGAGCACACCGATCTGCCCGAAGCGCTGATCCACAAGCTGGTGCTCGCCAAGCTGCAGGCGGTGGGCCTGCGGGGCGCTGCCTCGCTGATGCCCGCGGAGCTGTCGGGCGGCATGGCGCGGCGTGTGGCGCTGGCGCGCGCCATTGTCCTGGACCCGGAGCTGCTGATTTACGACGAGCCGTTCGTCGGGCTCGATCCGATCTCGCTCGGTGTCATCTTGCGCCTCATCAAGCAGATGAACGAGGCGCTCGGGATCACCAGCATCGTGGTCTCCCACGACGTGCGC
>VBNH01000164.1 GCA_005878095.1 Gammaproteobacteria bacterium | reverse complement strand
GGGGCGCGTGCACGCCGGCGGCCGCGAGAGCGTCGCGAAAGCGCAGGAAAACGCTCGTGTCGTAGAAGAACTGGGTGATGGCGCGGGTCGCGCCGGCGTCGATCTTGCGCTTGAGGTTATCCAGATCCGCGGCCGCCGAGCGCGCCTCCGGATGCACCTCCGGGTAGGCCGCGACCGAGATGTCGAACGGCGCGACCGCGGCGAGTGCCGCGACCAGCTCGACCGCGTAGCGAAAATCCGCGGCGTGCGGCCGATGTGGGCTCTCGCCCTGCGGCGGGTCGCCACGCAGCGCGACCAGGTGGCGGATGCCTTGGCTCCAGTAGCCGCGCGCGATCGCCAGGATCTCGCCGCGCGAGGCGCCGATGCAGGTGAGGTGCGGTGCGCCGGTGAGCGCCGTGTCACGCTGGATGCGCGTCACGACGTCGTGAGTGCGCTCGCGCGTGGAGCCATCCGCGCCGTAGGTCACCGACACGAAGCGCGGCGCCAGGGGCGCCAGGCGCTCGATCGAGTCCCACAGGATCGTCGCCATCGCCGCATCCGCCGGCGGGAAGAATTCGAACGACACGCGGATCGGCGGGTCTGCGGAGCGCGCACTCACGCTCGAGCCCCGGCCGCGCCGCTGACCTGCCCGGGGGCTGCGGCTGCAGGCCGCGCGACGGCCGCGAGCACGTGCTCGCCGTCGGCTTCCACGGGACTGAGACGCTCGCACCTGAGGCCGGCATCGCCCAGCAGGCGGCGCAGCCGCGCGAGCGGATGTTCCACGATGCGCTCGCGCGACCTCTCGAGCGATTCATATCGCTCGAAGACCCACAGCCGTGCGTTAGGGGTGAGCACGCGCCGCACCTGTTCCAGCATGCGCGCCAGCGCGTCCCCGCTCACGAAGGTGTCGAGCAGCACCGCATCGAATGCCTCGCCGGCGCGCGCCAGATCCGTCTCACTGAGGACCTCGGGGCTCGTGGCGCGAAGCACCCGGCAGCTGAAGCCCCGCCGCTGCGCGAATGCGCGTGCGCTTTGCGCCGCGCGCCGCGAGTGCGCGATGGCGGTGCAGCGCCGGCTGGCGCGAGCTGCGCTCTCGAGCAGTTCGGGATGGCTGACCCCGAACACCAGCACCGCCTCGAGCGGGGCGCTCAGCCCCCCGGCAGCCACCAGCTCGGCAAGGGCCCGGCCGAGACGTGACTCCGCGCCGTGCGCCAGCGTCTGGGTCTCGGCCGCGGCGCTGGCGCGCGCACTGCCGCGGTCGTGAACCAGCACCGGATCGCCGCGGTCGAGCTGCGCGAGCAGGCCGCGCACGAAGCTTGCGGCGTCGGCGCCCTCGGTGAGGCGGTAATCGACCCATTGTCCGTGCCGCAGCCGGACCAGCAGACCCGCCTCGCAGAGGATTCTCAGATGCCGCGACACGCGCGGCTCGCTCTGCTTGAGCGCCTGCGCCAGGTCTGAGACGCTCCATGCGCCATCGGCACACAGCGCCAGCAGGCGCAGCCGGGTGGGCTCGCCGGCCGCCCGCAACCATCTCACCAGCATTGCTGGAGCTGTCGGGTTCATTAAATTATTGTACAAGTCTTTAACTGATTTTCGTTAATCTAATTCGCCAGCGGATCATCTGGCAGATTCTGCGGGGGTCAGACGATTGTTCTCTCGAACAAGCTAATCAGCATCAAAAAGGTCCTTAATGAATCACTCCTGAGCCCCCTGCTGGACCTTGTGCGAACAACGCCTCAACGTCCGCTGCGTCGAAGCGGTACGGGCGGTGGCAGAACTCGCAGGTCACCGTCACGGCCCCCTGCTCCTGGAGCACGCCGCGGACCTCCTCGGCTCCGAGCGCCCGTAAAAGTCCCGCAACCCGCCCCTGACTGCAGCGGCATTCGAATCGCACCGGTGAGCCACGAAACAGCCGCAGGTCGTGCTCGGTAAAGCGCTGCGCCAGCAGTTGCTCGGCCGAGCACTGCAGCAATTGCGCCGGCGTCACTCCCTCGATGCCACGCTGCGCGCCCTCCCAGACCGCCGCGACCTCCTCCGGATCACCCGCATCCCCATCGGGCAGCTTCTGCACCAGCATCCCGGCGCCACAGGCATGGTCCGCCGCAAGCAGCACGCGCGTCGGCAACTGCTCGGAGGAGGCAAAGTACGCCTCCAGCGACTCGCCGAGCGAAGTGCCCGCGACGGGCACGACCCCCTGGTAGCGCATGCTCTTCTCCTCCGCCTCGATCGTCACCGTGATGCGGCCTTCGGTGCCGACGAGGCGCCGGAAGATCGCGCCACGCCGGCCGTCGCCGCACAATCCGCGCAGCGCAACGCCGGCGCAACGCGCTACGGCTCGCACTCGGAAATCATGGGCACACTGCGCCACCAGCAGGCCGACTGCGCCGTTGCCCTGCAACTGGAACGTGAGAGTGCCGCGGAACTTCAGGGTCGCGGCGAGGAGCACCGAGGCGGCCACCGCCTCGCCGAGCAGCTCGCTCACGACCGGCGGGTAATCGGCATGCGCGCGCAGCTCGCGCCAAGCGCCTTCGAGGCGCACCCAGTGCCCGCGCACCGGCTGCTTCTCGAATATGAAGCGACGCACCTGGTCGCTGCTCGGGACAGTGTACGGGTCCATCGTGAGCACAATGGAGCAGGCACTCACGCAACTCAACCCCGGGCGCTGCCCGGTCAGCGCGCGCGGCGCCGTCGCGATTGAAGCCTCAGCTAAGCGAGCTTTCGGCGCAGCAGCTCGTTCAGCTGCGCCGGGTTGGCCTTGCCGGCGGTCGCTTTCATGACCTGGCCGACGAAAAATCCGAACAGCTTGTCCTTGCCCGCGCGGTACTCGGCGAGCTGAGCGGGATTGCGGGCCATCACCTCATCGATCACGCGCTCGATGGCGGCGGTATCGGTGATCTGCCGCAAGCCCTGCGCGTCGATCACCGCATCGGCGCTCGCACCGTCCGACCACATGGTCTCGAACACCTCCTTGGCGATCTTGCCGGAAATGGTCTGGTCGCAGATGCGCCGCAGCAGCCCCGCCAGGCGCGCCGCAGGGAGCCTGCCGCAACCGACCTCGAGATTCTCCTTGTTCAGGGCCGCGGCGAGCTCTCCCATGACCCAGTTGGCCGCCAGCTTTGGCTCCTGCGGCAGCTCGCGCACGACATCTTCATAGTACGCGGCGAGCTCGCGGCTGCCCGTGAGCACGCCCGCATCGTAAGCCGACAGTCCGTACTGCGAGGCAAAGCGGGCGGCCTTCTGGTCCGGCAGCTCCGGCAAGGTGGCGCGCACCTGCTCGATGAACGCCTCGTCGAGCACCACCGGCAGCAGGTCCGGATCGGGGAAGTAACGGTAGTCGTTCGCTTCCTCCTTGGAGCGCATGGAGCGGGTCTCGCCCCGGTCGGGATCGTACAGGCGCGTCTCCTGCACCACCTGGCGTCCGGACTCGAGGATCTCGATCTGGCGCGCGACCTCGTAGTTGATGGCGCGCTCGACGAAGCGGAAGGAATTGAGATTCTTGAGTTCCGCGCGCGTACCGAGCTTGGACGTGCCGCTGCGGCGCACCGAAACGTTGGCGTCGCAGCGGAACGAGCCTTCCTGCATGTTGCCGTCGCAGATCTCGAGATAACGCACCAGGGTGTGCACCTTCTTCATGTAGGCGACGGCCTCCTTCGCCGAGCGCAGATCCGGCTCGGAGACGATTTCCACCAGCGGGGTGCCGGCGCGGTTCAGGTCGATGCCGGTCACCCCCGGCAGGCCCTCATGGAGCGACTTGCCGGCGTCCTCCTCGAGGTGCGCGCGGGTGATCCCGATGCGCTTGACCTCACCGTCATCGAGCACGATGTCGAGCGCGCCCGCGGCGACGATCGGCTGCTCGTACTGACTGATCTGATAGCCTTTCGGCAAATCCGGGTAGAAGTAATTCTTGCGCGCGAACACCGATTGCGTGGCGATGCGCGCGTTGATCGCCAGCCCGAGCTTCACGGCCATGCGCACCGCTTGCGCGTTCAGCACCGGCAGTACGCCCGGGTACCCGAGGTCCACCAGGCTCGCCTGGGCATTGGGCGGAGCGCCGTACGCGGTGGCGGAGCCGGAGAAGATCTTCGAGCGGGTGGCGAGCTGGGCGTGGATTTCCAGCCCGATGACCGTTTCCCAGGCGCTCATGCGTAGCCCGGCGGCACGCGTGTGTGCCAGTCGGTGACGCGCTGAAACGCGTGCGCCGCGCTCAGCACCCGCGCTTCGCTGAAGTGCGGGCCCACGATCTGCAGGCCCACCGGCAAGCCCTGCACGAAACCGCACGGAATGGACACCGCGGGCAGCCCGGCAAGATTCGCGCCGATGGTGTAGATGTCGTTCAGGTACATGGTAATGGGGTCCGAGGTCTTGGCGCCGATCGCAAAGGCGGGCGTCGGCGTCGTCGGTCCCATGAGCACGTCCACGCTGCCGAAGGCGCGCGTGAAGTCGGCGTTGATGAGCTGGCGCACGCGCTGCGCCTTCAGGTAATAGGCATCGTAGTAACCGGCCGACAGCACGTAAGTGCCGGTCATGATGCGCCGCTTCACCTCCGTCCCGAAACCCTCGCCGCGCGAGCGACTGTACAGATCCGTGAGATCGCGCGGGTTCTCGCAGCGGTACCCGAAGCGCACGCCGTCGAAACGCGCCAGATTCGACGAGCATTCCGCCGGCGCCACCACGTAGTACACCGGAACCGAGAGCGGCAGGTTTGGCAGACTCACCTCGGTGAGGCGCGCGCCGAGCTGCTCGTAGACCTTGAGCGCCTCGCGCACGCGCTGCTCGTTGTGCGCATCCAGTCCCTTGTCGAAGAACTCCCTGAGCAGTCCCACCTTCAGACCCGCGAGCGGCTCCTCGAGGGCGGCGACGTAGTCAGGCACCGGCGTGTCGACGCTGGTGGAATCGTTGGCATCGAACCCGGCCATCTCCCGCAGCAGCAGCGCGGCGTCCGCGGCGCTCGCCGTCAGCACCCCGCCCTGGTCGAGACTCGAGGCGAACGCGATCATCCCGTAGCGCGACACGCGCCCGTAGGTGGGCTTGATGCCGGTGATGCCGCATAGAGCCGCGGGCTGGCGGATCGAGCCGCCGGTGTCGGTCGCGGTCGCACCCGGGATGAGGCGCGCGGCGACCGCGGCGGCGGAGCCGCCCGAGGAGCCCCCGGGCACGAGCTGCGGGTTCCAGGGATTGCGCACCGGGCCGTAGAAGCTCGTCTCGCTGGAGGAGCCCATCGCGAACTCGTCCATGTTGGTCTTGCCCAGCATGACGGCACCGGCGCCCTTGAGTTTCGCCACCACCGTGGCGTCGTAGGGCGCGACGAAGTTATCCAGCATGCGCGAACCGCAGGTGGTGCGTACACCCTGGGTGCAGAAAATGTCCTTGTGGGCGATCGGCACACCCGTGAGTGCGCCGGCGCCGCCCGCGGCCAGTGCCCGATCCGCGGCGGCCGCCTCCGCGAGCGCCTGCTCGCGTGTCACCGAGATGAATGCGTTGAGCGTGGCCTGGTTCGCATCGATCCGCGCGAGAAACGCGCGCACCAGTTCCACGCTCGAGAACTTCCGCGCGCGCAGCCCCGCGGCCAGCTCTGTCAGCGTGCCGGTGTGCCAACCGCTCACGGCTGCCTCACTCGATGACCTTGGGAACGAGGTACAGGCCGGCGGCGACCTGGGGCGCGTTAGCCTGATACTGCTCGTGGCGGTCCTGCTCGCTCACCACGTCCGGCCGCAGACGCTGCGACAGGCCCGGAAGCGGATGCGACATCGGGACGACGTCGGTGGTCTGGGCGCGATCCAGGGCGCCAACGAAGTCGAGGATCCGCGACAGGCTGTCCTGGTACACCGGGATCTCGGAGGCGGTGAGGTCGAGCCGCGCCAGGGCAGCGATGCTCGCGATCTGTTCGCGTGTGAGGGCCATGGGAGGTTCGCGGCGCGCGTGGCGAAGTGAGAAAACTAACGCAAAATCATACATGTTGCCTTGCTCAATGTCCTGTCGGTTGCTAGATTACGCGCCACTTTCGGCCTCTCCCGCCGCTCACTCCCGGTCGCTGCATGTTCAAACGCCTGCGCGGTTATTTTTCGAGCGATCTGTCGATCGATCTGGGTACGGCGAACACCCTGATCTATGTGCGCGACAAGGGCATCGTGCTCAACGAGCCCTCGGTGGTCGCGGTGCAGGACGAGCCCGGGCGCAGCGGCAAGGTAATCGTCGCGGTCGGCTCCGAGGCCAAGGCCATGCTCGGGCGCACGCCCGGGCATATCACGGCCGTGCGTCCCATGAAGGACGGCGTGATCGCCGACTTCACCTACACCGAGAAGATGCTGCAGCACTTCATCAACAAGGTGCACGGCAACCGCACGCTCAAGCCCTCCCCAAGGGTGCTGGTGTGCGTGCCGTTCGGTTCGACGCAGGTGGAGCGGCGCGCCATCCGCGAGTCGGCCGAGGGCGCGGGCGCGCGCAACGTGGCGATCGTGAGTGAGCCGATGGCCGCGGCGGTGGGCGCGGGACTGCCGGTGCACGAGGCGCGCGGCTCGATGGTGCTCGACATCGGCGGCGGCACCTCCGAGGTAGCCGTGCTGTCGCTGAATGGCGTGGTGTACGCCAACTCCGCGCGCATCGGCGGCGATCGCTTCGACGAGGCGATCATGAACTACGTGCGCCGCAACTACGGCATCCTCATCGGCGAAGCGACCGCCGAGCGCATCAAGATCGAGATCGGTTCGGCCTACCCCGGCCAACAGGTGCGCGAGCTGTCGGTGAAGGGCCGCAATCTCTCCGAGGGCGTGCCGCGCAGCTTCACGCTGAACAGCAACGAGATCCTCGAGGCCTTACAGGAGCCGCTGCAGAGCATAGTGAGTGCCGTGAAGCAGGCGCTCGAGCAGACTCCTCCGGAGCTGGGGGCGGACGTCGCCGAGCGTGGCATCGTGCTCACGGGCGGCGGCGCGCTGCTGCGCGACATCGACAAGCTGCTCACCGAGGAGACGGGGCTCCCGGTCGTGGTGGCGGACGACCCCCTGACCTGTGTGGCGCGCGGTGGCGGGCGCATTCTCGAGCTGATGGACGAGCTGGGCCCCGGTCACTTCGGTCTTGAGTAGCGCACGGAGCGCGCGAGCCTGAGTGGCCGCCTTCGGGACACCGGCCGGCAGACCGTGGCAGGGGCGGGGCGGCTCTGCCGGCTTTCGCTTTACCCTGTATGCGGCGGTAGCCGTCGTGGTCATGTACCTCGATCAGCACCAGCACTACCTCGAGCAGGTGCGCTACCTGCTGCAAGCCGCCGCTTACCCCATCCAGCTCGCGGTGAACTCCCCGCCCGCAGCCTGGCGCTGGATCGGGCAGAGCTTCGAGAGCCGCGAGCGGCTGCAGGCGGAGAATGCGCGCCTGCGCGCGGCGCAGCGCGACCTCGAGTTGCGCTCGATGCGGTACGAGGCCCTGGCGCGCGAGAACGGCGAGCTGCGCGGACTGCGTGCAGCCCTGCCACCGGTCGCCGACCGCTGGCTCGCGGCGGAGATCGTCAGTATCCAGCTGAGCAGCCTCAGGCAGCGCCTGCTCATCGACCGCGGGGCGGTCAACGGGGTCTTCAAGGCACAGGCGGTACTCGATGACCGGGGACTGATCGGCCAGACGGCGCACGTGGGCCCCTGGAGCGCCGAAGTCATCCTGATCACCGATCCGGAGCACGCCGTTCCGGTGCGCATCGAGCGCACGGGTCTGCGCACCATCGCCGTCGGCGCAGGCGACGCCGCCTCACTCGCGCTGCCCTACCTGCCGGCCAATGCGGACATCAAGAGCGGCGATCTGCTGGTGACCTCGGGGCTCGGGGGCGTGTTTCCGGAGGGCTATCCGGTGGCGCGCGTCACCGAGGTGCACCGCGACGCGGTGCAGCCGCTGGCTCAGGTGCGGGCTGAGCCGCTCGCGCACGTCGATACCGACAGTGAAGTCATGCTGGTATGGTTCCGCGCCGACCGCCCCACGGCCCCCACGCCCACCACGGGCAAGTCCCTGGGTGAGCTCAAGAGCGGCATCCCTTCCCTGCAACCGCAGGCCGTCCCACCGCGACCGCTGTCCGCAGCGCCAGGGCCGCCGGCTGCCACGCCGCAGCCCGCCCGGGCGCGACCGCCGGCGGCTGTGGGGCGCAAGCAGCCCGCCGAACCGCAGGCTACCGAACCGCAGGCTACCAAACCGGCTGCCGCACCCAACGCCACCGAACCCAAGGCTGCCATACCGCAGTCGGCCCCACCGGAGCCCGCTACGCCGGAGCCCGCGACGCCGGAGCCCGCGACGCCGGAGCCCCCCAGGCATGAGCCCCCCACGCCGCAGCCGGATGCTCCGCACGCGAAGGAGCAGCAGTGAGCGCGCCAAGCGGCGGCCGCATACTTTTCACCGCGTTCGTGGCACTCGTGCTCACCGTGCTGCCGCTGCCGCCCTGGCTCGACGTCCTGCGACCGGTGTTCCTGGTGCTCGCGGTGCTGTACTGGTCGGTGAACGCGCCGCGAACCGGCGACATCGCCCTGGGGTTCTTCGCCGGCCTCGCGCTCGATGTGTTCCAGGGGCCGGTGCTGGGGCAGCACGCCCTCGCCCTGACGCTGGTCACCTACATCGCCGTGCGCGAGCACCAGCGTATCCGCTCCAAGCCCGCGTTCCAGCAGGCGCTGATCGTGTTCGCCGCGCTGGCGGTTTACGAGTTCGTGCTGTTCGCGATCGACGGCTGGAGCGGCCACCCGGTCACGAGTCCGCTGCGCTGGGTCCACACCGTGACCGGTGCACTGCTGTGGCCGCCGGTCGCCGCCGTACTGGCCTCCGGCGCGCGCGGGCGCGCGTGAGTGGCACTATCCTTGGCTGAGGGTCTCTGAGGAGTTCCAGGCATGCCGGCGGTGCACATCAAGGATCACTGGCGGGAACAGCGCCTCTTCGATCAGCGCGCGCTCATCTGCGCCACGATCATGGCGGTGGCTACCGTCGGCCTGATCGTGCGTCTGTTCGTGCTGCAGGTAGCCCGTCACGAATACTACGCGGAGCTCTCCCAGGGTAACCGGGTGCGCAACGAGCCGATCCCGGCGGCGCGCGGACTGATCCTCGACCGCCACGGCGAGGTGATCGCGGGCAACCAGCCCGCCTACCAGCTGGAACTGGTGCCCGAAGAAGTGCCGGACGTGCAGCAGACGCTCGCGCGCCTGGTGCAGTTCGATCTCATCCGTGCCGAGGACGTCGATGAGCTCGAGGGCACCATCGACTCGAGCCGCAGCTTCGACAGCGTGCCGATCCGCCTGCGCATGTCGGACGAGGACATCGCGCGTTTCGCCGTGCGGCGTTTCGAGTTTCCGGGCCTGGATATCAAGACCCGCCAGACCCGCTGGTACCCGAATGGCGAGCTGGCGGTGCACGCGCTCGGCTACGTGGGCGCCATCAGCGAGCAGGATCTGAAGCACATCGACCGCGCCGCCTACGCCGGCACCTCCCTCATCGGCAAGCTCGGCGTCGAGAGCGCCTACGAGGGTGAGCTGCATGGCACCAACGGCTTTCGCGAGGTTCTGGTGAACGCACAGGGACGCTCGGTGGAGCGCCAGGGCGCGTTCGTCCCCAACCTGCGCACGAGGGCACCGGGCGCCGGTGAGGATCTGCTGCTGTCGATCGACCTGAAGGTGCAGCGCACCGCCGAGGCCGCGCTCACCGGGCATCGAGGCGCGGTCGTGGCGCTCGATCCGAACAACGGCGACGTGATCGCGCTCGTCAGCCTGCCGGGCTTCGATCCCACCATGTTCGGCCGCGGCATCACCGCGGGCGAGTACGGCGTGCTCAACAACGACATCGACCGGCCGCTCTTCAACCGCGCGCTGCGCGGAACCTATCCGCCGGGCTCGACCGTGAAGCCGGCGATCGCGCTCGCCGGGCTCAGCTACCACGTGGTGGACCCGCTGGCGCACCGCTACTGCGCCGGCTCCTTCCATCTACCCGGCAGCTCCTTCATCTATCGTGAATACCACAACGAGCATCACGGCGCGGTCGATCTCGACGATGCCATCGCGCGCTCGTGCGATGTCTACTTCTACGGCCTCGCCAACGAGCTCGGGGTCGACCGCCTCTCCACGTTTATGGGGCCGTTCGGCTTTGGCAAGCCGACCGGCATCGATATCGGCGGCGAGAAGGCCGGGATCCTGCCCTCGCGCGAGTGGAAGGCGAAGGCGTTCTCGCGTCCGCAGGACCGCGTGTGGTTCCCGGGCGAAACGGTGAGCCTCGGCATCGGCCAGGGGTACCTTACCGTCACGCCGATCGAGCTGGCGCACTATGCCAGCATCCTCGCGACCCGCGGCAAGATCTGGAGGCCGCGCGTGGTCGCGGCTTACCGCGATCCGCGCACCGGGGAGCTGCATCGCATCGCCCCGGTGTCGGACGGCGAGGTGCCCGGCGTCACGCCCGAAGACTGGCAGCGCGTGGTGCACGGCATGATCGGGGTCGTCACGCGCGGCACGGCCGCCGCGATTGGCGCGCATGCCGCCTATAGCTTTGCCGGCAAGACCGGCACCGCGCAGGTGTTCACGGTCTCGCGCACCGAGAAGTACAACGCCAAGCTGGTCAGCGAGCGGCTGCGTGATCATTCCTGGTTCATCGCCTTCGCGCCCGCCGATCAGCCGCGCATCGCGCTCGCAGTGCTGGAGGAGAACGGCGGGGCGGGCGCGAGCGCCGCGGCGCCCATCGCCCGCAAGGTGCTGGACGCCTATCTGCTCGGCGCGGACGGCAAGCTCAAGCCACAGACATGATCTACGAGGACGTCAGCTCCGGCTCACGCACGCGCCGCACGCTCACGGGCGCTGCACGGGTGCTCTCGGCGCTGCAGATCGACGGTCCGCTGATGGTGGGACTCGGGCTCATCTGTGCCTACGGGCTCATCGTGCTGTACAGCGCCTCCGGCCAGAGCATCGCCACGATAGTGCGCACGGCGCTGCGGCTGCTGCTCGGCACCATCGCCATGCTGGTGCTGGCGCGCGTGAATCCGAACTTCCTGCGCCGTAGCACGCCGTGGCTGTACGCGGGCGGGTGCGTGCTGCTCATGCTCGTCGTCACGATCGGCCATGTCGGCATGGGCGCGCGCCGCTGGCTGAATTTCGGACTGTTCCGCTTCCAGCCCTCGGAGCTGATGAAGCTGGCAGTCCCGATGATGTGCGCCTGGTACCTGCACGAGCGGCCGCTGCCGCCGGGCTGGCCGTCTTTGGGCGCACTCAGCGTGCTGATCCTGGTGCCGGTGGGGCTGGTGGCCATCCAGCCCGACGTGGGCACGGCCGCGCTCATCGCGGTCGCCGGCTCGCTGGTCATCATCCTCGCCGGCCTGCGCGTGCGCGTCATGGTGGCGTTGCTGGTGCTTGCCGCCCTGGGGGCCTGGTTCGGCTGGAGCTTCATGCACGACTACCAGCGCAAGCGCGTGCTCATGTTTCTGAACCCGCAGGCCGATCCACTCGGCGCCGGCTACCACATCATCCAGTCACAGATCGCGATCGGCTCGGGCGGCGTGTTCGGCAAGGGCTGGATGAACGGCAGCCAGGCGCAGCTCGAATTCCTCCCCGAGCGCTCCACCGACTTCATCTTCGCCGTCATCGGCGAGGAGTTCGGCCTCCTCGGCCTGCTGTTGCTGCTGTTGCTGTACGTGTTCGTCGTCGGCCGCGCCATCTATCTCGCCACCCAGACCCAGGATACCTTCGCGCGCCTGCTCGCCGGCAGTCTCGCGCTCACCTTGTTCGTGTACGTGTTCATCAACGCGGGCATGGTCACGGGACTGCTGCCGGTGGTCGGCGTGCCGCTGCCCCTGGTGAGCTATGGAGGCAGCTCGGTCGTGACGCTCCTCGCCGGCTTCGGTATTCTCATGGCGCTGTATTCACGGCGTAAGCTCGTGGGGTCGTAGTCGAACACGTGGCGTTGAACAAGTGCCGTAATTTCCTGCTCGCCGCGCTTGCCTGCGCTCCGGCGGGCGCGCAGCCGGACGACGCAGCCGCGGGTGGCTTCGACCTGCAGCGCCCCGAGATCATCGAATTCGTCAACGACGTGGTGAGCCGCGACGGCCTCAACCGCAAGGACGTGCGCGCCCTGCTGAAGGAAGCGCAACCGCAGCCGAAGATCCTCGAGACGATGAACCGCCCCATCGAGAAGGTGGCGCCCTGGTGGGAGTATCGCGACCGTTTCCTCACCCGCGACCGCATCAGCGACGGCGTGCGCTTCTGGCTCGACCACAAGAACTCGCTCGAGCAGGTCTGCGCTCAGTACCAGGTGCCGTGTGAGTACCTGGTGGCGATCCTCGGCGTCGAGACACACTACGGGCGCAATACCGGCCCCTACCGCGCACTGGACGCTCTCGCAACGCTCGCGTTCGACTACCCGCCGCGTCAGAAGTTCTTCCGTGGCGAGCTCGAGGAATTCCTGCTGCTGGCGAAAGAAAACAAGCTCGACCCGCTCAACGTCCCCGGGTCATACGCCGGCGCCCTGGGCGTGCCACAGTTCATGCCCTCGCAATATCGGCGCTATGCGGTGGCTGCCAGCTCCGACCGGCCGCGCGATCTGTGGGGAGACTGGGACGAGATCTTCGCGAGCGTGGCGAACTATCTGCGCGAGCACGGCTGGGTGGCTGGCGGGCCGGTGCTGGCGGAGACCCGGCTCGAGCCCGATCCGAGCTTCCAGATCGAGCCGCACAATCTGGAGCTCAACGAGACCGTCGAGAGCCTCGCCGCGCACGGCGTGAAGGTCGAGATGAGCGTACCGGCCGACACTCCGGTGGTGCTGATCTCCGCCGAGCAGCGCGATGGTCCGGCCTACCGGGTCGGATTCCATAATTTCTACGTGCTCACGCGCTACAACGCCAGCGCGCGCTACGTCATGGCGGTGCACGAGCTGGCCCAGGCCGTCGCGCAGCGCATGCACGACGCCGCGCCGTGAGCGCCGCGCAGCGCGCCGCAGCACCGCTCGCGGCGGTGAGCGCCGCCGCGCTCACCGTTCTGCTGACGGCGTGTGCGAGCAGCGCGCGCCGTGCGCCGCAGCCTGCGGAGCGCATACCCCTGCCGGCACCCGTGCCGCCGCCGCCGGCCGGCGTCGAATCGATCCCCGATGCCGTGCCGCGCCTGGAGCCGCGCAGCGCCCACGGCAATCCGCCCTTCTACGACGTGTTGGGCCGGCGTTACTTCGTGCTCACGGCCGCCGACGGCTACCTGGAACGCGGCGTGGCCTCCTGGTACGGCCCGACCTTCCACGGCGGCAACACCTCGAGCGGCGAGCCCTACGACATGTACGGCATGAGCGCGGCTCACAAGACCCTGCCGCTGCCGACCTATGTGCGCGTCACCAATCTGCGCAACGGCAGGAGCGTCGTAGTGCGCATCAACGACCGCGGCCCGTTCATCGCCAACCGCCTCATCGATCTGTCCTACACGGCGGCCGCAAAGCTCGACATGATCCGTGAAGGGACCACGCTCGTGGAGGTGCGGGCGCTGACGCCGGGCGCGCCCGATGAGCTGACGCGCAGCGCGCAGTCCCCGCCACCCTCACTGTACGTGCAGGCGGGCGCATTCGCCGATGCGCACAACGCGCAGCACCTGCTCGAGCGGCTGCACGCCGCAGGACTGGCCAGCGCCTTCATCCTCTCGCCCCTGGACGGCAAATCACGCCTGTACCGCGTGCGCCTCGGGCCGGTAAGCGGCGTCGCGCAATTCGACTCACTCGCCGCGCGCCTCGCAGCGCTCGGCATCCGCGACGCCCGGCTGGCCCTCGACTGAAGCGCGCGCGCCGCCTTCGCGGGCCGCACGCCGGCGGCGCTTGGGCAGGTCGCGCTTGGGTTAAGATCCGCACCCGTGGTCCGCTCACTGTTCACCGTCCTCGCCTGGGTCGCGCTGGCGCTCGCCGCCGCGACCCCGCCGGCGCAGGCCGCGGCCCCGATACCCGCACCCCCCGAGGTCAACGCGCGCTCCTATCTGCTGGTCGATCACTTCAGCGGCCGCGTGCTGGCCGAGAGGCACGCCGACGAGCGCGCCGAGCCTGCGAGCCTCACCAAGCTGATGACGGCGTACGTGGTCTTCAGGACGCTCGCGGAAGGCCGGCTGAAACTCACCGACATGGTCACCGTCAGCGAGCACGCCTGGCGCACGGGGGGCTCGCGCAGTTTCGTGCAGGTCGGCACGCAGATCCCGGTCGACATCCTCATCAAGGGCATGATCGTGCAGTCCGGGAACGACGCCAGCATCGCGCTCGCCGAGAAGGTCGGCGGCACCGAGGCCGCCTTCGCGCAGATGATGAACGAGTACGCCCGGCGCCTCGGCATGAAGTCGAGCCGCTTCGAGAACGCCGATGGCCTGCCCTCCCCCGATCACTACACCACGGCGCGCGACACGGTGACGCTCGCCGATGCGCTCATCCGCGAGTTTCCGCAGTTCTATCCGCTGTTCAGCCTGCGCGAATTCATGTGGAACAACATCCGCCAGGACAACCGCAACGGCCTGCTCGGCAAGGATCCGTCGGTCGACGGGCTCAAGACCGGGCACACCGACAGCGCCGGCTTCTGCCTTGCGAGCTCCGCCAACCGCAACGGCATGCGGCTGGTGTCGGTAGTTCTGGGTGCCCCGAGCGTCAGGGCGCGCGAGGATGCCAGCGCCGCCCTGCTGAATTACGGCTACACCTTTTACGAGACCGTGCGCGTCAAGGCGGCGCGCGAGACGGTGCTGAAGCCGCGCGTCTACAAGTCGGCGAGCGAGTTCGCCGCGGTCGGCGTGCCGTACGATGTCTACGCGACCGTCGGCCGCGGGCAGGGCGCGGCGCTGCGCACCAGTGCGCGCTTAAGCGGCGAGCCGCTGATTGCACCGCTCGCGGCCGGCAAGCCCGTGGGCGAGCTGACCGTGGCGGATGCCACGGGCGAGGTGATCGCGCGCGCACCCCTCGCACCGCTGGCGCCGGTACCAGCGGGCGGGTTGTGGACGCGCGCCATGGACAGCATGGCATTGTGGTTCCATTGAGCCCTTAGAGCGCATGGCCGAGCCCCTGCCCCTGTGCTACCTGAACGGCGCATACCTGCCGCTCGCCGAGGCGCGAATCTCCCCGCTCGATCGCGGCTTCCTGTACGCGGACGCCGTCTACGAGCTCATGCCGGTATACGGCGGGCGAGCGTTCCGCTTCGCCGCCCACGGCGAGCGCCTCACGCACAGCCTCGCCGGCATCGGCATGGCGGATCCGCACACGCGCGAGGAATGGCGCGCGATCCTCGGCACGCTCATCGAGCGCAACGGCGGCGGCGACTGTTACGTGTACTGGCAGGTGACACGCGGCGCGCAGCACGGCCGCACCCACGCGCCGCTGCCGCAGATCCCGCGCACCGTATTCGCGTTCTGCGCACCCCTGCCGGTGAACGGCCCCGAGATCCTCGAACGCGGAGTCGCGTGCGTGACCGCCGAGGACAGCCGCTGGGCGCGTTGCGACATCAAGTCGACCGCGCTGCTGGCGAACGTGCTGCTGCGCCAGCTGTCGGTGGACGCGGGAGCGTCCGAGACCATCCTGCTGCGCGACGGCGAGCTCACCGAGGCCTCCGCGTCCGCCGTGCACGTGGTGCTCGGCGGCAAGCTGCTGATGCCGCCGCACTCGCGCCGCATTCTGCCGGGCACCACGCGCGGGGTGGTGGAGGAGCTGGCGGCGCGCGCCGCCCTGCACAGCCGCGTCCTGCCGATCAGCGAGGCGCAGCTGCGCTCGGCCGATGAGGTGTGGATCTCGGCCGCCACGCGCGAGGTGCAGCCGGTGACGGCCCTCGACGGCCGCCCCGTCGGCACCGGCAGGCCCGGTCCGCTGTGGCGGCGCCTCTACCAGGTGCTGCAGGACTACAAGCGCGAACTCGTCGGCACCCCGTGGTGAGGGGCCGCCGACGCCGCCGTAGGACCCCGCGCCTGTAACCCGTTTGTCACCCGCCCGTTACCGGGTGGAAACTGACGACCCGGTCACGCCCCCGGTAGCATCGCCGGAATGTCCATCACGCTAGACCAGGTCACCAAGCACTACGCCGGCGCGCCGGTGGTCAACGATGTCTCGCTCGACATCGGTGACGGGGAGTTTTTCGTGCTGCTCGGGCCGAGCGGCAGCGGCAAGAGCACGCTGCTGCGCGCCATCGCCGGTCTGTCGGCTGTCGACCATGGCCGCATCGCGCTGCACGGCCGCGACGTCACGCACGTCGCCGCCCGCAAGCGCGGCGTGGGGCTGGTGTTCCAGAACTACGCGCTGTTCCGCCATATGACGGTGGCGGAGAACATCGAGTTCGCGCTGCGCGTGCGGCACATGCGCGCCACGGCGCGCCGGCAGCGCCGCCAGGAGCTGCTGCGCCTGGTGGCGCTCGAGGGCATGGATCAGCGGCTGCCGGCGCAACTGTCCGGCGGCCAGCAGCAGCGCGTGGCGGTGGCGCGTGCGCTGGCGCACAAACCCGAGGTGCTGCTGCTCGATGAGCCCTTCGGCGCCCTGGACGCCAAGATCCGCGAGGAGCTGCGCCGCACCATCCGCCAGGTGCAGCGCGCGCTCGGGATCACGACCGTGCTCGTGACCCACGACCAGGAGGAAGCCTTCGCGATGGCGGACCGCATCGGGGTCATGAATCTCGGGCGGCTGCTGGAGATGGGTGCCCCGCACGACCTGTACTCGCGCCCGGCCACGCGTTTCGTGGCTACCTTCCTCGGCGCGGCCAACCTGATCCTGGCGCGCCGCACCCCCGATGGCATCCAGATGGGCGCCAACACGGTGGCCGCCGCCGAGCGCTCGCCGGGCGTCGAGGAGCGCGAGGTGGTCGCGGTCGTGCGCCCGGAGGAAGTGGAGGTTGCCGCGTCGCGCGACGCCCTGAGCTCCGGCTACCTCGCGAGCGGGGTGGTGGCCGAGGTGGTATTCACGGGGGCGCTCGAGAGCCTGCGCGTGCGCCTCGAGAATGGTGTGCAGGCCCCGCTGCTCGCGCAGCCGGACGGCGCTGCCGGCGCGTCGCTCCTGGTGACGCGCACGCAGCACGAGCAGCGCGGCTTCGAGATCCACCCCGGTCAGAGCGTCGCCATCGGCGTGCGCCGCGTGCACGTTCTGCCCACACCGCTGTCGAGCTTCACCGCCTGTGCCGCCAGCCCCGCGCTCGCCGACGCGCTCAGCCGGCAGCCGCTGCTCGCAGAGCTGGCCGTGCGCATGAAGACCCGCATCGCAATGCGCGCCGAGCCGCAGCTGGGCGTGCCGGAGGCGGCGTGCGCGGCGGACGGCCCGTTCGTGGGCACCACCGCGCTCGCTTCGCAAACGGACTGCGCGCACCAGGCCGAGTGGCTGTTGCGGCGCGGCGCGCAGGACCTGCTGGTGGTGCCGGAACATGCGGCGGTACCGCAGCGCGTGCTGATTCACTGGATGGGTGAAGGCGCGCGCAGCGCCACGCTCGCGGTGTCGGCGAGCGTGCTGCGCCACCTCTCCGCCGAAGCCGTCTACGTGGGTATCTTCCCCGAGCAGAGCGCCCGCGCCCGCGCGCAGCACGGCATGCGCGAACTGCTCGATGCGCGCTCGGAGGCGCAGCTGGCGCACGGCCTGGAGATGCGCACCGAGCTGCGCTTCGGCGATGTCGCGCAGGAGCTGGCGCTGCGGCTGGCGGAGGCTCCCGCACAGATGCTGATCGTGGGCGTGACGGAGCTCACACGCTTCGCCGAGCGCTTCAGCGGACTGCTCGACGGCGGCCAGTGGCCGATGCTGATCGTGTACCGCGGTTCCCCATGAGCTTCCGCCAGCCCAGCGTGCTGCCCGGGTTCGGCCTGACTTTCGGCTTCACCACGTTCTTCCTCAGCGCCATCGTGCTGCTGCCACTTGCCGCGCTGGCGCTGGCCGCCGCCTCCCTGCACTGGAGCGACTTCGTGCACGTGGTCTTGAGTCCGCGGGCGCTCGGCTCCTACCGCCTGTCCTTCGGCGCCTCGTTCCTCGCCGCGGCGATCAATCTGGTGTTCGGCTTGATCATCGCCTGGACCCTGGTGCGCTACGAGTTCCCTGGCAGAGGGCTCATCGACGCGCTCATCGACATGCCCTTCGCGCTGCCCACGGCGGTCTCAGGTATCGCGCTCACCACGGTGTTTGCGCACAACGGCTGGATCGGGCGCTACCTGGAGCCCTGGGGCGTGAAAGTCGCGTACACCTGGCTGGGCGTGACCCTCGCGCTGACGCTGATCAGCATGCCGTTCGCGGTGCGCGCCGTGCAGCCGGCGCTGCTGGAGGTGCAGCGTGATCTGGAAGAGGCGGCGGAGACCCTGGGTGCGGGCCGTATCTACGTCTTCCGCCGCATCATCCTGCCGGCGGTGCTGCCCGCGCTCCTGACCGGCTTCACGCTGGCGTTCGCGCGCGCCCTCGGGGAGTACGGTTCGGTCATTTTCATCGCCGGCAACCTGCCGATGAAGACCGAGATCACCCCGCTCCTCATCGTCATCCATCTCGAGGAGTTCGACTACCAGGGCGCCGCGGCGCTGGGGGTGGTGATGCTCGGCATCTCCTTCGTCGTGCTGCTCGCCATCAACCTGTTGCAGGCGTGGGGGCGCCGCCGGCATGTCAGGGCGGCTCACTGATGGCCGCAGCGCTCCCCTCCGCCCTCGCCGGCGACGCCACGCGCCCCGGACAGCGCACCTGGCTGCACTCCCTGGTGCGCTGGCTGTTCATCGCGGTGTCGCTCACGTTCCTGGCGGCGGTACTGCTCGCGCCGCTCGCGACCGTGTTCGTCATGGCGCTCGCCCGGGGGCTGCAGGCCTACCTGCACAGCTTCGCCGACCCGGATACCGCGGCGGCCGTGCGCCTCACGCTCACCACGGCGCTGGCGGTGGTGCCGATCAACACCCTGTTCGGACTCGCCGCCGCCTGGGCGATCGCCAAGTTCGAGTTCCCCGGCAAGAGCATTCTCATCACGCTCATCGACCTGCCGCTGGCGATCTCGCCGGTGATCTCGGGCATGGTCTTCGTGCTGCTGTTCGGCCTGCACGGCTGGTTCGGCGTGTGGCTGCGCGAGCACGACCTCAGCATCATCTTCGCGCTGCCGGGCATCATGCTGGCCACCATGTTCGTGACCTTCCCCTACGTAGCGCGCGAGCTGATCCCGCTCATGCAGCAGCTGGGTAACGACGAGGAAGAAGCCGCCATCACGCTCGGGGCGGGTGGCTGGATGACCTTCTTTCACGTGACGCTGCCGAAGATACGCTGGGGCCTGCTGTACGGCGTGGTGCTGTGCAACGCGCGCGCCATGGGCGAGTTCGGCGCGGTGTCGGTGGTGTCCGGACACATCCGCGGCCTGACCAACACCATGCCGCTGCACATCGAGATCCTCTACAACGAATATAACTTCGTCGGCGCGTTCGCCGTCGCCTCGCTCCTCACCCTGCTCGCGGCCCTGACGCTCGTGGTCAAGACCCTGGTCGAGCGCACCGGTTACCGGCGCCGCTGACGGCGATGCGCGCACGCCTGGCACACCTGTGGAGCTCGCTGTGGCCGGACCCGGCCAGGACCAGCCTCGGCTGGTGGCTGGTGGCGATCCACCTGGGCCTGGTGCTGCTGGTGGGCGGCGGCATTTCCTGGTACGCAAGCGGCATGCTGCGCGACCTCGCGGATGAGCAGGGCAAGGCGCGCGTACAGCTCGCGGCCACGACCGCGCGCGAAGACCTGCGGCGCATGGGCGAGGACGCGCTCGCCACGGCGCGCGCGCTCGCCGACCGTCCGACGCTGCAGCGCCTGACGGCCGAAGGACAGAGCGACGCGCTGCCGCCGTTCCTGCAGCGCGTGTGCGAGGCGGGTGGCGTGGATGGCTGCGCGGTGCTCTCCGGCAAGAGCGTGCTCGCCGTTTCGGGCCCGGCGCTCGACTGGCAGCGGATTCTCACCGCGAGCGCCGAGCAGAGCGCGACCTTCATGGCGCTGTCCGCCACCGAGCGCGTGCCGCTGCTCGGCGCCCGCGCCGCGCTCGGCGGGGCGGGCATGCAGGTGTACGTGGTGCGGCGCCTGGACCAGAAGCTGGCGCGGGCGCTCAGCGGCCAGGTGGGAGCGGAGATCAGGCTCATCGACTACCGCGCCTACACCAGCGGCGCGCTGACCGCGTTCACGCCGCTGTACGCCGCGGCGCTCGCCGACGGGCACTCCGCGGTGCAGCGTATCGATGCGCAGGACGTGTATGCCTGCGCCGTGCCGGTGTTCGCCTCCAGCGGCGAGGCGATCGCGCTCATCGAGGCGCTGCTGCCGACCGGCGCGGTCGACGCGCCCACCCGTCACCTGGTGCACAAGCTCCTGGTGACCGCGCTGATCCTGGGCGTGCTCGCGGTGTTCGCCGGCCTGATCCTGGGTGAGCTGGTCGCCGGCCCGGTGCGCGCGCTGACCGCCGCCGCCACCCGCCTCGGCGCGGGGGACTTCTCCGCCTCGATTCCGCCGGGCGGGGCTGCGGAGGTCGGCGCCCTGGCGCGCACCATGGAAACCATGCGGCGCAACCTCATCGATCTCACCACGACGCTGCGGCGGCGCGAAGCCGAGGCCCAGGCGGTGCTCAGCGGCATCGTCGAAGGGGTGTACGCGGTCGACCGGAACCGCATCATCCGTTACCTCAATCCGCAGGCTGCGCGACTGCTGGGTGTGACGCCAAGCCAGGCGGTGGGCCGTTTCTGCGGCGACGTGCTGCAGCCGCGCAACGAGGATGGCCGGCGCCCCTGCGATTTCCGCTGCCCGATCCTGCAGGCGCGCAGTGCCGGCAGTGCCAAGGCCGTCGAGCACCTCGGCGCGGGGCCGGGCGAGCCGCGCACCGCGGTGATCACCAGCTCCGCGCAGGTGGAGGACCTGCAGGTGCAGGTGATCCGCGACGAAACCGAGCTCGAGGCGGTTCGCCGGGCGCGCGACTCGGTGCTCGCCAACATCTCGCACGAGTTCCGCACACCGCTCGCCGCACAGCTGGCGTCGATCGAGCTGCTGCTCGCGGGTCTGGAGCAGCTGTCGGCGGCGCAGCTGAAGGAGCTGGTGACCTCGCTGGAGCGTGGCACGCTGCGTCTGACACA